>JAESRW010000219.1 GCA_016764395.1 Flavobacteriales bacterium
AGGATCAAAAATACTGCCTGTAACATTCAACAAGTCGAAAAAATTAACTGGATAATTAAAATCGTTGCATTTGATCTGGAGACCGGCATTAGAGTTAAATCCAGATTGCCCCTGCGTTTGTATACCAACACCCAGATCGTGAAATACCATAGCTGTCATTCCACTACAAGCTTGCCACTTCCCAGCATCCTGCCTTCTTGTTTCAAGCGAAGAAAATAAAGCCCCGAACCCAACTCTTTGGTATTGATAGTAAGGGTGGGCTGGTTTTGCATTGCGTATCTCTTTACCTGTTTGCCGGTAATGTTGTAAATACTCAACTGGTAATTCTTTATTCCTTGTTCCTCGTTTGGTATTCTTACCGTGGCCATACCGCTAGCAGGGTTCGGGTAAATCTTTAGCGTTAAACTTGCAGGGGTGGTGGTTTCTTCAATGCCCACCAACTCCTGACACGCACTATCACAGCCTACATAGGCACAGCCGCAACTATCCAGTTTTAGCACCCACATATCCTGGGTACCAGTATCAGGTGATACCGGTAAAGCAAATCCCGCCGCTATAAAACCACCATCCAATGTAGGTTGAACATTTCTGAGGTAATTCTGGCTGGAGGGGCCTGGGAATAATTCATAAGTCCTCCACCATAAGCTGTCTCCTTGTGCACTAATTTTTAATAGCATCCCTTCCGGTTGCCCTAAGACGCTACTGGCATCGTTTATTTGGCCGGATATGATAAAGCTTCCATCGCTAAGCTCGTAAATATCATTGGGCCCTGCGGCAAACCTGGCCGGGCCGTATGTCTTGTCCCATATTACAGTACCAGAGGTATCTATTTTTATGACTTCAATTTGCTTTCTGTCATTGGTACTGAATATATTGGAATGATACCTAGCAGTTGAGATAATGTAATTAGAATCTGATGTTTGAATAATGTTGGCAGCATTGTCATCCTCCGTACTACCGTATGTTTTGCTCCACTTAAACCCACCCGTATCATTAACATTAATTACATAGGTATCAAATCCACCCGCCCCAAAACTATTTGTATATCCTCCTAAAATATATTCGTTATCAATTGTCAAATCAACCGTAAGGCCAGATTCGTTTCCACTGCCCCCATAAGTTCGCTGCCACTGAAGGTTGCCCAGGCTATCAGTCTTGATTAACAAGATATCACCGCCTCCCGAACTAGTAGCTCCGATCAATATAAATCCACTATCCGGAGTTTGCTTGCATTGCCGGAAAGTATCAAACCCCGCCCCCCCATATCTTTTTGTCCATACAGTATCGCCCGTTGCATCAAACTTAACCAATAAGGCCTGGTTGTTTCCAGTTGAATCATCTACACTTCCCCCTAACGCATAGCCTCCATCAAAGGTTGGCACTAAGGAACCCGAAGTTCCTGCAAAATAAGTTTCATTAGGTTTTCCAAAGGGTTTCTCCCACACCTTGTTTCCCAAAGTGTCTAAAGAAAGAAGGAGTATTTTTCCCGTACCCACCGCACATATATATCCACTTTCAGATTCTAAAACAGACCAAATCACCTCAGCGCTTTCATTATAATCATACCTATTATTGAAATAGACCTGTTGTGCATTAGCGCTCGCCAGCAAACCACAAAGAATAAATATGGGGAATAGCCTCTTCAAATTAACGTTTTGTTACTCGATATGAATCATCTTCCTGGTTTCAACCTTATTCCCGTCAGAAACCAGCGTGTAACAATAAACTCCATATTTGAGTACACCTGATAAGATTTACTTATTGATGATCACTTTTTGGGAAGCTATCACCGAATGTTCTTGACTCAATTGCAGAAAGAATATTCCAGTACCGATCTCTTTTCCAACGAGGGTTAGGCTGTTTAAATTTTTGCGTATAGCATATTTGCTCACCAATCTTCCAGTGACATCATATATCATTAGTTCAGCGTCAGTGGTAAGCCTATCAAATTGAACGGTTGCTTGGGAACTGAATGGATTTGGATAGATCAGGATTTTCGCCTCATCGTCTTGCAACTCTTCTACACCAACCAACTGTTGACAAGCACTATCACAACCAGCATAGGCACACCCGCAACTGTCAAGTTTTAATACCCACATGTCTTGACTACCTGTATCATTACAAGGTGGTGCAGTACGAGGTCCAAAAAAACCTGCAGTGACAAAACCTCCGTCATTTGTTGGTTTCATATCTCTTAAAAAGTCATCATTTTTATAACACGTATCATATTCATGTTCTCTGTACCACACACTATCACCTTGACCTGTTACCTTTAATATGAAGCCGATAGCCCATCCACTACCAGCTACAATTCCCCTGCTGTTATTGGATTGCCCTGCTGCAACAAAGCTTCCGTCACTCTGCTCATGAATTGATAGTGTCGATGTTAAATATCTTGCCGGGCCATATCCTTTTTCCCATTCTATAACACCTTGGCTATTCAGTTTAACAATAAGTGGCTGTCGCTGAGTAAACGAACTTGATAAGATATATTGGCCGATAGCTCCTCCAATGAGGTATCCACCATCAGAGGCTTGCATAACCCTAGCGGCTCCGTCATCATAAATACCCCCAAATGTTGTGTCCCATTGTTGATTTCCCAAGCTGTCTACTTTTATCACGTACATATCGGCTCCACCTGCCCCAAAACTTTTGGTGCTTCCTCCTAATATATATCCATTGTCTAAGGTGAGATTGATGGACAATCCTGATTCAGTTGCACTACCCCCATAGGCTCTTTGCCACTGCTGATCACCCAAACTGTCAGTCTTGATTAATAGAATATCATTACCCACGAACTGATCTGTTACCCCGATTATTACAAAGCCACCATCAGGTGTTTGCTTGCATTGATAGCCAATTTGACTATAAATCGGAGTTCCATATGTTTTTGTCCACACAGTATCCAGGTTCTTATCAAACCGCCATAACATTGCATTGCTCACATTTCCCAAGTCGATACTTCCTCCTAAGGCAAAGCCACCATCAGCAGTCTTAATCAGTGAACCGGAAAGACCTGGAAAAAGGGTGCCCCCTGTTTTGCCATAGGGTTTCTCCTCGACGGTGTTGCCTAACGTGTCTAGAGAAAGTAAAAGTATTTCTCCCGCGCCTACACCGGCAGCACAGAGATATCCGCTATCCGTTTCCAATACTGACCATATAACTTCCTGGCTTCCATTGAAATCATACCTGTTATTGAAATAAACCTGCTGAGCATGACTTGTTTTAGATATTAACAATCCGCTTATCACAATCAATATTGATATTGACTTTGTCATCTTCCTACAACGTATATTTTGGTGATATTGTTCAGGTTATCTTACTATCATTATATTCTCCTTGCTAACAGCTGTTCCATTTTCTGTTATCGTGTATAGATAGATTCCCTGGGGTAGGCTGGATATATCATGTTCGATAGTTCCTTTTTGTTGCTGTATTTCCCTCTTAAATACCTGTGTTCCAAATACATTGTAAACCCTAAGTTCCACATTGTTTGCATCTGAAGAGAATAAATAATCGATAGTAACTATTTTATCCGCTGGATTGGGATATACCTTGACCCATTCCTTTGCCGTCGGATCATCTTCAAGCGTCAGCAGATTCGTGACTTCCTCGTTATTACCGCCTTCACTATCACCGTATGTTTTTAATTGCTGTTGCTGAGGTAATGGCTCAATGTGTTCAGGGAACCTTGTACCGAACACCATTGACAAGATCGCCCTGGCCTGTAGGTATCCATGCTCTAGCGTATCACTGGCGATGCCTTCCACAGTAAGTTTCAAAGTGGTGTCGGCAATCAGGGTATCAAACGAGGCACCGTCTTCAAAAATGTCAATGATGATGAGGTTGATCTTACAGAAGTTGGCAAAGCCACCTTTAAGGTCCAATTTATCCAATTCCAATTTCGCTTCAGTTAACCGCTCTGCCTCTATATAAGCTTCAGTGAGTTGTAATTCCCGGTCAATTCCGTCCTGGCTTTTCAATATATCAATCACAGAATCAACCCCGTCAACAGCTAGCGAGTCATACAAGAAGAATCTACTCAGAGAGTTTAATTTCAAGCTCAATTGATTCTCAAAAAAGGCAATCTCCTGTTCTAGCTCCCGCCTCGGAGAAGTTCCAATTTGCGCCGCATCAATCTGGTTTTGTATGCCTATGGGCAGATTTCTGTTATCCGTCGCCGCTTTCACCGTTCCAGTCACGGGAGAATTAGCTACAATAACCTCTTTAACATGGCCCGGCGCTACATGACCTTTGCCTTTGGTGGGTTTATTCAGGTATGCGAGCAACACTGTGTCAGAAACGTAAGGTGCTGCGTTCATCAATGCATTTTTAACATGGCCAGATGATTGGGTTGCAACTGTGGCCAGTAATCCGGCTGTATTTCCACCATCGAGCAAAGAATCAAAAGCCGTTCTCAGCTCTGCTGTTTTACCTTTCAGCTTAACGATAACCGGACCGCATGGTCCAGGGCCGAAGCCGCAAGGATCTCCACTTATGGTAAAATTGGAAGGACAGGCAGATTGCTTATTAATATAATCAACCTTACAATTAGTTGTATCTATTTCCGGGCTACTGAAGCAATTTGCCTGGGGTGTTCTTAACGCATCATCGTGATGATTGTATTTGAAGAATGAACTTGTATTGGCAAATGCATCCCCTTCAAAAGAATTACAGGTATGACTGAATATGTTACCAGCTGGTAAAGACCCGTCTAACCCATCAGGGTCACAGGTACCCTGAGGATCAAAAATACTGCCTGTAACATTCAACAAGTCGAAAAAATTAACTGGATAATTAAAATCGTTGCATTTGATCTGGAGACCGGCATTAGAGTTAAAAAAGGATTGCCCCTGCGTTTGTATTCCAATACCCAGGTTATGGAAGAGCATAGATGTCATTCCACTAAGAGCTTGCCGCTTCCCAGCATCCTACCATCTTGCTTTCCGCCTAAAGCGGACAAGCGAAGAAAATAAAGCCCCGAACCCAACTCCTTGGTGTTGATGGTTATTGTCGGTTGATTGTGCATGGTATAGCTCTTTAGCTCCCTGCCGGTGATATCGTAAACTCTTAAGTGGTAATTTTTACCCACCGAAGCATTTGCGAAAGAGGGCCTTGTTCCCTCTCCGCTATTCGGTATTCTTACCGTGGTCATATTACTAGCTGGGTTCGGGTAAATCTTTAAAGTTAATGTTGTATTGTTAAATTGAAAGTCTTCTATTCCGACCAACTGTGAGCACATACTGTCACATCCTGGATAAGCGCATCCACAACTGTCTAGCTTCATTACCCACATGTCCTGACCTCCTGTATCAAGGCAAGGAGATGAAGTACGTGGAGCGAAAAATCCAGCTGTAATGAAACCACCATCGCTTGTTGGTTTCATATCACGGATATAATCTTGATTTTTGATACAGGTATCGTATTCATGCTCCCTGTACCATATACTGTCTCCTTGGGCTGATACTTTCAAGATAAAACCGATTGGAAAACCATTTCCATTTGGTGTTCCCATATTGTTGTTGGATTGACCTGCAGCAACGAAGTTACCATCTGGTAATTCCCATATTGAATTTAACCCGGCAACAAAGCGGGAAGGGCCATACCTCTTTTGCCAAATAACTGTACCCGCAGTGTCTATTTTAATAATGGTCGGCCAATTTTGTTGAAAAGATCCAGATAAAAAGGTATCAAATTCCCCACCACAGCCAACAAAATATCCGTTCGAAGTCTCTATAAAGTAGGCAAACGATCCAGTATATATCTTCTTCCACAAGATGTTGCCTGATTGGTCTACCATATAAACAGAATCGCTACCCCGGAATAGATAATTCCCCTCGCTCGTTACCAGTATTGTAAATCCAGACTGTGCTCCTGGGCCACCAAAGGTTGTATCCCATTCTAAATTGCCCAAGCTATCGGTTTTAATCAGCAGAATGTCATTAGTTCCTAATTTGTCCGTAGCGCCTATTATTACAAAACCTCCATCAGGCGTTTGCTTGCACTGATTCCCAACTTGATCATAAGCAGGAGATCCGTACGTTTTAGTCCACAAGGTATCTCCGTTTTCGTCAAATCGCCACAACATTGCATTGCTGGTGAGTCCCGTATCCATGCTCCCACCTAGCGCAAAACCACCTTCACTGGTTTTAATTAAAGACCCTGTAAAACCTGCATAGAAAGTACTCCCAGATTCCGAGTAGAACTTTTCGGTTAGCTTATTTCCTGCACTGTCCAAAAAATAAAGTAGGAGTCCTTCATCACTTGTACCTGCCCCGACGGCGCACAGATACCCTGACTCTAACTCTAATACACTCCAAATTACCTCCTGCCCACTGAAATGGTATCGCTCATTGAAATAGACATGTTGCGCATTAGCGCTCACTAGAAAGCCACAAAGAATAAATATGGATAATAGCTTCTTCAAATTAAGTTTTTGTTACTCGATATGGATCATCTTTTTGGTTTCAACCTTATACCAGCTGGAAACCGGGTATAAAAATAAACACCTTATTGGAGTTCGCCCAATAATCGTCATTCGGTAATGATCACTTTTCGGGAAGCAAGAACGGAATGTTCTTGACGCAACTGAACAAAGAATATTCCAGTGCCGATCTCTTCCCCATCGAGGGTTACGCTGTTCTGATTTTTGAGGATAGAGTATTTCCTTAACAATCTTCCAGTGACATCATATATCATTAGTTCAGCGTCAGCGGTAAGCTTATCAAATTGTACAGTTGCTTGGGAACTGAATGGATTTGGATAGATCAGGATTTTCGCCACATCGTCTTGCAACTCTTCTACACCAACTAGCTGTTGACACGCACTATCACAACCAGCATACGCACACCCGCAACTATCCAGTTTTAGTACCCACATGTCTTGACCTCCTGTATCAAAGCAAGGAGAGGAAGAACGTGGGCCAAAAAATCCTGCCACAATAAAGCCGCCGTCACTTGTTGGCTTCATGTCTCTTATAAAATCATCGTTTTTAATACACGTATCATATTCGTGCTCTCTATACCAGATGCTATCCCCTTGTGAAGACACTTTTAATGTAAACCCGATAGCCCAACCGTTACCATTGGGTGTACCTTTGTTATTATTGGATTGGCCAGCTGTCACAAAGCTACCATCTGGTAATTCATGTACTTCACCACCACCACTTGCAAATCTTGTAGGCCCATAAGTCTTATCCCATTCAATATTACCAACGCTATCAATTTTCATTAAGTACGCCTTTGTTTGATCAAAAGAAGTACTTAAAGTAAATTGAAATAAAGCTCCCGCACAGATATATCCACCGTCAGAGGTTTGTGAGATATGAAAGCCACCATTGTCATTCGCATCTCCATAGGTTTGGCTCCATTGAACGGTGCCAGTTTCATTAACCTTAATAATATAAGCATCATTCCCACCTGCTCCAAAGCTGTTTGTAAAGCCACTCAACAAATAGCCATTATCATTACACACTATAACTCCAAATCCACTTTCATCCCCCGATCCTCCATAGGTTGTATCCCATTCTAAATTGCCCAAGCTATCGGTTTTAATCAGCAGAATGTCATTAGTTCCTAACTTGTCTGTAACTCCTATTATTACAAAACCTCCATCAGGTGTTTGCTTGCACTGATACCCAATTTGATCATAAGCAGAAGATCCGTATGTTTTAGTCCACAAGGTATCCCCGTTGGCGTCAAATCGCCACAACATTGGATGGCTGGTGAGTCCCATATCCATACTCCCACCTAGGGCAAAACCACCATCACTGGTTTTAATTAAAGACCCTGACAAACCTGCATAAAAAGAACTCCCAGATTCCGAGTAGAATTTTTCGGTCAGCTTATTTCCTGCACTGTCCAAAAAGTAAAGTAGGAGTCCTTCATCACTTGCACCTGCCCCGACGGCGCACAGATACCCCRAATCTAACTCTAATACACTCCAAACTACCTCTTGCCCACTAAAATGATAACGCTGATTAAAATAAACCTGCTGGGCATTAGCACTCACTAACAAGCCACAAAGAATAAATATGGGGAATAGCCTCTTCAAATTAACGTCTTGTTACTCGATATAGATCAACTTTCAGGTTTCAACCTTATACCCTTCAGAAACCAAGGTGTAGAAATAAACTCCATATACGAGTTCACCTGATAAGATTTACTTATTGATAATCACTTTTTGGGAAGCTATCACCGAATGCTCTTGACTCAACTGAAGAAAGAATATTCCAGTGCCGATCTCTTCCCCAACGAGGGTTAAGCTGTTCTGATTTTTAGGGATAGAGTATTTCCTTAACAATCTTCCAGTAACGTCATATATCGTTAGTTCAGCGTCAGCGGTAACCTTATCAAATTGCACGGTTGCTTGGAAACTGAACGGATTTGGATAGATCAAAATTTTCGACTCTTCGTCTTGCAACTCTTCTACACCAACCAACTGTTGACACGCACTATCACAACCAGCATATGCACACCCGCAACTGTCAAGCTTTAGTACCCACATGTCTTGATTTCCGGTATCGTTACAAGGGGTAACTGGCCTAGGACTAAAAAATCCAGCTGTAATAAAACCTCCATCGCTTGTTGGTTTCATATCCCTTAGATAATCATCATTTTTAATACAAGTGTCGTATTCGTGCTCTCTATACCAGATACTATCTCCTTGAGCGGAAATTTGTAAGGTAAAGCTGACCGCCCAACCGTTACCAGTCGGTGTGCCTAAATTGTTATTCGATTGGCCTGCTACAATAAAAGCACCATCAGGAAGTTCATCAATCACTAGCACATGCCCAGCAAAACGTGCCGGACCATACAGATTATCCCACTCAACATTTCCCAAATTGTCTAGCTTTATCACTCTTGGCTTTGACTGATAAAAGTCAGGTGGAACTTCATAAAGGGAGTAACCACCTCCGACAATATAACCGCTATCCTGCGTCTGCTTTACAAATGTGCCTAAGTCTTCAAAGGGCCCACCAAAAGTTGTATCCCATTCTATATTTCCGACACTATCCACCTTTATAACCCAGTTGTCAATATTATCACTCGGCACATCAATTTTTTCTCCACCAATAATATATCCTCCATCATAACAAACATCAATAGTAAAACCCGGTTCATCTTGTCCTCCCCCATAGGTTGTATTCCATAGTAAATTCCCCAAACTATCGGTTTTAATAAGTAGGATATCCTCATTTCCCGATTGATTCGTTGCTCCTATCATTACAAAACTACCATCAAGCGTTTGCTTGCACTGATAACCGATTTGATCATAGGCAGGAGATCCGTACGTTTTTGTCCAAAGCGTATCCATGTTCTTATCAAACCTCCACAGCATTGCACGGCTTGTGGATCCTATATCAATACTTCCGCCTAAGGCAAAACCACCGTCTGCGGTTTGCGTCAATGAACCGGACCAACCAGACCAATAATCAGCGTTGAATTTTCCGTAGCTTATTTTTGATATGACATTCCCATTGATGTCAAGATGAAGAATGCCTAATTTACGATCCCCCAAAGTGCTGTCTCTAAAGCCTCCAACCACCAAGTAACCGCTGTCTATTTCAAGTACGCTGGTTGCACCATCTAGGCCTTTGTAGAAGTCATACTGGTTGTTAAAGTATACCTGCTGGCCGTTTGCAGCATAGCTAAGTAGTATCAACAATATTCCGGCTGTAATTTTCATTAGATATTTTAAACATAATACTACCCCGCTACTATAAAAGTATGGGCCGGTAAACTATTTTACGATTATAATCTTCTCCCTTGCAACAGCAGTGTTGTTCACCATTATTGTAAAGAAGTACACACCTCCCGGAAGGTTGGTAATGTCCTTAATTACTGTGCCTTGTTTTCCCGGTAAAGTATAATTAATTGATCTGTAGCCCAAAATAGTATGCACTTCCACCATTCCACTGCCTGCATTTTCCGGTAAGCTATATTCAATGATCAATTTGTCTTTTGCAGGGTTTGGATAGATATTAACCCAGCTGTTGATTTCCATTTCTTGGCTTAGCGTTTGCCTTGGTTCTTCTTCTTCTGCATATGTGCCGTCCGTCGTTGCATCTTCATCCCCTTCTGATGTTTTTAACTGTACCTGCTGGGGCAATGGTTCAATGTGCTCAATGAACCTGGTACCGAACACCATAGACAAGATTGCCCTGGCCTGTAGATAACCATGCTGAAGCGTGTCATTTGCGATACTATCTACTGCCAGTTGGAGCAATGTGTCGGTTAGTAGCGTATCAAAAGAAGCACTATCCTCGATTATACTAATAACAATGTGCTGGAGTTTGCAGAAATTTTCAAGGCCTCCTGTTAAGTCTAAGAGGTCCAATTGCAATTTAGCTTCGGTTAACCGCTCTGCCTCTATATAAGCTTCAATGAGTTGTAATTCCCGGTCAATTCTGTCCTGGCTTTTCAATATATCAATCACAGAATCAATCCCACTGGTAGTTAGCGAGTCATGCAAGAAGAATCTGCTAACGGAATTGAGCTTCAGACTTAATTGCCCTTCAAAGAAGGCTATCTCCAGTTCAAGTTCACGTCTTGGTGAAGTTCCTATTTGCGCCGCATCAATTTGCTTTTGTATGCCTAGGGGCAGATTTTTATTATCAGTAGCATCTTTAACCCGTTTAGTTACAGGAGAATTTGCTACAATAACCTCTTTAACATGGCCCGGGGATACATGATTTTTCCCTTTGGTCGGTTTACTCAGATATGCGAGCAATACTGTGTCAGATACATGTGGTGATACTGCCATCAATGCATTTTTGACCTTCCCAGATGATTGGGTTGCAACAGTAGCCAGCAATCCGGCAGTACTTCCACCATCAAGCAAAGAATCAAATACCGTGTTCAAAACTCCTAAACTGTTATTCAGGTCAGCGAGAACTGTCTTACATACAAAGGGCCCGAATCCGCAGGGGTTTCCGGTGATGGTGAATTGGGAAGGACAGGAGGTTTGCTTATTCAAATAACCAATTGGACATTCATCCGCATTTATTTCCGTACCGCTAAAGCACTCTGGCGTTCTTAAACTGTCATTATGATGGTTGTATTTGAAGAATGTATTTGTATTGGCAAAGGCATCGTTTGACCCATTAAGAGTGTTGCAGGTATGGCTGAACGTATTTCCAGCAGGTGAAGTTTCATCACCAGTAATACATTGCCCCTGCGGATCCCCGATATCGCCCGTAATATTAAGGATGTCAAAGAAATTAACATCATTAATAAAATCATTACACTTGATCTGTAAGCCAGCATTAGAGTTAAAACTACCCTGTCCTTGCGCCCAAATACCAATGCCCAGATCGCGCTGTATCTTTTTCCAGACAACTTTTAAACTGCCTCTTACTCCCCTTTCATCAGGTGTTTTTCCGTAATATGCTAGTTTTCTGCAGCCCATCTGTGGTTTATACGCAGCTTTTTCTTTTCAGTTGAATATTTTTCAATTGACATGACTACGCTTTCAGCTTCTTCAGTTGAAAAAAGAAAAAAAAGAGTGGTCATAATCTCGACTTACAAGAGTTGTAATATACGCAGCTGAGGTTCACTTATATCGATGACTTGAGAGTAGTGAACGCTTTAGGGTATATTCTCAGCCATTAACGAGCATAAACAAGCATCAAGTCATCTGGTTTAGGTTGACTTTATGCTGTTTGGTACCTGTTCTTGTATTGGTTTTGTACCGCTCTTGTCTGTTATAAGGCTGTATTTAGGGCGATTTACTGGCATTTACTCGTCTTTACGTGGCTTTACCTGTCCGAACTGATGCCTGCCTTTTTCCCCTGCGGTAGATTCGTCCTATAAAAGATCATCATTTATCATCAATGCTCATCACTTCTTATCAAGGGTGGTGTTGCGATAATATACTTTTAGCTCCATGAACAACCAACAGCCATTTTATTATCCGCCCTTGACCAGAACACAACTGGCAAGAGCTTACGGGGTGGACTTGCGAACCTTTAAGAAGTGGGTAAAGCCATTGTACAAAAACATAGGAAAGCCCAACGGTAGATTATTTACACCGATGCAGGTAAACATGATCGTACAGCGGTTGGGAAGATTTGACCTTAATAAAACCAAACAGCTATGAGGTTCACTTTTGTCATTAGTGAACTTTCGTTTGTGCTGTTTTTCAGCACGTTAGGATCATGGATACTTGCAGGGTATTCACTTTTGTTATTAACTGATCTAACTGAACATTAAACATGAGCTTACAGGGATGCAGAACAACAGCTGATTATTTGAACTGGAACGATATGTTTGTTTTAGTACAGAAGCTGAACCGAGACGGTAAACACAAGCTGGCCCTTTTGGTAGCTGCGGGTTCTTACACAGGTTTGAGGATTTCTGATCTGCTTACCCTTCAGTGGGATCATCTGTTAACCAAACCGCATCTTATCATTACCGAACAAAAGACTTCCAAGCGAAGGCGCATTAAGATCAACGGGGAGTTGCTGGAGGTTTCCAGGAGCTTGTTCGATAAGTGCAGGGTACAGCGCATAGATGAACTTATCTTTTTGAACTGTAATACGGGCAAGGTGTTTACCGTTCAGCATTTGAACCGTTTACTAAAGGTCATTCGGGTAAGGTACCGCCTCAATATCGAGAACTTTTCTACGCATACATTACGCAAGACTTTCGGACGGCATATCTGGGAACAGAGCGGATACAGCGAACGGGCCATTACTTTACTTTCAGAGATTTTTAACCACAGTTCCTACCGTATTACAAGGCGTTACCTTGGTATCAATGATGAGGATATTGATTCGGTGTATGAGTTATTGTAAAAGCCATCCCTCACTATGATTACTTAAACGAAGGTTGTTTTTTGACTTAGCTAGAGGGGTTGTAAGCTGTTTTCCATTTCTTCTGTAAATCCAATTTTATGGCAAAAAGGGATGCTTTTAGGGTTTCCAGAGGTTTGAGGCCAAAAACGGCTTTCATAGTTGCGTTCTAACGCACGATCTCAGGCCAGGCCATATCCCAATACTCATGGTTTTGAGGCATTAGGACTTATGGCGAACAAGGCCGAACCATAAAGAAAGAACCCTATTTTATTGATGGATTTTAAGCGGAGGGTTTTATGTAAAGGCGATCCATCAACAAAATCGGGTTTAGGCACTCTGTCGATTGAAGAGACGCACGAACTACTAATCGTGATTGGAACTACTGGGCTTGTTTCGTGCGGAGCTACTACCAGCTACCCAGACTGCTTGCAATACTTTAACTGAAGCCCCCCGCCATACCTTTTAACTAAGCTGAACCTTAGATTGAGTAGGGCTTGACTGTGATTGCGTGCCCTAACCTGAAGGATACCCCTGTAACCACCATAATGGTAGGTAAACACATAATACAATAGCTCAGAACGCAGATGTAATTGAATTAGATTTTTCATGGATGTGATTTTTTGGATTAAACATTATTGATTACACATCCATCCTGCGTAAGATTTTTAAAAGACAAGGAGGAATTGGAATAAATCAGCAGTGGCTGGTGCGGTGGCTTTATGCCGAGAAAACCCTTGACTTTTAAAAAGCTGAAGCAACCTTTGTGGAATAAATAATGACTCCAAAGCCTGATCTTACGCGATCTAATCCTTCCAATGTCAGTTCTACTTGGGTGTCATTTCAAAACGATACAAGCATCGTCCACCGCGAGACGTAAGCGAGTGTGAACGAAGCCTGACAGATGGAGTCCCGCCAGGGCGACTGGCAGTGCCTGAGTGAACCCGCCGGCGAGCACAACATTAAGCAGCGGCAGAACTTTTGGTGGCCCTGCAGTTAAGCGATAGCGCATACTTCAGGGCGACCAAAAGGGCTGGGGTA
>JAESRW010000305.1 GCA_016764395.1 Flavobacteriales bacterium
TGGTTAACTCTGTGGTTATTTCTGTTTACGTATTGCTGGTATTCTGTTCTTTCGATTAATCTGCCGTTTTTATTAGTGGTACACTCAGCTCTTAGTTCACAGCCATTGCAAGCCTTGGTTTTGTAGTGCTTGACCAGGTAAGACTTCCTTCCATTTTTCAGCTTCTTATTGTACCACCTACCGTTGGTATTCATTATCTCACCCGCCGGACAAGTGTAGCTATCCTTTATCTCATCATACTCAAAACTCTCCATAGCAAAGTCAGGATTCTTCTTAATGGAGCTGGACTCTTTTGGTGATATGTAGGTGTTAACGCCTAGTTCTTCACAGGCTTTGAGTTCTCGCCCAGAGTGATATCCTTTATCTGCCAACACATTCATTTGTTGGCCTTCTTCTAACTTACCAATATTCTCCTGTGCTTTTTTCACCATTACAGCCAGTGCCTTGGTGTCATTAACATCTCCAGTATCGGCAGCAACTAATAACTTGTTCTTAGCATCACTTACCGCTTGTACATTATAACCAACCTTAACACTGTTGCGTTGAAATACCACGGCCTTTGCATCTGGGTCAGTAGTGGATATCTGCCCATCACCAGTTTCCTTCAGTTGCTGATCAATGTCTTGATAATTCTCCTTCTTCTGCTTATTGTGTTCTAGCTTATCGTTTATTTCCTCATCGAACTCCTGATCCAAAGCTTGTTCGTATTCAGCAATTTTGTTGTCGATATAATCAATATGACGCTTTACCTTCCTTTCATTGAAGTTGTTCTTTAAACTATTCTGTGCTCTTATCTTGAATGAATCAATAGCGATGGTTTTTCCGTCTATGAGCTTCCAGTCTTTGAGCAGTGCTACAAAGTAGCGGAATACCTCCTTGAAGGCCTTCGGATTCTCCTTTCTGAAATTGCCGATGGTTTTATAGTGTGGGCGTTGCTCATTAATGAGCCACATCATCTCGATGTTGGTTGTGCATGCCTTTTCCAGCTTGCGACAAGAACGGATGCTGTTTTGATACCCATAAAGGTAAAGCTTCATCAAGGTCGCTGGATGAAATGGCGGACGGCCTTGTTTGTTTAGCTTAAAATAACTGAAGCCAAACTGTTCGAGATCCAGCATGTCGACAAAAGCATCGATTACACGAACTATGTTTTGTTTCCCCACCATTTGATCAAGGGAAATCATCTTTAKCTGGTTGCGGTCATGACCATGTATGTGATCCATTWTTGCAGGTTTTTGAATTACCTACAAGATACCCAATASACMGATTGGCAAAAWGTGNAKTTGTTGGGGTTTATGAACAATGATGGGTTAATGCACAGTCTGACGGCCCGGGTATAAAACGTGGGGAGTGTTGAAAACCCCTTTGTCTCCCGTAACCAAAGATATAAAAAGGCCAAAAGAGTGATTGTTACCTGGTCTGCCCCATGTTTGCATACCCAATGTTATAGCCAGGCTAATTCCGCTTTTATCGATGCGCTCTTCGCTCATCCAGCCAATGACTAGCTGCTGTCTTTGCCTTTTCTATTTGTTCTCTACTCATTTTCCTTTTAACATTCCGTTGATTTGTAGTAGCTTTTCTGTCTCCATTGCTCTCTGCAATAAGATACCATTTCAAAGCTTCAATTAGATCGGCATCAATGTATTCGTCTTCTTCATAAATACACCCCAAATCATTCTGGTACTGTGGTTCATCTTTATCAGCGATACGCTTATATATCTCGACAATTTTAAGTTTGTCTTTGGTTACAAAAAACTTTCCTTTTCTCTCTTCATGTATTTTGACCTTTAGAAGCTTTTCATAGCTGGTTGCAGGTTCTTTATCCATCGGTATTTTCTTTGCATCAAAATATTGCGAATATTTATTCAGTACATAATGGGTGTAATGATACAATTCGTTTATCTCCGATAATGTCAAGTTTGGTGTATAAGGTAATTCATTCTCAAGGTCAAATTGTTTGTTTGAGTGGGCAATGAAATCATTTCTGACTGTTCTTATATTACTTATCGCCTGTGATATTCTATTTTGATCGCTATCACCGTTGATGGTGGCTATGTCCATGATAACTTCTGTTGAAATTCAATTTTTTGGACAATATTGAAAACTATTGGAATTTTTTTGAATGAACTTCAAAAAATCCATGATTTTAATAGAATCTTTTCGTTTGTCAAATATTTTGCCCAAATACAATAAAGACAATTCCAAAAAACCCTCCATTTGAAGGTGAAATAAATGTTTAGATTCAGATGAAATAAAATTCTTGAAGTTGGCAGAAATGTAGAAATACATCAAGTGATAATTGTAACCATCAACCCAAAGTTGATTAATAATATTTATCTGCTTTTCGAAATATTGGTGCATATTTACGGAGACAGTAATATTCTGCTTCTCTAATTTTACTTCTTAGTTAAAATTGAAAAGCTCAAATTCCTGATAGTAGTTTTCGGGGAATTTTGATAGATAGCCTGATTCAGATTTAAAATCTGGCATATAAGATTCAAAATCCTCAGGAATGACGAATAGAATTCTCTTATCATTTGGATTTCGTGCCCGTACTGGTTGAGTAAAATTGTTAACAAGCCCTTTTTTAATTGGAGCGGGTCTTTTTGAGTGTTGTGAGGACACAGACAATTCTTTCATTTGTTGATAACATTAAATTTAGTTGCCTAGGCATCTGTTTTGTCCAGCTTGGCTATAGCATAGGAGTTAAGTTACTTAGGTACGTTAATCCTACTTATGTCCTTATCCACCAAATTACAAAAACCTAGAGATGCATAGCATATTGGCATTGATTAAGTGCAACTTGCGTGCATGCTGCTATGGTTTCACCTCAAATAACCATGATGATTGGGCCAGAAGAGCATCCTGCATTTCTCAACATACATTCCGAAATTACACCTAAGGCTAAGCAACGTATAACATCCCACTACACCCCAGTATTCAACACATATCCACCCAACTTTACACCCTGATTCGTACATTCGTATAAACTCGTAATTCGTAGATACTGTGAATCTACCCGTCTTCTTCGCCAAGCGATACCTCTTCTCAAAGAAATCTCATAATGTGATCAATTGGATCTCCGGGATTTCTGTGGTGGCTGTGGCAACGGGAACCATGGCGCTCATTGTGGTYTTGTCRGCTTTCAATGGCTTGGAGAACCTGGTGATTTCSCTKTTCAACTCCTTCGATCCAGATATGAAAATATCGATCAAAGTGGGAAAAACATTCGATACAGTTGGMTTTCCTTCGGAGGAAATTAAAAAAATTGARGGCGTCGCTTATTATGCMGAARTRCTTGAAGAAACSGCYTTGCTCAAATACCGGGATCAACAATATATTGCCACYATCAAAGGYGTAGGAGATGATTTTGTAAAAATGAGTGGCATCGACTCYATGCTCACCGACGGACAATTTGTRTTGGAAGAACACGATCGTCCCTTTGCCATTGTTGGRCAGGGAGTGGCCTACTCGCTTTCCATTTCSGTRAACGACCTCTTYAACCCKATGACCATCTATGTTCCTAAACGRGGYGTKAAGGCGAGCATCCTGGCCACMGATGCCTTTAAAACCAAGCGCATMCATGCAGGGGGWGTTTTTTCCATTCAAAAGGATTTTGACATGCAATATGTGATCGTCCCYCTCAGCTTTGCCCGRGACTTGCTTCAATATAATTCRGAAGTATCGTCGATAGAAATTGGCCTGRCYGAAGGTGCAGATGAAGCTGTTGTACAAACAAAAATACAGGAGCTGGTTGGTGACCAATACCACGTGAAGGACCGGTACCAGCAGCACAGTTTTCTTTACAAGATCATGAAGTCTGAAAAGTGGGCGGTGTTCCTCATTCTCAGTTTGATTATTACGCTGGCAACGTTTAATTCCATTGCCTCCATCACCATGATCATACTGGACAAGAAGAAGGATATTGCCATTCTTCGAAGTATGGGGGCCGATGCAAAGCGCATCAAGCGCATCTTTCTTACAGAAGGAATCTTTATCAACTTGCTTGGTAATTTGACGGGACTGCTAGTCGGTGCCATCATATGTTATGTTCAGTTCAAGTTTGAGGTCATCAAATTTCAAGGCAATTTTGTAGCGGATGCCATTCCAGTGGCCATGTATTTCACTGATTTTGTTTATGTATTCCTAACCGTATTTTTCATTGGCTTGATAGCAGCATGGTTACCCGTTAGAAGAATCCAGCCTGAGAATATTTCAATTGACTAATTATGAATGTGCTCGTTATAGGTGCAGGCGCTACCGGGCAAATTTTCGCCAGACATCTACAGGATGGCGGTGCCCAGATCAGTTTTCTGGTCCGTGAAAGACACCGTGATTTTTTTACTGAAGCGGTAGAAAATGGCCTTCCTCTCTATCATTTAAATAAAGGCCCGCATCCAGCGCCTTACTTCTTAAAAAACTTTAGCGTTCATTATTCTACGGAGTCGTTGGCCAACACGGAATGGGACCAGGTTTGGTTCTGTGTTCCATCGAATGCATTGGTGCCACAGTGGATATCCGACATCGCTGCTGTTACGGGACATGCCTCCCTGATATTGCTTTCACCCGAAGGAAAAAGAAGACTGGAGATCGAGGACCAATATCAGGATCGTGTATTAAACGGCTATATCACCTTTATCGCCTGGCAGGCTCCCTTGGAGGGCGAAGTCATTGACGGGCCACAAGGTGTTGCGTATTGGTTCCCGTATATTACCAAAGTGCCGCTGAGAGGCCCCAAAAAGCGGTTGAAGGCCATTGTGCAAATACTTCGGAAGGGCAAGATGCCGGTCACAAAAGATAGTGGCAAATCCAACGGCGGTACTCCGCAGCTGATTTCATCCATCTTGATGCCACTGGTAGTGGGACTGGAGTGCGCAGATTGGTCATTCCAGCAATTTTCCAGGGGCAAGTGGGTGAAGATTGTCTCAGAAGCCGCCTTTGAAGCCTTCCAGGTGACCAGTAAGAAACGAGAACCGTTTTTCAAGTTCCTCTTTTGGATGGCCATCAATCCGTTCACATTATCCCTGGGTTTGCGCCTTTCTCCCATGTTAATGCCCTTCCATTTTGAAAAGTATATGAAGTTCCATTTCATGAAAATCAGGAAACAAACCAAATGGATTTTAAAGGGCATGTTGGAAGATGCAGGGCCCAAGGGAATCGATACCCCCAACTTGCAAACGCTGAACGAGCGGCTGACTTAGTTAATCGATGCATGTTGACACAGTGGGCACTAAGTAGGCACGGAGAACGGTACCTTTGGGCCGTGCCGCCTTACGTTCAGCTACCTGCCTAACGTGGGCTAATGCACCCAAGTTACATAAATTCAGGTTCCGTGGTATGGTGCCAAAGCCTCTATGTTGTGCCACCTTACGAATCATTTTCTATCCGAAAAGGTGTTTCTTAACGCGTCAAACGACACAAATTCAGTAACTTGTCGGGTATCTATATTTTTGGAAATATGTTTATCAATACACCTGACTTAGCGAAAAGAGAAAGCTCATGAATATGATTGGAAAACTTCTATTATCTGGGTGGATGGTGTTCATTTGGATAGTGAATGCTGATGCACAGTATGCTTCTATTGTCCCCAACGATAGTATTGATATTACGTGGGATCTAAAACAGGAGATATTTACTGCGGCATTTCCTCGAACAATGTCCCTAGGCGATACGATAACTATCGATAGCGCAGTTTATCGCAAAGTGGATATGAATTCAACACTGTTGGGATATCTAAGAGAAGATACAGTAGTGGGGAAAGCTTGGTTTTGGGGGGCAAATGACTCAGCAGAATATCTAATCATGGATATGAGCTTGAATCTTGGGGATACATTTAAGTTAAAGACGACCTTCAATTCAACTTTCGATGTACCTGTGATATGGATCGATACCATTGGTGGTCGAAAAAGAATTCTGTTTAATTACACTATTGGGACTGGATTTATTGGTGAAAATTTTAGTTTTATTGAAGGTGTCGGGCCAAACGCCTCGTTAGTCTACTCGATTGACGATCCAACTCCCGTGTACAATGCAGCACCCGGCCCGTGGGGTCCAAACGACTACGTATTTCTTGTCTGCAATAAATACCAAGACACCAATCTGGTTTATGCTTGGGATACAGTAAATTTTGGATGTGGTCAATTTGTTGATATTAGAGAAACTGAGAAATATCCTGATATTGTCCGAGTAAGCCCCAATCCTTCTGAAGGCGTTGTATCGATATATTCTGATCCTTTCAATAATAGAAATAAGAATTTCACTGTCTATGATCTGACAGGAAGGGCGTTGAAGAGATTTAGCTTAATGAGTTCTGTAATCAAAGTTGATCTTAGCACTTATGGAAAGGGAGTTTATTTGTACAGAGTTTCTGATGGGCGGTCATCCGACTATGGTAGAATTATCATCGAATAAAACGTTGCGTTCTCATCCAGTTTCCTGAAAGGTGCTGAATGTGGGCTAAGACTGGGGGCTGAGCACTTGAATAACCCTTTGTGCATAGCTGAATTGCCAAAGACAGATGGAAAGTGCACCCATTTAATGGAACGCTGATGACGCGGATGCAACGAATTTTCGCGGATAGAAACGACCTGAATCAGCGACTATCCGCAAAATCCGCGTCATCAGCATTCTATCACTGAGCCAATGCCCAATACGTTCCTGAGCATATATCAAATGACAACCAGCGTTTACCTAAAAGGCTAACTCATCCCGGTGCTCAATACCCAGTAGAATTTCCTGGAGTACGGCCAAAGAATCTTCCATCACCAGTTTGAGCCTGGTCTCTTTGATGTTGTTGAGCCCCTTGAAATAGCTGGAATAATGTCGGCGCATTTCCAGAATTCCCAAACGCTCTCCTTTCCAGTCTACTGATTTATCCAGATGGGTTCGGCAAGCATTCACCCGATCCTTTATGGTGGGAGGAGCCAAATGTTGACCGGTTTTTAAGTAGTGCTTCATCTCATTGAAGATCCAGGGGTAACCAATACTGGCCCTTCCGATCATGACACCATCTATATTATACATTTCCTTGACTTCCCTGACCCGCTCTGGCGTCGTGACATCCCCGTTACCAAATACCGGAATATGCATTCTTGGATTGTTCTTTACCTCACCGATCAAGGTCCAATCTGCAGAACCCTTGTACATCTGTTTTCGGGTACGTCCGTGAATGGAGATCGCCTGAACGCCCACATCTTGCAAGCGCTCCGCCACCTCAACAATATATTTGGTATTCTCATCCCAGCCCAAGCGTGTTTTAACCGTGACCGGAAGATTGGTCGATTTCACTATTTCGGCGGTAAGCTTTTCCATTTTCGGAACATCGCATAAGATAGCGGCACCGGCTCCTTTTCCCACMACTTTCTTAACCGGACACCCGTAATTGATRTCAATAATATCCGGCTTGGCAGCGGCTGCCAGTTCCGTTGCCCGCTTCATGGAGTCAATCTCTGATCCGAAGATCTGGATACCAATGGGCCGTTCGTATTCAAATACATCCAGTTTCTTGACACTCTTGGCCGCATCACGTATTAGTCCCTCTGAGGAAATGAACTCCGTATACATCAAATCTGCACCGTAGGTTTTACACAACGCGCGAAAAGGAGGGTCGCTCACATCCTCCATGGGAGCCAACAGCAACGGGAACTCACCAACCTCTATATTTCCAATTTTTACCATGTTTCCAAATTAAGCCTTCACTCCGGGCCAATCAGTTTTTATAAACTTACAGATGTGATAATTATGAATTAGCCCTCTTCCATCAAGTGGAATAATAAGGGCTGCTTCAATCTCAACGTCATGAAAAACTCCTTCTTTGACTGCAAAATTATAAAATTGTATTAGATCAAATAACGTAGGTACTGAAAGAATAATATCCGGACCTTATCGGAATAACTCAAAATTGAAGTGTCAAGGCACCTGGTTTTCGACCGGCTGGCTGCACAACCAAGGGCCAAGTAACACAAATAAACCCACGATTATCCGCCGCATCCGGTAGAGTAGCGCAGGGGAACTTCCCCCCTACGCCCTCGCAGTTCCGTACGTGAACCTCTCGACTCATACGGCTCCTATTGTCGAACCACTCGGCTTGAAGCCCCTTTCCCAGTGTGCGAACAGGTGGGAATCATTGTTTGCAACTCTTCCTAACCAATGTTCAGCTCTACGTCTATGGCCTCTCAGCTTCTTGTATTTCCTGGTTGCCCATCTAGCAAGGGTGCGATTCAGATGCCGAAAAACCGGATAAAGACCTGTTTTATAATATCGACCATAATAATTAATCCATCCTCTGAGGACTGGATTAAACATGTGCGATATATCCTCCAGACTTTTGTCACTTCTCAGATGTAACCGCCATGAACGCATCTTCTGGCGCATTTCCTTCTTGGCCTTTTCGCTTACCGCTGGACTGAAGTTAATGAAGTGTTTACCCCAACGATTCATCGATCTTCGGCTACGAAAGGTATAGCCCAGAAAGTCAAATTTTGTGTTGGGATAGTCCCCATTTCTCTTTTTGTCCTTACAGTAAACTACTCGGGTCTTTTCAGGATGTAATTCCAGTCTGAATTTCATGAGCTGATCTGCTATATCCTTGAGAAGCTGTTGGGCTTCGACCTCTGTTTGGCAGTGTATAACACTATCATCTGCGTAGCGCTCGAATGGCGTGTTGGGATATTCCCTTTTCATCCATTCGTCAAAAGCATAGTGCAGGTAGAGGTTGGCCAATAGTGGACTGATTACTCCGCCCTGTGGCGTTCCTCTTTCCCGTGCTGTTTGCTGACCAGTCTTATCCTGTGACGGAACTTTAAGCCATCGTTGGATATACAGTATGGTCCACTTACAGTTTGTATGCTTCTTTACGGTCTGCATCAGTAGTGAGTGGTCAAGGTTGTCAAAGAATCCTTTGATGTCCAAATCTATCACCCAATCGTATTGCCAACATCGTTGCCGGGTTACGCCTACTGCTTCTATCGCACTCTTCTGGGGTCTATACCCGTATGAATCCGGATGGAAGCATGGTTCCAGTTTTGGTTCTAAGGTCAGCTTGACTACCATCTGAGCTATCCTGTCTCCAACTGTCGGTATTCCCAGTCGCCTTGTACTTCCTTTCCCTTTTGGTATCTCTACTGTGAGTACCGCTAGCGGAAAATAACTACCAGAACTCATCCGGTTCCAGAGTTTGTACAGGTTATCTTTCAGGTTTACCTCAAAATCGGTTATGGATTGCTCATCCACTCCTGCCCCTCCCTTGTTTGATTTCACTCGCTTGTATGCCCGCCAAACGAGTTGCTTGGAAATACTAAATGGTTTTGTTCTACTCATTGGTTCCTCCTGTTTTATTTACAGTTGTCCATTTTGCATTAACCCGACAATACAACCCCTTCGCTCATCTTCCATTACAGAAGATTCTTAACTACTACGAGTTGTTCCGCCCCTGTGCCCTGCTTCGGTACTCTTGCTCTTGTGGCGCACCCACTTGAGCTTCTCCCTTTGACTATCAGCGAATCCTTTGGCGGTAGCTTTGCGATAGCCTAACATCAGGGCGACAGGTTCCCACGTTCCACACTTAAGCCTGTATCAAGTTCGTGCCGCCTCTATGCCGGATGCCGTACAAGCAGTAATTCAGGTTTCCCTTGTACTTATCCCGGGCTAACAACTACCTCCCGGTTTTGACATCGTCACTACGCTTTCGACACTTCCGCAGCGGTTAATTTGCACTCACCTCCTTGATACTTACCTGATACCTTTACTGGGTACCTTTTCCTTAACGCTCACCACAATGGCTCTTTACCATTGCAGCTTAAGGTGGTTTGAAGCCTATGCCTGTACATCGGCTTCGAGGGGCCTTCCCTCATCTTATGTGCAGCATAGCTGGCCTTTACAGGCTTTGCCAGCTTTCGTGGCACACCGTCATCTGCGTTCTATTGGACAAATCTCCATCAATACTCTATTCCCCAATTCATCCAGACAAACTGTTCCCAAATTCCTATATATTCGCACTTCGTTGCGCATTGGATCCAACTAATTGTGCCAAATTAAGATTAACTGCTATTGTGCCTGAGGAAACAGAACAAGAAATCACGGGTGGTTCGATGCTTTCATTAGCGCGTTTGAGCCCTGGCATGCAGCTGCTCTTTTTGTTCTTTGCCATACCGCTTTCCGCCGCCATTTTTACCCTTATTGGGGCCTTTTTAAATGCCTACCTGTTCGACGTGTCCCTCCTGGACAATCCAACGCTTCTGGATCAGATAGACCAGCCCAATGTACTCTCTGCATTGAAATTGATACAAATTCTGCAACATATTGGCATCTTCATCGTCCCAACGTTGGTATTTGCCTACCTTATTGACAGAAAGCCCTTGCAGTACCTGCGGATCAATAAAAGTGCCCATACGATATCCTATATAGGAGCAGTGATTATCATCATTCTTGCACTACCCCTTATCAACTGGATGATCACCATCAACGAGGCCATGGTCCTACCCGAATTCCTTACGGGTCTTGAAACCTGGATGAAGGGGATGGAGGAAAGCGCCACTGGAATAACAAAGAAATTTCTGATCATGGATTCACCATTGGATCTGACGATCAATCTTTTCATGATCGCTCTCATACCAGCTATTGGTGAGGAAATGCTTTTTAGAGGCGTGCTCCAACGCATATTCGCCAACTGGACCAAAAATATACATCTTGGTGTGTGGATCACCGCGATCCTGTTCAGCGCGATGCACATGCAGTTCTACGGTTTTCTCCCCAGGATGATGTTGGGCGTTCTTTTCGGATACCTCTTTGTGTGGTCGGGCTCCCTTTTGCTGCCCATGCTGTGTCATTTGATCAACAATGGATCTGCCGTTATATTTGCATATGTAGCCGGTGTGGACGAATTTATGGATCAAGATGAAAGCCTTGGAACTGCAGAAGGCGAAACACTGCTAACCCTCACCAGTGCTTTGGCTATCGCGGGGCTTTTGTATATGATCTATAAAAAGGAAAAGGAGAAGCGGAGTACTGCTTAATGTGTATTTGGGTAAGCGACGTGCTTGGTTTTGATCAACGAATTGCGAATTATTGCGAATTTTCGAATAGGCGCCTGTCCAATCATCTCGATTGAGAAAACCAATCTACCTATAATAAATAGTGCACACTTCCCAAGAGCTCATTACWCCAWAGAAGSCGGTTAAAGATGKATTRCTTTGAATTTCCARATYKATCMRCRTAGTSRATTCGCAAATTCGTAWYAATTCGYAATTCGTWGATWMYCTKSCAGACTNKKTYCCCTTATCCGNNRWSYMSGRWAMYTRGGYTAYTTGGGTTGWATCCCCTTTTTGGTCGAGTAGTTRATCTTCARCGCGTTTAGATCGCGCAGTTTCTGTTTTACATCAGAGACGATACCCATCTTCGTYKYTTTATCGACCTTCAACGAAGTGGTCATAAACGGCACCTCTTTCTCATCMCGYGCTTCTCTYTCAGCAATGATRTACTCACCAAGGTCATCCACCACRGCGTARGCATCRTTGAGYTGWATTCTGGGCTCYGTACCATAGATSGMTTGTAAACCTWSAATSGGKGGRCCKATATAGATATAGCTYACCAGTGACTTCTTCTCAAGCTTTTTAACTTCCGTAGCTTCAGGAGGTWWTATTYKCACCTTCATSGTYACCTCYCGCATCACAGTTGTAACCATGAAGAAGAACAGTAACATAAAGACAATATCTGGCAATGACGCCGTAGATATGGCCGGTGTTCCTCCTTTTCCTTTTCTTCTAAACTTCGACATCAATACTATTTATGATCAGCCACCAATGTTTCTTGGTTCCGATTCTGAGATCATCATGGGGATGGCTTGCCTGATTGCCTTGGCCTGTGTTTTCTTCAAATCACTGAACTTTCTACCAAATGTTTGCATTGCAAGATCATCTCTAAGTTCACGGTAGGCTGCAACCAGTTCATTCTGCACCCTGATGTAAATATCATAAGAGGTACCTCTATCATTCTGCAGGGAAACAACTCCCTTTGACGTTTGGTAGGCACCGACAAAATCAATTATCCTTGAGTCTTTCTTCTCCGAAAGATTTGGATTATTGGCCGGATTTCTCACAAAATCCTTACACTGATCACGAAGCATTGAGATATCTCCAATTTCATCTTCCACCAAGAGCATGTCATTGCTATTCACCAGGACCGTGAATACATTTCTTTGCTTAATTGGTGGTGGTGGTGGAACTGTCGGGTCAAGAGGCGGTGGAAGCTTTCTCAAGATACCTGAGTCTACATCCATCGTGGTAGTTACCAAGAAGAAGATCAACAGCAAGAAGGCGATATCGGCCATCGAGCCGGCATTGATCTCATCTGTACCCCTTTTACTTCTAGCCATTTTTCTCTACCCTTTGAAAATTCTAACGATACCAAAGAAGACAATTCCTCCCCCACTAAGTGCCATCAATACATACGTGGCAATAAGGCCCGTTCCAACACCTTTCGAAATACTCGTATCTACCCCATACGCCTCATAAGATGTAAACACCGTATCAGAAGCCATCATATACCCTACTCCAAATACGATAACCAAACCGATTAGCGAGACCAAAGCTCCTTTGGCCTTTTTAGGATTTTGTGCCAGCACAATTATTGGAAAAACCACCGCCGAGACTAACGTTATAGCCAACAATGCATAGGTCCAGTTGAGCATCAGTGGAACCGAAACGATCTCTAGATAAAACAGGACGGTCAGGAGCACTGAAACGCCTATTAATGCATAGAGGATGTATGATAGCCTCTTAGACAAATTTTCCTTCATCTGCTTATTATTTTGAGTTATTTGCCTTTACCATAATATCAATCAACGTTATGGACGCATCCTCCATAGAATTTACCAAGGTGTCGATCTTCGCCACCAGGTAATTGTAGAATACTTGTAAGATCATCGCCACGATCAATCCAAAGACCGTCGTTAAGAGTGCCACCTTAATACCACCAGCCACAAGACTTGGAGATATATCACCGGCTGCTTCAATCGCGTCGAAAGCACCGATCATACCGATTACCGTTCCCATGAAACCAAGCATCGGTGCTAATGAAATGAAAAGCGAGATCCACGACAATCCCTTTTCCAGCAATCCCATCTGCACGCTTCCGTAGGCAACAATGGATTTTTCCACCACTTCTATCCCTTCGCTTGATCTTTCCAGGCCCTGGTAGAAGATACTCGCTACAGGCCCTTTTGTGTTTCTGCAAACTTCTTTAGCCGCATCGACACCACCTGAGTTAATAGCTGTTTCTACATTATTGAGCAACTTTTCTGTATTGGTAGTAGCAAGATTTAGATAGATAATCCGCTCAATACACAAAGCCAAACCCATGATCAAACAGAAAAGAACGATGCCCATGAACTCAGCTCCACCTTCAATAAACTTCTGCTTCACGACCTGGTGAAATGACAGTTCCTCTTTTGCAACTACCGCATCAACTTTCTTTGTCTCTTTAGGCTTAGCAGCTGCTGCCCCACTGGCCAATGCTTCTGCTTCAGCCAGACTCAATGTATCTCCACTATCATAGATAACCGATATCATATCTTCCCCAGTTGAAATACTCTGCTGGCGTAAAGTATCAATAGCTTTCGCATCTCCAGCTGCCTTGGAATTATTAATGGTTCCAATCGTACACAGACTTGCAACTAGCATTAACGCAAATAATCTTCTCATGGTCTTAATGTTTAATTTAAATAAGGTCTTGTCGTGTTAAACTCTATTCTACTTTTAATATCGTCTGCGGAGAGGAAGGGATTCGAACCCCCGATACCTTTTCAAGTATACACGCTTTCCAAG
>JAESRW010000220.1 GCA_016764395.1 Flavobacteriales bacterium
TAACGAGTGTCCGCAATAATACAAAAGCGGTGGGAAGCACAAAGTGCCTCCCTAATTGCAGGTTCTTGATGTCACCCCAACAATTCATGCATTAAGCCGTTTTGATATTTGCCTAATTGCAAACTTGGCCAATAATACCCGCCAGAAAAAGCCTCTCCATAGGACGCCCTAACAGATGTAAGATTATTGGGGATTTAGTACGCACCTCAATTCATCACCCGGGTACAAAGCGAAGGTCCAGATGGCCGTCATGTCAATCAAGAACAATTGGTTTGTTGATTGTACCGTCAGAGTAAGTTGTCAATTTGAGATTGTAAACACCCTTGGCAAGCCCTGTTAAGTCAACGTGTTGTATCACTTCCCCGGGAGCCAGCTCCAACTCTTCGCGGTAAATCCTTTGTCCTAGCACATCGAATATTTCAAGATTCATTTCCAACGGTTTATCGAGATACATTGACAGGGTAAAATAACCGGAAACGGGATTGGGATAGACAGAAACAGTAATCTTCTGCGACACCTTAACCGCAACTACTTGTGAATATTCGTAGGACCCATCGTAATCTGTTTGTTTGAGGCGATAGTAGATAACTAAAGGACTGGAATACAGGTCGGAGACTTCATCTAGCAATGTATAATTCCTCACCGTGTTGCTGTTACCAGCGCCAGGTATTATCTCAATCTCTTCCCACCTCGAGGGTATAAAACCTCCTTGCTCTTTGACACTTCTTTCGACCGTATAATAATCATTATTTGACTCGCTAAGCGTTTGCCATTTTAATATCACAATATCCTCTATGAGATCACAATTAAAAAAAACCAACTCAATCGGTAATGGAGCTGCTGCTGTACAAAAGGTACCAAAGCATTTTTCCTCAATCGGTAGCCCCTTACCTGCACCATTGGCACACCAATCTACATTTTTGCTCCAAACTCCATTGTTGTTAATTTTCCCTTTTAGAACAGTGATTGCTCCGGTACCGCTGATTTTGCCAGTTTCAGAATTGTTGAAATTCCCACCACTCATCTGAACACAAGCAGACTCAAACTCAATTACACCAGCGTTCAACACATTACCATTGAGCATCGTGATGGTGCAATTGGGAGCGAAATGCGTTTCTGACTCTGATCCTGTTATTAAATTAAGCTTGCTCACAATTACCTGGGAATTGAAAGTTGCTTCACCATCAATTATTAGGTTACTGGTGGTAATAACCGGTCCGTCGAAATTGATCTCTCCACCCGGTTGTACAACTATTTTCCTAACGGAAATGGCACCGCTAGAATTGAGCACACCATCATTCCCAACGATAAGATCGTAAGCACCAGAAAGCTCTGATTCAGCATTGAGAGTCAAAAAATTAGCTGATTTTATCACAATTTTACTGGTTAGCGTGACTGAGTGATTGATAACGACATCAAAGCCATCTATGGTTGCCGAAGGAGCACACTTGCAACCCGTAATTCCATTTGTAGACCAGACAGCCGTGCTGGTCCAGGCTCCATCCTTTAAAGTAGAATAGGTAATTCCAAAGGCTACCATTCGCACAAACAGGACCGCTAAGAGAGTGATATAGAGCCGTATTAAAAATCGAGGCGTCCAAGTAAAAAAAGCAAAATACACTTTGCGTTTCCCGTGATTCAATCTATATCTTTTACCGTACCTCTCCATAACTCAACCGTTGGAATAATTAGCTAATAACAATGTTGATGAATTTTGTCGGTTCGAATAAACCGTTAATTGCAGATCTTAAACACCCGTAAGATTGCGTGGAGTTATTTTAGGCTGCATGACATTAGCGACTTTTCCGATTGATTGATGAGCTCGTGTGACGTTTGAGGGGAATGAATCTGTTGAAAAAATAACATAGACCAAGACTTCTACAAAACCAATAAATATTTTAACTTCAAATAATTAAACCCACCCTCCAGTATGAAGAAACTTATTGTAACGGCCGATGATTATGGTGTCTTTCCTTCGATCGACAAGGGTATCATCTCTGCGGTTCTGGCCAATAAGGTAAATTCTGTTGCTGCATTTACAAATTACAAGGATTCTGTGGCCAATACGCTACACTTGCTTGAAGTCACTAATGGTGAGGTGGAGGTGGGATGCCACCTGACAATTACCTCTGGGAAACCCATCACCAACGACAAGGCCAAATCTCTTTGTAAAAATGGGTATTTCAGGCAGTTCAATGAGTTCAGGCGGGAAATGGACCCTGCTGGACTAAAATCAGAACTGAACGCCCAAATTAAGGTCTTTCAAGATGCAAATATTAAACTGCATCACCTCACCTGTCATCATAATTCTCTGTCTCTGTTTCCAGAATACTTCGAGGTGTATCTGGAGGTTGCCCGCAAGCACAAGCTACCCATTCGGTCCAATAATATACATCCACCTCAACATCATAGCATGTACCTACAGGTACTGTGTTATATGCTTCTTGATGACCTCAAACTTAAAGACAGAAAAGAGATTGTCACCTTTGGCCAGGAGATCAATACGTACTTCGCTAAACAAGCAAATGGTGTAAAATCTCCGGACATTCTTGAAAGCCGTCATTACGGCCCCATCCCTATGTTTTCGATTACGAAAGGGCAGATAGCAAAAAAAGTAAGAAAAAAGCACAGCGCCCTTGATGCCCTATTCAAGTCGTACGTTGAAAGCAATACCTATAGTTCCATGGAACTCATGCTGCACCTAGCCCAGGATGAGATTCCCGGTTTTAACGAATATGAGGAGATCGATTATCCAGGTATTAATCGCCGGTACTTCGACAGTAGGATTGTTGAGTTCAAGTCCATCATGAATTATGACCTAGCAAAAGCTGAAGTGGAGATGATCAGTTGGAGCGCACTCTAATATCCAAGTATGGCGTCTCAAGCGCTTAACATAACATATCCAAAATACAAATACCAGATATCCACCTTGCTACTTGTTTTTCAAGGTAATCTTTCTAGGATAAGGCAGTTCTACTGTGCCATGATGGTTGACCGTTTCACCGACGCTGTTCAAATAACGAAGATGTACAAACTTCAGATAAAGTAGTTTTCGCTTCAATGAACCTCTGTACTCATAACTAACGCTGTTATATTCAGATTGACCTTTTATTTTCCGGGTGATCACGATTTTGACAAACTCACCTGCCACTTCTCCCTCAATGTTGTCTTGAATAGCATTCTCGATATATTCCATGGATACAAGCGCCTTTGCCGATCCAGAAAGCAAGCTTAACTCCTGTTCAAGGTCAAGTATTACCATCATATCATAAGTTTCTTTATTCTTCTCACTGGTCCAGCGGCCGTCCAGCGCTGTGACTTCAAGGTTCTTTGCCGCTTCAAATTCTGGATCCATAGTGCGGTCAAAGTGAATATGCAGCTGCTCAGTTTGCAGCGTCATTTTCTTGGAGTTTAATTTTTTAATCTTGAATTCGAATCCAGGCTCGTGATTGAGAAATCGCTCGGAGAGCTGAAGGGTTTTACCGGCTAATTTATATTTCCCTGATACCACCCGGAGTCCAAGAAACCTTTCATAAAGACTATCACTTTCAAATTTCAGCCCTATATGCTTGTAATACTGCTTGTTGTATAGGTCGTGTAGCTTTTTCACATCTTCCATGATTTGAGCTTCATGAGAACCCTCATAGGCAGGATCCAGTTCATAACTGCTCCATCTCCATTCACCGAGAAGGTGCTTTTCAGAAACGCACGCGGGCAATACCAGCAAATAAAAAGTGGCAAGCAACAACATCGCTAACCTCACAGATCTTAAAACACTTTTCACTCGGTTTCGTCCTTTTATTTATACCGCAATAACATTCGATGTAAAAACGCTCAATTTACATTCCCAAAGAACTCAACCATGTTTCTATCCAAATCTAAATAACGCTGAAGGATAAATGTAACATTTAGGATTTCATCCATGAAGGTAATTCTTATTTCATAACTATTAAGGTTCTACTGATTGTGTCTCTGAAAGTTACTGAAAAGAGCTTCCAACTACGCGTTAAATATCAAACAAGGTTTCACTGCTGTGCTTCTTACCAAATACCTATGTGAGCTCACTGCCATCTGATTGAATAATGCATGTAACCTGTCTCTCGAGACCGGGTAATGCAAAATCACCTGGTATGCCCGATTTTACAATCAACTAGATGTCCCATAATGACACAACATTCCCAAAACGGGAAAATYCCACCGCATAAAAAACATTACAAGCATCTGTTATACAGCTACTTACAATGTCGGTATGTAAATAGATATGCTGAGTTCCGAATCCGTTTAAGCCCAGAAGTATGAGAACAATACACAACATGAAGGTCCTGTTAATTTCGATACTGTACATTTTTTTGATGAGCATAGCTTCTCTGTCAATGGGAGAGACGATAACTGCTACGAGTCATGGAAATTGGAACGATCGGGAAACATGGGACATAAGAATACCAACGGTCAATGATGATGTCTTCATTTGTGGACAAATGATTATTGTTAACTCAGAGCAATACTGTCGATCTATCTGGATTACCGCCGACACCATTTCTGACACCAAATTATCAGTGGTAGATGGAGATTTACACATCAAGCACCACTTAACCGTGGAGGTCGATAATCAGAACAAACATACTGATGTTGAAATTAAAGGTAGGGCCTGTATCAATGTTGGGGGCTATGTAGTGTTTGAAAGGTCAATCAAAAACAACCAAAAAGCACGCATGCAACTACATATCACTGAATATGGCCAAATGAATGTTCAGGACGACTTTGAATTCAGTTATGGAGCTGCCCATAAGAAGGAGAACAATCAGGAAATATGGCTTGAGGGGCATGCTCAGTTAAACGTTCAAGGTTCTTTGACCTTTGAGCAAATAAAGCATGGCAGAGACGCCGAGTTGCTCATTACCGACAACGCACTTCTCACTGTGGATGGCCATATGTTCATCGCACATTTTGTAGGTGAGCGCGTCAAGGTTCAATTACGTGATCAGTCAATTGTTAACGTCCGAGGAAGTTTGGCTTTTTACCATGGCTACTTTATGACCAATGACTTCTCTTACATCGATATGTTTGACGGTTCAGCGCTTTGTGTTGCCGGTGATTTTGAGATTTATCCCCGTGGAAGCAAAACGATCATGTATATCCGGTTACATCAAAGCAGCGCTTTCCATATTAGGGGAAGGCTCATCGTACACAAGGCAGGTTGGGATAATTTAAAAATTCAACTGAACGATTATTCATCTGTAAGCATAGGAGGGCTTGGCCTAAAGGAGAACACCTTAGCCAGCCTCAAAGCTTTTAATGTGACAGGGGGAAGATGCAATATTTCAATTGTTGGAAAAAAATTGGTTGCTACCCCCAGACACAAATCAGCAGCGTTGATGCAATGATGCATTGATGCAACATGTTAGGGAGCAAATTATCATAGAGGTATGAGAGCGAATTATCAATACCAGTCAATTAACCCCCTAGCATGTTTTATTGCTTCTAATCTAGTCAAAAATGAAAAATTCAATTATGTTAAATAAAGTTCTTTTTCAGGAAGCCACTGTGGAAGGTGAGAATCGGACAGTCCATGCCGCAGGCTTTACTTATTAAGAATTCACGTACACCATCACCGAAGACTAGTGTCGTTTCAAGCGTACTGTGTGGGGTAAGTTGAAGCGTTTTTTCTTTTTTAACGCAGAAAAAATGGAAAAGATCGAAACTTGGTCCCGCTAAAGTATGGTTGACACGACACTAGGTGTTGGGCGAAGACACTTCCACCTGGTGTCATTCGTCCGACACGCTATTTAGGATGAAGATTAAAACTTCAACCATCATGGACGCCGTCAGCTTACCAAGCGTTGCTTCAACTTACCCTCAAAAAAGCTATGTAACGGAAAAATCAGAGCTGCCAGTACCGCATTGAACAACAGCTTATATGCAGGAGCACCATCAGTGTTTGATTCAATATAAGGATCCAATAGAACCAAGGTGAACTCGAAGAACAGCAGGAAAGTAAAGAAAATCAACCCTTCCGCAAGTTGAGTGGATATGGATAATTTTCCGAGCATCAGCAAAACCGCTGCGAGCACCACCAGGACTATTAAAATACCAGAATACTGAAGGTTATCACGCCTTCGATCTTCCTCAGCGAGTGCAACGCGTCGTTCCTGTTCTTTTCTTTTTTTCTCGGATTCAGCCTTTTCAAACTCATATTTAGCCTCGAGCTTTCCAATTTCCTTGCTTTTTGATTCATTGAACAGGCTGTCCTTGGCCTCGACAAATAGGATATAAGTGTCATATGCTTTGTGATATTCACCTTGAGATGCCAACACCTCACTCTTATTGAAGTATGCATCCTTTATTCCGTTCAAATTACCCATTTCTATAGCCAATACCAATGCTTTCTCGGTATAGTCAATGCTGGCATCCCATTGCCCCTGGCGAGAATAGAGAGAACCTATATTGGCTAAAACAACCATCATACTTCGCTTCTCGCCCATACGTTCTATCAGGGATTTGGCCTTAAGATAGCTATCAAGCGCTTCCGCATAATTATTGTTCTTGGAGTTTATTACTCCAATTCCAATATAGGCATCGGCCATCCCTCGTTGGTCCTGGAGCTTGGTTGTAATCACCAACACCTCTTGGTATGCCGCCAGCGCACTGTCATTTTTAGCGAGCTTGTGATAAGCACCTGCAATATTGACCAAGGTACTGACCACATGTTTTGTATCCTGCTCTTCCAGAAATCCTTTTTTAGCCCGAAGCAGATATTTCAAAGCACCCTCAAAATCGCCTTGTCGTCTCTTGACAAGACCAATACCCATATATGCGCCGCTAACTCCTTTTTTATTTCCTATACTTTCATAGGTGCGCAAGGCTTGGAAATAATTATCCAGGGCATCAACATACGCCCCTCTTACGAAGTGGTAGTTAGAGAATCCAATGTAGGCGCTGGCAATCCCAGGGGCATAATCGATAGCCTCTGCAAGCTTAAGCTGACGACCATAGAGCCGAAGCGAACTATCAGGAGCCGTATATAAATACCCGCTGGCCAAACTAAATAAAGCCTTTACCTGGTTAGAGTCTTCAGGCAAACTTTTAATCAGAGACCTAAGAGAATCTTGCGCGCGCTCCCGACTGGAAACGCCAGCCTGTGCAATCCCCAGAAGGTTAAATCCAACCAACAAAAGCAGAAGACCACTTTTAAAATTCATGATTTTATCTGGTACCTATACCTTAACAAGGCTGACGCTAGGGTACCGATTACTAAGTTAGCACACTAGTTTAAGCTAACATCCAGGATCTTGACATCAGGAGGTCCTGCAAGATTCTCACCCATTTTAGCCTTCTCTTCTTCTGAATAAGAGTCCAGGTAGGCATTGAAATCCTCTGCACTTTCCCACTCTTCCATGATTACCAACCTATTCGGATTGGCCAGGTCGCGATGGACCACCGCGGAAATAAAACCGTCAAAGCTTGGAGTATGATTTTTAACGGTGTCAACCAATTGATTTTGAAGGCCATCTACGATTCCTTCTTTAGCAATAAATGATACAATAACTTGCGTTGCCATGATGTATTTTAGATTTTAAATATTGAATTTACGATATTGAATTGGGTATATCGTATTTGTTAAGTATTAAATAAAAAAGAAATTAATTTAATGCTGCACCTTATGCACGCTGCTCATATGCTCGAACGCATTTTGCACAATTTCCTCTAATACACGCCCATCAACATCTTCTAACTTATTGATGCACAGACATACTTTTCCGATTTTATACTTTCCGAGGCGTCTTTCTTCCGCTTTTCTGATTGCAGGCCTGCTATATAGGCGCGAACGTCAACGGTTGTCGGTTTGGTTTTAGCTTCTGCCATGGTGTGGTTCAGGATTACTCATATATAGCAAATTGAGGGCAGGGACACACTTAGAATATAAGAGCCACTTCAAACTACTCAACCATTATCCTCTTGCTATGCTGGCCAGTACTACTAGTACATGTAACTATGTAGATCCCTTTTGGCAGATCGCTCACGTTAAATCCGCCCTCTTGCTGTTTGCTGAAATCAATGGTGCGGAAGATTTTTCCTGTCATATCAGTGATTTGCAAGGAGAGAACCTTGCTTGAACTTTTCATTTGGACAAAATCCGTAGCTGGGTTGGGAAATAACGTGAAATCCGACACTGTTGATGTTGGGTCATCTATACCGACCAGACTGTTATCCATGTAAGATGAAAACTTTAAAACAAGTGAGAAGTTGGCCCATGAAATACTATGACTTGCAATAAAATTATTGGTAGCGGCTTCATACCAGGTATATATAGTGTCCGTGTAGGTCCCGATGGGAAATCCCTGGTACTCATCCTCATAATTGGCCACAGCCCGAACACGCAGAACATTGGTGACAGTGCCTGTGGGAAGGATCAGCGTACCGTAGCCATCTACTGTGATTTCCGTTGATCCAGCTCTGTCAAATGTTTGCGCTGATTGAATATTCTCTACAGTGCCACTCCAGGTGTCAKTGAACACATCGTTGTAATTCATTGGGAATATGAGGTATTTACGTGGGTCTGTATAAATGATTCTACCTGATCCAGGAATATATTGGCCTATATAGCTATATTCTGTAGAGGTGTTCGTGAGATACCCTTCAGATCCGCTGGCATTTTCTACAACGTTTGCAGAAGGATAGGTAGCTGGTTCCAGGGAATTCGATAAATTGATATAGTTATAGGTGGCGGCTGTTCCTGTAAGCGATGAAAAATCCCAAGTTTGGTTCGCGCCATTCTGATCGAAATTCAAGGTTGAATTACCAACTACGAACGCATAACTATCCCCAATGTTGGGAACGCTGGTTGCGCTCGTTAACGTTATTTGTGCGTGTGTTTGAATGGTAAGTACAGTTCCAATAATAAATAGTGTATAGTTCTTCATGCGTCTATAATTGATTTGCAGCGGTCACCCCGCACTACGCCAAGGCTTCGCAGCGACGCAGCGAAACTCACTTACAATCATCCTGCTGTGTGTTACATGCTTGATCATGGCCCGATTCATCGCTTAAGGTTGGTGTTTATTTATGAAATGCTAATATACCAATTAATCTTACCCTTGCAAGGCATAACCAGCTTGTATATTCCTGTTTTTGAGACCTGTGCAACTTGGATCTGTTAGTTCTCACTGCCTACAGTTTCATGTTTGCATAGGTTCTGGCTTCCAACGTGGGAAAGGGAATTTTACTTCTAAAAGAGCTGCGATTCGACAGCACCCGCATTGAGTGCGACTAGCAGATAGATCTTAATTGAGTAATAGAGGCACCTGACCATATAAATCTTGGTATAACGTTGTCTCTGTGGCGACAATCGATACAGCACTTAGCCACGAGGCTCCAGCCTACCAGATTGAGTCAAAGGAATGCGCAGCACTCCATTTCTCCAGGATGGTTCATTAATTTCAAGACAGATAGCAGGCACTTATCATTTAGGGTGATACGTCTTTTCAGCATTTTTCTCCACCACTTTCCTATCCAAGGTCATCGTCTTGGTTTGATGGGTAGCATACAGCTTCATCTGATCCGTGTAGTGTGGAGATTCTTTATTAGCCGAGGAGCCGAAAGGCAAACAGGTCTCCATCGAAACAGGGCCATCCTTATCAAAAACTACAAAATGTACGTAGGAGTCACCTACAAACACTTCAAAGGTACCATCCTTCTGTTTATTGAAATAGGCAGCCGCCAGCAATTCAGAAAAGCCCGGGCAACTTAAATCTACCTCTCCCCTTCTCAATCGCTTGATATCTTTTACAGGAACATCCAATTTCCCAAAGTGCTTTAGCAGGTGCTTTTTCGCATACGTCAAGCCTTCAACAAGCTGCTCTTCAGTTATATCCAAACCATACATAAAGTTGGCATAACCAAAATGGTATTTATTGAATAGGTAATCCAGGCCAACGAGCAAATAAGATGACGCAACACTTTCATCCTGAACTTCCCGATCCCAATTATGCAGCGCATCAATGAGTGTTGCTAACTCCGGGTATTTCTTGGGATCGAGATTGAACAAGAGGGCCATGTCCTCCTGAAACTTACTGGTTTTAGGATATTTAGAGTCATATTTTATGGCCCTCAGTTCATCAACCGTGTAGGTTTTCTTTTCAGAGATCAATTCATGGAAGCGCAAGCTTCTGTTATTATCTGCTCTTGTGTGTCCCATATGCATTGGGTATTTGAGCGTGTCGTCAATGTCCATATCATTTTCGGCACACGTGCAGTGAAATGGCGTGTTGTTCGTGTTCACTACAAATCCACACGCGGGATTGAGCATCTGAGGCATCTCTTCCGTCGAATAGAATTCTGTCCACAGGGTTTTAGATGTGTTACCGGGTAATGTGGTATCCCAGTCATAGCCTTCGGCCCTCTTTGGAATGAGTCCGTTATTGAAGTAAAAGATATTGTCTTCTTTATCGGCATAGACAATGTTAAAACGCGGTATCCCCTGTAATTCAAGCGCCTTCTTAAATTCTGCAAGGTTATTGGCCTTATCCATGTAATACCATTGCTCTGCCATCCTTACACCCATATTGGCACCCAACCTGATAGAATAGAAATGGCCATCGTTCTCCATGGTCGCACCATACTTGCTCCAATAAGTGGTCTTCTTTACACCGATAACAATTCCCATTATTTTAACCTTGAGCTTGATCGGCCTTTCCTCCAGATCATAGTACTGGCCATCAAACTCGTATTGTAACTTATTTTTAGGATGCATCTTCAACTCATAAACATCTACCAGATCCAGTCCATTAAAAGTCATTCCCCAGCCCAAACTTTGATTGTTGCCCATGAAGACCGAAGTGCCAGTTGGGAAGAGCGCACCCGTAATATTGAGTCCTTCCTCTGACACCAAATGTGCTTCGTAAAATGAAAACGGCCCCTCGATGGGTTGATGCGGATTAATAGCAAGGAATGTTTTACCATTCGCCGTACGGGATGCGTTGAGTGCAAATGCATTTGACCCCATGCTAGCCTTTTCACGGTCCAACTTACCTTTTACGATTTTCTCAACATGGGTATGAACATCTGAAAGGAAGCTCGCTACCAATGCATAGGTTTCCAATATATCTTTAGCGGTAAGCGGAAAGGCCGCCTTATTGAATATATCCTTGGGATGCGCCTCGGCATACGCATTGATACCTTGAATATAGCCATCCAGGTACTTCTTAAAAGCCAGAGAGAGATCGTCGTAATGCTCATTGACCATGTCGTCAAAGCGCAACAGATGTCGCAAGAAGTCAGAAGCAGCCCCTTCCTTTCCCTTGTGTCGTCCCATCAAGCCTTTGCCGGTGAGAATGGTCTCTTGCATCACGTCGAACATATCCTCAGCATTGGCCCATGCCAGGCCATACGCGACCTCCGCATCAGTTTTGGCATAGATATGCGGTACACCCCAGTTATCGCGGATGATCGTGATCTTGTCAGGATCTATTTTTGGAAAAGTTTGAGAGACCCCAATGGGCATCTGTAGAAGAGCAAACAAGGTGAAAAATAGTATTCGTATCATCCTACGAAGCTAAATAAATTACATGCCATTTTGGTATGCGTGCCTACATTAATTGTGAAAATCCTATGAAGGAAACCTAGTGAAGAACAACTTGCTGAGTCATCCGTTTATCACCCTGCAGCAGTAACACCAAGTACAGACCTTTATCCAGGTTGCTCAGGTCAATTTGATGTTCAAACTTCCCACCCCTTAATTTTTCAGCATGTACTAGCCTGCCATGATAGTCAATGACTTGAATGTTGGCAGATTCTACAGCCGACTCCAGCGAAAGTTTAATGCGTCCACTTGTAGGATTGGGAGATATTTTTATTGCCTGCTTGTCAAGCTCCTCAATTCCGATCACAGACGGAGTTATACTGCATGAATTTGTGAGTGGATAATTGAAATCGAGCGAATCGTTAGCATAACAAGTAAACGAAAAAGGATAACACGCATCTATCCCACATCCCCATTGAGAACTCATATCAAACGGGAATCTTCCCACTACTCCTATTTTCTCTATAATATCTATGCTGGTGCCGAAAACCGAAGTATTGTTCAATAGTTTCCAACGTTGAATTCTCAAAGTGTCGTTGTTCAGCACGATACGATCGATAGTGTCTATTACGACAAAGAGCGTATCATCACATAGCACCGGATTTGTGGTAATGTTAAAGATGTTAATCTCAATCGTATCTCCTATTTGAAGGTTAAAGTCATACAGCTGAACAAAATTGCCCGATACCACCTTATAGACAACATCAGCAGAATCATAAAGAATGAATTCAGAGTTTTGAGAAAAGCCAGGATCAAAAAAAGGCTTGCGATAGCTTTTAACTTTAAAAAGAGCGCATGTTTTGCCCTGGATGAGCGTATCTTGCTCATAGAAAACCCTATCCCAACCCAATGTCTGTACAATACAAAAGTCAGCGTAATCGTACTCCCACTTTGGATTTCCCTCAAACCATGTCTGGGCCCACAGGGAGCCAAAAGATGAAATTGTCATGATAAAAAGGAGGAGTATACCGCGCATAACTATGCTTAAGATAGTTATTTTACCAGCAACGCTCAACGCTACGCACTGGTTCTTTGCAAGTTATGCAGGTAAAAATCAGAACAATTGGCTTTGCCTTTCTACCTGGCAAAGGATATTCAATTCGATAATCTGGTCTTGATCCTCTCCTCAAAGAATGCATGCAACGGAAAGATCAGAGCAGCTAAGATTGAGTTAAGCCCTAACTTAATCGCTGGAGCCCCCAAACTGTAATCTTCAATCAGAGGATCGAGAAGGACCAATGTAAATTCGAAAAACAAGAGGAAGGAGAAGAAGATCATTCCCTCAGCCAGCCAAAGAGGAATGCTGATTCGGCCCAACATAAACAGACCCGCAAAGAGCAACACCAGAAAAATCAAGATACCTGAGTATTGCAGGTTGTCCCTTCTTGATTGCTCTGCTACCTTGCGTTTCAATTGCTCACGTTCTACTCTTTTTCGCTCCAGCTCGGCAGTATCGAACTCATGTTTTGCCTCAAGCTTCCCTATTTCCTTGCTTTTATCCTCGTTGAACAGGCTGTCCTTTAAGGTGCTAAACGTTTTATAAGCAGTGAGGGCGCCTTTAAAGTCACTGGCCAAACTATACGTATTTGATAGATCTTGGTATGTAGTGGCCATGTGAACAAGATCCCCACTTTCCGTTGCCGACTGGATGCTCTTATTAAAGGATTGAACCGCCAGCGCCAAATTGCCACTTTTTGATTGGATGAGACCTTGCATATTATAAATATTCGCCATTAAGGAAACTGCGATGCCCTCTTCAGTTAACGCAATGCACTTATCAATGAATGATTCTGCCTGTCCATAGTTTCCTTGCTTCAAATAGGTTCTGGCAATGTTGAAATAAGATAAATAGATCTTTTGGGGCGTATTTGCCTGAACAAAATATTGCTCCGCTGCAAGATATTCAGCCACAGCAAGCTCGTAGTGTTTCTGTCGTTCTTCCGTTTGAGCAATATATTGCTGAATCATACCCGCTTGATAATGATTATTCAGCTGAATAGCAATGTCCAGGGACGTTTTGAAGTAGTTAGTTGCTGCCTTATAGTGCTCTCTAGACATTTTAATGGCTCCCAGCCTTTGACAAGTGGACATAATTCCTTTTTGATCGTTCATTTCCCGCTGCATCTCCAGGGCTTCATTATGGAAATCCTCTGCCGAGTCATAGTCACCAGAATATTCGTAGATGGTTCCAGCATTTTTCAGTTCAAACGCAGTCCGTCTATCATCACCCAGTCGGCGAAAG
>JAESRW010000045.1 GCA_016764395.1 Flavobacteriales bacterium
CGGTGATGCGAAATTTTTAGATCCAACTTGTGAAATGTTGGAAACAATTGTTTCTTCTACTAGATTTACACACGGTTATTCAGGTCATTTTCATGTGGATGGAGAGCACCCAAATTGGACCTTCTTATATAACAGAATAGTGAAAATAGCGGAGGCAACAAAGTCGCAAGCTGCTTCATAATAAATTTCCTGTTCGGAGGACTCAGCCGTGGAACTATACCACTATCCATTGAAGGGGGATAGGTTTCTGTTACGAATGAAATTCGTTTCAACATACAAATCTGTCCTGTGGGACAGCCTCAAAGAACTTGCGCTCCCCACTATTTATTAATGGAATAGAAGGTCGTATCAATTGCTCAAAATTATTATCCGTTTTTGGCCGGAGTTTAGACGCCTGAAATAATCAAGTAGAGTATATAGGCGCAGGCTTGAGGGATGGTAATGAAGACGATCTTCTAGCCTTCTTGCACATTACCCGGCCTAATCTTATTGGGGAAAACAATTTTAAGAAGTGAATAGAGGTAAGTTAGAATAAACCCCCCCGCAATAATCGGAGCAGTATATGGAATCAACCAAGCTACGATTAAGGATACATTAACCAACAAGATAGCTGATGTCGTTTTAGCTTGACTTCTGATCATATAGGGCATTGGGTATTTGATAAACATGGTTATCGTGTGTGCCACAAATATCACCACCAGAGGTAATGTTGGATTAAAATCAAACATACCAGCCAACAATATTGCAAAAAGAGTGTGGCGAATCAGCTCATTCGTGGGTGATCCGGTTCCTTTAACAATGTCGGGATCAAGCCGTGAAACTGCCCGAATCAAAATGGCTGAAATACCAACCAAACCAACCAGGCCACAGACCCATCCGTAATGCATCCCAACAGCCATAACTATGATKGTATGAGAAATAGCATCGCACACATTGTCTAAACGGGCACCGAAWGCRCTCCTTATATTCAGCTTGCCAGCCAGTATGCCATCTAAATCATCCATAATGTTATTATAGATGATCAGTGGAATTAGGTACACATAGCCTTCCTCGGTAAAGAGTGCAATCAAAGGGAGTACACCAAGGATGGAGACAATGTTGGGTATGTTTTTGTAAAGACTGAATTTAATGGAATGGGGCATTGGTGTTTCAGCTTAGCCCGCTAGTTGGAGTCTGTTTTGCTGCAAAATCAATTCACAATTATAGAGATCATCTGCCGTATCTATCTCGTACCAACGATCCATATCAAATTGAATGCACTGAAGCTTTAAACTGCCATCAGCTACCATTTCAGAAAGAACAGCCTCATAGTAGTCATTTACTTTACCTGCCGATATCCAACTATCTAAACGCTTGCAAATCCGTTTCCACGATTCAAGTGACAGGCCGTAGATGTTCACGGTCTTAAGGGTGCTGCCATTTGCATTTAAATGAGTGCTAAGGTTTATAGATGATACAAGGCCGGTCACAAATTTGTCCATTGTTATGGTGGTTCCGTTCATCCAAGATGATAATTGAGATACAGCAATGGTGTCAGGCACGAGCATTTTCTCAAGTAAAGAAGCATCAAAAACCAGGTCGCTTTCAATTAAGAGGAATGGTTCGTTTATTTTCTCCTGTGCCAACCATAGCGAATAGATGTTATTTGTTGTTGCGAAATCAGCATTGACAATATATTCTACAGTGAAGTCCCCCGCGTTTTTATCGAGAAAGCTTCTAATCTCGTGATCAAAATATCCCACAACCACCACCAGTCGCTTAAATCCGTTTTTGCGAAGGCAAGTCATTAAACGACCCAGGATTTCAATTTCATCTACTTTGGTCAGGCATTTAGGCATGCAATCTGTGAACGGTTTCAATCGACTTCCTGTGCCAGCTGCCAGTAGAAGGGCAGTTGTTATTTTTGTTGTGTGATCCATATTATTCATGCTCTCTCTCATTTATTACTGTTTAAACTATCTAAAACTCAGTATCGCCACTGGCAATGCATGGTGCCGAAGCATGGCCCAACTGCCTTACCTTTAAATTGTACGGGAAAGCGTTTTATTAACAATAAAACAATAACTGCTTCAGTACGGAAGGAAAGAGAATAACTCTTTCTCTATATCAAGAACTCCACCCTGTTGCATTTAAGTATGAGGATTTCATAATCTCTCAGATCTATAGAATAGGCAACTCATTCGTTGAGGGTGGTTAAAGGGTGTGCGAAGGTACTTAAAATAAACTTACTGATTTCCAGATATACAATGTTGGGATTCTGAGGGCGTTTCTATCTGTTCCTGAGAAAGTTCGCTCAAAAAAAACAAATTGATAAGTCTCATCCGGCTGCTTCGTTTACATCCTTAACAATCCTTAAATTTGAAGATTATGAGCATCTTGGCATTGGCTTAGAACCCATCGAGGAGGGAATAATAGGCCTCCCAATTGAAGAGGATAAGGCTGTTTGGATGGCCCTGTTACTAAAACAAGAAATGCAAACGATAGGTTACGTCATATAAACTGCATTTAAACAACAGCTTGCTGAAGCTGTACTAGCCAACCTACTGAAACACAATGAAAATCAGGACACAATTATTATGGCTTCTTCTCATGTTCACCGTTTTAATTGCGAAAGGTCAGCATGACGAACATGCGGTGATCACTTTATATGGATATACCAAATTCCAAACAAGTCTTGAAACCGACACCATTGACTACCTGATATATGGAAGCGACTCGACCTTGAAAATCAAGAAGCCACTTTTGTTATTCATTCAGGGATCTCAACCAATTCCGTTATTTCCGAAAGCCAATGGTGGCTATGCTCCGCCATTACCATTTAACCCAAAGAAAATAGCAGAATTCCATATTGCCGTCATTTCAAAAACGGGATTACCGATTGTGCCAGATACAATGTTTCAGTTTCCAGTTTATTTAGAGGTTGAGACAAAAATGCCACCCCAAATGTATACGCTGAATAACTCACTTGCTCATCGTGTTCAGACCGCCAACCAGGTCATTAAAGACATTTTAACAAAGGACTTTATTGATAAGTCCAGAGTAGTGGTAGTTGGGCATTCCGAAGGCGCTCGGGTAGCGTCTAAACTTGCAACTGCAAATACGCATATCACAGAGCTTGGATTTTTTAGTGGAAGTGCAACGAATCAATTCTATGATCTGATTATTGGGTATCGAAAAGCTGCGGCTTCAGGTGAAATCTCAAATGAACAATCTCAAATTTTGGTTGATTCTTTATTGACTCAATATAAATCCATAATTGCCAATCCTACATCCACAGAGGATTTTTGGTGGGGTAGTGACACCTACTTGAGATGGTCTTCATTCTCTCAAGAAGTGATAAGTGATTTATTGAAGCTATCCATACCAATATACTTAACCAAAGGGATGCGTGACAAAAACTCTCAGATCGAATCAACCGATGTTGTGGCCGTAGAATTTATCAGCAACAAAAAGGACAACCTCACCTATAAGGTCTATCCTGAGTATGACCATAACTTTTTTGAATACGAAAAAGTAAATGGAATAAGAAAAAGGATTAAACACTGGGACGATGTAATGATAGATTTCATCAAATGGATTGAGCTGTGATATTGATCAAACCTGTTCGTCATAAGACATAGTCCAGTTTAAAGCCAGGCTGGGTGCGGGTTTCAGTAGACAACTTAATCGTGTTCTTAGAAATAGATTACATAAAAATGTATTGAGGAATTGCTAAGAAAAGGATTACATAATAAACACAAATAAGTAAGAGTTACAGAGATCATGCAATCAATGCTGAGAAGCACATTATTTATGAATACCCCATTGGAAATATTGTAACATTTTTGTAAATTCAATAAGTAAAGAATGAAAGCAATTCTATTCCTTATAGTGCTGATCTGCAGTTCAGTATGCACTATTGCGCAGGACGCCAATAAATATCAGGACACGCTGATTACCAAAGGACGTGACACCATTGTCTGTAAAATAACAGAGATAAAGAACGCCAGGATCTATTACACATACCGATTCAAGAAGTCGAAGAAATCTACTCACATGCCCATGTCCGATGTCCATCAGTACACCCGTGATGGCAAAACCATTGAATACGCCAAAGCACTGAGGGAAAAGTTCAATCTGGTTGAAAAAGTTTCGGCGGCAGAAGGGAAGCTATTGAACAACAAGTTCAAATTCAAAGATGGCATCTATATTCAGTATGCTGATTTCATTACAAATAGCCCTTCATACAGCATGGATGACTTCAAATATTCCCAATTGCCCGGAATTTCCAACGCCAATATATTGTATCTGAAATCCATTGAAGTCAGACAAGCTGAAAATGACTTCAAGAAAATTTCTGCTGATTCTATTTGGGGCATGTGCATCAATGGAAAGCCATACATCAACAAATTGAAGATGGGCCGCCTCCCTGGGAAATTTAATGGGGGAACGCTAAGGTCGACCATGACATTTGTGAGAATAGGGATGCTGGGCCCCATTTGCCATCTTTACCTTTATTCCGACTCGGATTTCTCAAACGATGTGGAGGCCGTTACCGCTTCTGGAATCATTTTGTCTCCGAATTACCAAGACAAGCAAATCAATCAACGAATGCTAAAATTTAAAACAGGAGAAGTGCTGGAATTCAATTATGAGAATTTGAAGGTGTTTTTTTATGATGACCGCGCGTTGTTGAGTGAATTGTCCAAGGAGAAGAAAAAAAAGGCCCCACTTCTGGGCTACTTGATAAAATACAATAACCGGAATCCGATCTATGTAAGGGAATAACCGGAAGGCGTGGGATCATACGGACATTCAGTCTATTACTTCAAGAATATCACAAAATAATAGAATGCGGATGACGGATAAAACGGAATTGAGCAGATAACCACAGTCAAAATCCGTTTCCATCAGCTCAATCCGCGTCATCCGCGTTTTATTAAACACCCTTCGTCAGGAAATTTAATCGCCTTCATACTCAACTCCTGTTGGTTAATGTTTCCCCACAATTACTTTTTGTTATTTTTACTCCCAACATTAATTTCACTGTAGGCAACACCCTTTGAAAAATTATCTTAAAACCCTCATTGCAGGCATGATCTGCCTCGCCAGTATTTCCCATACGCAAGCCCAGAAAGCGAATTTCAGGTATTACTCCGTTGATGAAGGCCTGCCCCAAGCTACGGTTTACGACATGCTTCTGGACCATAAAGGCTATTTGTGGTTTGGTACACAGGGCGGACTATCTCATTTTGATGGAAAGGATTTTAAAATTTACAACCAGGGAAATGGATTGGCAGGCAATCATGTGTTGAAATTATTTCAGGATAGCAAGCAAAATATATGGATCGGATACCGGTATGAAGGGCTGTCGAAATGGGATGGCACCAGATTCTTTCATTATAAAGATGCCTTGAGTGGCATCAAGAGTAGTGTATCTGATATTTTAGAAGACACCCTGGGCAATATATGGATTGGCACCAAAGGAGACGGTATTTATGTGTTGCGTTTTGCATCAGAAGATGCGTTATCGGCCGAAGAGGAAGGGATGCTTGATCATCCCGGCACCGAACTCAAAACAACGGTTACGCATCTCACCACAGAAAATGGAATTTGGTCCAATTTTATCACTGCGCTGGAAGAAGATGGAAATGGAAATATTTGGATCGGTACCAGTGAAGGTATTCAGATCATCAACCCCAACCAACACGATAAAATTACAAAGGCGCTTCAACCTGCAGACTTCGGCTTTAAAACCAGGCATATAGCAGATATTAAAATTACCGGCAACAGTGCCTGGGTGGCCACTTTATATGGGCTCTGCCATGCTGCTTTTGATAGCGATTTTAACATCACCATTGTAAAACAGCATCAGGACAGTGAAGCGTTATCATTTCAAAAGATAGATGAATTGTATGTGGCCAGCAATGGAAGTTTGTGGATTGCCACCTCACTAAATGGCGTCATTCGATTAGAGGACGGCATATTTAAGAAATTCACTGAAAAAGAAGGCTTGAGCAATATCAATGTTTCGTCCATTATTGAAGACAATGAATCCAATATATGGATTGGTTGTTGGGGCACTGGAGTGTGTCAATACCTCGGTGATAATTTTGAAATATTTGATAAAACATCAGGACTACCGGACCATATTATTGACGCTGTTTTAGTGGATAGAGACTTTGGCCTTTGGGTCGGTACCGAAAAAGGGCTGACCAGGTTTTCTTTTTCCGATACCCTCATGAAAAACATTACCCGTGTAGATCATTTTACGACTGCCGATGGTTTAACCGATAATGATATCATGTGTCTGTTCCAGGATTCCAAGGATTACATTTGGATAGGCACCCGGACCGGTGTAACGAGGTATAACCCTTTTAAAAATACTTTTAGAAATTATGCCATAGAAGATCCGTCAATGCACAGGCGTATTCTCTCCATCAATGAAGATAAAAACGGAAATATCTGGTTCTGCGATCTGGGTTCTGGTTGCACCCAATTAAGTGTTGAACACAATAATGGCAATATCAACGATGCAACGAAATTTACTACGGAAACCGGTTTTTTTAGCAATGCCATCTGGACGGTTTTTAAAGATAGGGGAGGGGATTTATGGTTTGGAAGCAATGATGCTGCTATCGCTGTTTATGATGGTGAGAAATTCAAGTTCATTAATGAAGAACAGGGGTTTATGCACAAAAGGCCGGGTGCCATTACGGAGGATAAATATGGAAATATATGGATAGGAAGCATCGGAGGAGGCGTCTATAAATATGATGGAACCCAATTTTCCAATTATACCACCAAGGACGGCATCAGCTCTGACAATCCCTACATTACCATTGGTGATGATTTAGGGAATATTTGGATTGGCACCAATACAGGAGTGGATCGGCTCAATGTAAAAACCGGTAAGATTGACCATTACGGGAAAGCCGAAGGGTTTTTGGGTATCGAAACCAATCAAAATGCGGCTTTTAAGGATGGGATGGGAAATATTTGGTTGGGGACCATCAAGGGATTGGTTCGGTGCAATCCATCCAGCTTCGAGGATAATTTGGTTGAACCCATCACGGCCATTAACAAGGTCAGGATCTTTTTAAAAGAGGAGGATATTCCTGACAATAACATCTTTCCTTATAACAAAAATCACCTCACATTCGATTTTACGGGCACCAGCTATTCCAATCCAAATCGGGTAAAATTCACCTATACGCTCATGGGGTTTGATGAAGAGTGGTCACCTGTTACCGATGAGCACATAGCCACTTACTCTAATATTCCTCCGGGCAAATATCGTTTTTTGTTACGTGCAGCCAATAGTGATGGTATTTGGAACAAGGATCCGGTCGCGTTTGAATTTGAGGTCACCCCGCCCTTTTGGAAGACCTGGTGGTTCTATTCAATGTGCGTCCTGTCGGTGGTGGCTGCTGTAGTGGCCTTTATTAAAATTCGGGAGCGAAATTTGAGACGGGAAAAGGCGATATTGGAGGCGAAAGTACAGCATCGAACGGTGCAGATTGAAAAACAGAAAGAAGAATTAGCCGTTAAAAACAAGGATATTACCGATAGCATCAGGTATGCCCAGGACATCCAGAAAGCTGTGCTACCTACGGATGAACTTATCAATGAGCTGTTACCAGATAGCTTTGTCTTCTTCCGGCCCAAGGATATTGTATCAGGTGACTTTTATTGGATAACAGCATTCCCCACCGCGCTTCCAAATGAAGGTCCGAGTACGGAACCCAAGGAAGCTGGAACCCAGGTACCCCAATTGGCTGAAGCGGATGGGATAGCTCTCGGTGATGGATTGGTGTTCTTCGCAGCGTGTGACTGTACTGGCCATGGCGTTCCCGGGGCCTTCATGAGCATGATGATCAACTCCATGCTCAACGAAACGGTGAATAAAAGGGGCATTACCAAACCCAATGAAATCCTGAATGAAGTAAGGAAGGGAATTATTCACGCACTCAACCAAGAAAATGGGCAGGACCAAAAAGACGGAATGGACGCAGCTTTATGTGTACTGTCCCGTAAAACTATGACCTTGGATTTTGCAGGAGCCAATAATTCCCTATTCATAATTCGAAGTAATGCAACTCCGCTGACCAGTGACCATGAGGAAGCGATGCCGCCAATCCTCCAAAAAAATGGCTCTTCTCTTTTTGAAATCAAACCCGATAAACAACCGGTAGGACTACACGTAGGCGGACAGGTCCCCTTCACCAACCATCAAATCCAACTTCAGAAAGGAGATACCATCTATGCCTTCTCAGACGGTTTTCAGGATCAGTTTGGAGGGCCTACCGGTAAAAAGTTCATGATTAAACGCCAGAAGCAATTGCTCATAGACATCCAGGACAAAAGCATGCCCGAACAAAAGATCCTGCTGGATCAAACCTTCAAACACTGGAAAGGGGATCAGGAACAAGTGGATGACATTTTGGTAATAGGAGTAAGGGTGTAAATCTACTATATTGCGGAAAGGTTGCGCATGGTGCCCCAATAATCGGAAACTTCAATGATTCAAAACAATAAACGATCTCTTTTTTTTCTTTTACTGATCCCGTTCTTCACTTTTGCATTAAGCCACCGAGTTCTTGCTCAATGTCCTGAATCGAACCTTAGTCAAAATTTAGGAAATGATGTTAATAGCCACACAAACTGTGGGCAAGTTTTTACTGCTTCTTGTTCAGGAAATATTGTTTCTGTAACAGTAGTTTATAATTTGGTACCCGTATCGACCCAAGATCGAATCCTGAATATTCGTGATGGAGATTTACCCACATCGCCAATTATTCATACTCAAGTGATTCCCTACAGCAGTCTTGTTCTTGGCGCAAATGTGTTTGTTCTAAGTACTCCAGTACCAATTAATGCTTTTGAAGTTAATGCTTGGGAGATTACTGATACTGCTGCTAGTGTAGGTTCGGCTGATGGTATTTCATGGAACTCAGCAGGATCTTATACTGGAGGTGATGCATGGTTTAGTGGTTCCATTCTTGCTGGCTTTGATATAACTTTTGAGGTTCAGATAAATACCTGTCTTGTTTCTACTGGAACAGATACTATTACAGCGTGTGACTCATTGGCTTGGATCGATGGCAATACCTACTCTGCAAACAACAATACGGCTACTTTTAACCTTGTTGGTGGCGCAGCTAATGGTTGTGATTCATTGGTAACACTTGATTTGACGATTGTTAATTCGGCCACCAGTACAGATACTGTTACAGCGTGTAACGCATACGTTTGGATTGATGGCATTACCTACTCTGCAAGCAATGATACGGCTACTTTTAACTTCGTAGGTGGCGCAGCCAATGGTTGTGATTCATTGGTAATACTTGATTTGACGATTGTTAATTCGGCTACCGGTACAGATACTGTTACAGCGTGTAACACATACGTTTGGATGGATGGCATTACCTACTCTGTAAGCAATGATACTGCTACTTTTAACTTTGTTGGTGGCGCAGCTAATGGTTGCGATTCATTGGTAACACTTGATTTGACAATTGTTAATTCGGCAACCGGTACAGATACTGTTACAGCGTGTAACGCATACGTTTGGATGGATGGCATTACCTACTCTGCAAGCAATGATACTGCTACTTTTAACTTTGTTGGTGGCGCAGCCAATGGTTGCGATTCATTGGTAACACTTGATTTGACGATTGTTAATTCGGCAACCGGTACAGATGCTGTTACAGCGTGTGACGCATTCGCTTGGATGGATGGTATTACCTACTCTGCAAGCAATGATACTGCTACTTTTAACTTTGTAGGTGGCGCAGCCAATGGCTGTGATTCATTGGTAACACTTGATTTAATAATCAATACTGTGAATACCGGAGTAACTCAAAATGGTTTAGCACTCACCAGTGACGCTGGTAATGCTACCTATCAATGGTTGAATTGCGATATTGGTAATAGCATAATTTCAGGTGAAACCAATCAGTCTTTCACCCCAACTTTAAATGGAAATTACGCAGTAGCGGTTACGGAGAATGGATGTACAGATACATCTTCTTGTATGTCTATCACTGTAGTTGGAATTATCAAAAGTGATTTCAATTTTGATTTTGTAATTTATCCAAATCCGAACTCCGGAAAATTTATAATTGAATTTAAATCCACAAGTCATAACACTCGAATCGATATATATGATATGCTTGGTAAAAAAATTGTAAATATAAATAGTGCTGAGCATAAGACCTCGATAGACATTTCAAACAAACCAAAGGGTATTTATATGGTTAAAATAACGGATGACGGAAAGACTACATTTCAAAAAATCACAAACCAGTAAACAAAGATTTACCAATGATCAAATGAAATGAAGGGATTGTTGGCTAAATACATTAAAAGAATCTGAGTTCGGGATAAGGCTAAATATCACTCAGAGGATACGGGCGGGCTTTAGAATCTTAAAAAACAACTTTTTCTTTGTCGTAATATCCTTATAGCTTATTCCCACACCACCTCGACCATATCGTTTTTTTCTTGTTCGGAGCGTATGGACTCGCGTACCGGATGCATAAAGTATTTTCAGCCTATTTTTGTCAGCTAATAACGCGACATGTTCTTCAACATCCCAGAAATCAGGTAACCAATGGTACGCGAAAGAATAGTCTCCAGTGTCCACATAACGTACCCACTTGGTACGATAATTAAATTCACTAAAAGTGATTGTATCCTGATCACCGTTGAGGATTCTGTGTTTAATTAGATATCTTGTCCTTGCAAGGTGTAAAGAGTCAAACACGTTTTCCAGAAATATTGAGGTCGTATCGGTGAAAATGACCATGTTATCAAACTCAAACCTTACAATTACACCAGTTGGTTCATAATCAAGTTTTATCTTCTTAGCTTGTACATCTGCGGTCAACAGAATCAAGCAGATTATAATTATATTTTTCATTGTTGGCTAGCAATGTTATTCTGCTGTTTTCAATCCAATAATTCTTGTAAATACATCAACCGATTCATCCACCAGTAGCGTGATAAAATGCAATTGTTCCTGATCTTTTATTGGATATCCACTAGGCATTGGTTGAGACAGTTATGTAAAAATAACTAATATTGAGAAGAGGCAATTATTGAAATACGGAAAGTGGCAAGATGCCAGCAAAGGTGCGACGTAGCGAGGTCTCCTTCGCTCTAGCTACGGTGACTAATAGCCTCCTTCGCTCTTTGAGCTTCGGCGGCTAAAGACGCTACGCCGAACCGGGGGTGTGCTACATTTGACTGGACGGTGGTACGGTTCTGAAAGAGGTTGAAGGGTGATGCACCCATGCTTACTCAAGTGGCGGTGGCATACTTCTTTTCTCGAATATTTCCCAAACTTTTATCGTTCGGTCGTCACCAGTTGAAAGAAGGTAATTGTGGTAGTTGCTCCACATCAGTTTATTGACAGAGTTAGTGTGCCCGTCATGTATTCCTGGGCTTATTCTCAAGAGTAACTCCAATTCCTTAGCATCCCAAATTTTTACGGTTTTGTCCATGCTGCTGGTAGCAAAGAGATTTCCATCAGGACTAAAGGCAATGCTGTAAATGGCGTAGTTGTGTGCCGGGATCCGGTGTGTGAGTTTGTAGCTGTTGTCCACATCCCACAGGTTGAGGTGGGCATCACGTGAGCCGGATAGGAGGAAGGTGCCGTTTGGATGATATTTCACGGCGTTAACGGAAAAGCCTTCCATATGGCCTTTTAATATCCATTTTTCTTCAAATGTGTCCATGTCTATGATATGAACTGTTCCATCACCACAGCCAATGGCAGCTTCGTTCCTCTGTTCGCTGAAGTCAATGCTACGCAGCTTATAATTGCCTAACCTCCGGTTCGTCACGAGGTTGAACCCGTCGATAGTCCATACGCTGTAGGTGCCATCTCCGGCTAATACAAAGAACCACTCTTTTTCAGGGAAATATTGAATGTCAAAGATGATTGTCCGGTGCAGCTGGAGGAGTTTTATTTCCTTATGCTGTACTAGGTCAATAACATGGATACCTCCTGTATAGTTCCCGGCGAGAAGCAGTTGTTTTTTGGGTATATATTTCAATGCAAATGCTTTTTCAGGGAGCTTGGCAATGGCTCGATTTTCAGGGGGGTGTGCTAAATTCCACTCCACTAAAATACGGTCATCGCTACCTGAATAAAATAAGTGTGGCTCGCGGGCATGTTCTAAGGTGTAAATTGCACCGGTGTGACCATCAAATTGAGAAACTTTCCGGGCATCCATGCTACCTATGTGCTTTGCTTCTTTCATCCTAAATTACGGTCAAGGTTTGATCCATGCTAAGAGATTAATTTCTTGTTGGTGTGCACCAACATCCAAAGCTAGCAAAAGTACAACGTAGCGAAGGAGACCTCGCTACGTTTCTCAAATGCAAGCCTCTGGCCTATAAATATGTCTTCCATTTGGTTGTCAAAACTTCAACCGCCAAAAGGCCTAATCCCCAGCATAATTAGCCGCGCTGGAATATCTGTATGCTACTGGGTTGGTTTCAATTTCTGCTCCACTCCTGATCTTTTATTGGATATCCAGTAGGCATATGTTGAGACAGTTATGTAAAAATAACTAATATTGAGAAGGAGCAATTATTGAACTACGGAAATTGGCAAGATGCCAGCAAAAGTACGACGTAGCGAGGACGCAACGCCGAACGGGGTATTTGGTAACTAAGGAGGGCTATGTTTAAATGTTTACTCAAATATATTGTGGCTTGCTATCTTTTGACAGCGATGGTGCCTTTAGTTTATGGACAGAATGATACAGTTATTGCGGTTTATTATAAAAAATTTCGGGAGGACAATAACAGCAATAAATTCACATTCATTTTTAAAAGAGATACTTTGACGATTGGGAAAAAGGCTCGAAATAGGGCTCATTTGAATCTTATTGCTAATCGGCAACTGGACAGTATGGGTGTCTCTGAAGGAAAGCTATACTTTAAGTTTTATAACAAAAGAATGAAGCTTCTTTTCGAAGGAACATGGTTGCTGGAATATTTCGAAGGCCCGTACAAGTCATATTACAGGAATGGAAACATTAAATTAGAAGGAATCTATGACTTAGGTTGGAGAGTTGGAGAATGGAAACGTTATAGTAGAAAAGGAGAACTAATAGATACTAAGGAGTTTTTTGAAAAAGCTGAGGATTACTTGCATATCCCATTGGATTATGATAAGTGGTAGCAATAAGAAATTAGGATTCTGTCGTATTAATAAACTTTGACTCTAAAATCATGTATAGCCAGTTCTTAAGCAGCTAAAGAAGGAAGTGTAAAATCAAATAATTATGAGTGAAGATCAAAAGAGGAAATTTCCGCTAGCCTTTAGATTAGCCTTTTATTCTTTCCTACTTAATTCTTGGGTATATGGCCGTTTATAGGATCAATCAAGGGAAGACCAATAACTTTGATTTATTAAAAAAAGAATGGGGAGAACTTAGCCGCTAGCTAGACTAGAGATCTACTCCGCGTATTAGTCCCCATCCTTTCTTAGCTGCTTCGTACCAATTAGAATCGTAGTCTTTTAGGACTGTTAAAGGTGTTGGTAGTCAGCAATTAATTAAACGTAAACACAAAATTATGGAATTTAAGGATGTATTGGGAATTGATGTTTCTAAATCTACGGTGGATGTTTGGTTACACACTTATGAGGCACATAACCAATTTGAAAACACAACCAAGGGCTTTAAATTAATGATCAGATGGGTACAGAAGCTAAGTAATGTAAAAACTGGTGAGCTTCTGATATGTATGGAACATACAGGGATTTACTCTCTACCTCTTGCTTCATTTTTAGCTGATCAATCT
>JAESRW010000221.1 GCA_016764395.1 Flavobacteriales bacterium
TACAGGTTCAACTACTTCAGGCTCGACTACTTCTGGCTCGACTACTTCTGGCTCGACTACTTCTGGCTCGACCACCTCTGGTTCTACTACTTCTGGCTCGACCACCTCTGGTTCTACTACTTCTGGCTCGACCACCTCTGGTTCTACTACTTCAGGCTCTACTACTTCAGGCTCGACCACTTCTGGCTCGACCACTTCTGGCTCGACCACCTCTGGCTCGATTACCTCTGGTTCAACTACTTCTGGTTCCACCACTTCTGGTTCCACCACTTCTGGCTCGATCACCTCTGGTTCAACAACCTCTGGTTCCACCACTTCTGGTTCGACTACTTCTGGCTGTCTTTCAAAAGTAAGTTGTTTTCCATCCTCCGTTTTCATCAGAGACAATATGGTTTCTTTGCCGTCCAATGTTCGCAGGACTCTGACGTTCTGCTCAATCATTGGGCCATCAGTTGGATCTAATAGAAAAAGATAATTGTCCATATCGGGCAAGTTCTCGAAGACAAACACACCATCACTATTTAGTGTTGCGATACTAAGCGTAGTACCCATTGCATCAAGGAGACGTAATATCTGAACAGGTGGCGGTGGGGGCGCTTTTTCTATAATTTTGGTTTCTATTTTACCATCCATGGAAATTATCTTCTCAATCTCTAAGTAGTCTGATTTTGCAACTTCCTCCAGTGTTTCAGTTACGATAACAGAGTCTTCCATTTTATAGGTTACTTCATACTCTGCTCCTGGTGGGAGTATGATGGTATAGTCACCAGTTTCGGAATTTGGCAGGTATTCAGTTTCTTTCCCGCTTCGGGGATCCTTAACGATAATTTTAGCCTCCATCGGAATGCCATCGACTATTGGTATTTCCATTTTACCAGTGATCATTGTCAGCGGAATTTCGGGACGCTCTGGCATTTCTACCATATATAAATCTGTTTGTCCATAGCCTAGAGCAGTGTTCACAGAGGAGTAATAGGCCCGTTGTCCGTTGGGAGATTCCACGTAGTAAATGTCATCTTTGGTTGTGTTAATTGGGTATCCAACGTTGGTCGGTGGGCTCCATGTTCCATCTTCCTGTAGGTCACTGTAAAATATATCATAGCCTCCCATGCTCTTGTGGCCCTTCGAACTGAAATAGAGCCGCGTGCCATTGGGGTGAATAAAAGGAGCATCATCATCGCCCGCCGTATTAATTACAGCTCCCAAGTTGACAGCTTCTGACCATTCACCGGTTGGTAACTTGGTGGCCATATAGAGGTCCAAGCCACCATATTGTATCGCTTTCTTTTCAGCTCGGTCGCTTGAGAAAAATATTTTATTGCCATCAGGTGTGATTGAAGCATGTGTCTCTCGAGCCGGTGTGTTGATGGTCGGTCCTAAGCGGTCTGGCAAGGTCCAGCCATCACCCATTGCATAGCTGATGAAAATATCACCATTATCACCTTCTGCTTTGTAAGTAAACAGCTTTTGCCCATCAGCAGATAGGCTGATTACCGCATCATGATCTGTAGTGTTGATGCCGCCCCTGATTTGTTCGGCTTGGCCCCACTTGCCGTTCTCTTTGTGGGCAATGTAGATGTCCTCAAAGTACCTGTTGTCAAACTCGAGATTGTCTTTTCCACCGGTTCCCATTCTGCGTGAAGTGAAAATCATCATGTTTTCCTTGGCGGTTACCACAGGTGTATAATCGCCAAACTCGGTGTTGATCATCTCACCCATGTTGGTGATTTTAACCCTGACCGGATTGGCCATTTGATGTTTGGCGTAGTTACACATTGCCACTTGCAGTGCAATTTCTTTTTGCCTGTAATGCTTCTTATGTATCATGGCAGCGTACCGCGTGTAATTGCTGATTGCCGAATCAAGTTGGTCGCTCAAGTGGTATGCCTTTGCGAGCTCAAAATAGGCAGCTAAAGGGGCCTTTTTCTCAGTGAACGCAATATCGTCGTAGTTGCGAGTTGTTTGCGTTATAGCTTTTCTTAAGTAGGGGATTGCTATTGATTTGTCATCTGAAAACCTGTTGTAGCTATACCCGATTCGGTATTGAATATTGGAATTGGTTGGTTCTAGCTTTTCTGCTTCTAAATAAACAGGAACAGCCAGATTGAAACTTTCATACTGCATATGGAATGAACCTTCCGTGAAAAGTTCTCTGAAACTCTTGGGTTCTTCCTGGCAATATCCTGAAGTTCCTGCAAGTAAAAAAGTCAACAGAAACGCTGTTTTAACAGACTCAAAGAAGATAGCTCGTTTCGCGGTCAATAATTTCATCAGTGAGGGGTGCTTTCAGAAAGAGGATGGTTTAATAATACGATACGGTTTTGATACTAAGATATAAAAACTGCTGTTATTTTATTCTCCCAGATCCAGAACTTTAAGTTCCACACGTCGGTTTTTGGCCATACCTTCAAGGTCCTCTTTGCCTTCATTGTCCAAGTTGTTGGCAATGGGTTCCGTTTCCCCATAGCCTTTGGCTACCATTCGGGATTTATCAATACCTCTTTTGACTATTTGATCAACTACCGCCTGGGCCCTGTCTTGTGACAACCTCATATTATAATCGGGTTTCCCTTTGGAATCTGTATGGCCTGAAATTTCCACTTTCATTTTAGGCATGTTTAGCATGAGCTCATAGAGCTTATCTAATGCTGTTTTGGATTGTTTCAAGATGAGCGTTTCATCGTGTCCAAAGAACAAATGGTCCAATACCACACTTTTCCCAACTTTAATGGTAGCGAGTTCAATGGTTTTGTGTATCTCTGAATAAGCTGAGTTTTCAGCAATATACAGGTTTTCACTATGATACATATGACCATCCGCCTCAAAGGAGATGTTATAGTTGTTTCCCTGAGGTAGAATAAGGATGTATTTACCAGTTGTAGAATTGGGGTTATAGATCCCAAATAATTCTCCAGTTTCATTATCCGTGACAATAATTTCCGCAAATCCAGGGACATTACCAAATTGGTCAGCAACCACCCCGCTCAGTACGGTCAGCTGTTTGTCCTGGGCTTCTGGCAAGCTAATCATGTAGAGGTCTTGCTCCCCAAATCCTCCTGGCTTGTTGGCTGCATAGTACGCCCTTTTTCCATCAACAGAAGTGATGTAGAACATATCATCATCCGTCGTATTTATAGGATAGCCAATATTTTCAGGACGCGACCATCTTCCTTCTTCTGAGAGTTCAGCAGAAAAAATGTCAAAACCTCCTATGCTCTTGTGTCCATTTGAACTGAACAGTAATTGAACAGCATCTGGGTGAATAAAAGGCGCATCTTCATCATACGGGGTATTGATCATCGGACCTAGGTTGGATGCGAGACTCCAGGATCCGTCGGGCATCTTATTGCACGAATAAATATCCCTTCCTCCGTATCCACCTTCTCGATTGCTTACGAAGTATAGTTTTCTTCCATCTGCACTTATAACAGCATTGGTTTCCCAGGCTTCACTATTTACATTTGGCCCAAGTTTTACCGGTTTGGACCAGGTCTCACCCATCAGCTCGCTTTTGTAAATATTTCCGTCACCATCATCGTCTTTATAGATAAACAGCGTCTGCCCATCAACAGAAAGTCCAATGGTGGCTTCATGCCCAGCAGTATTGATATTGGTATCAATTGGTCTGGCTGCAGACCACACCCCAGATTCCTTATAGGACACAAAAATATCCTCATAAAATTTACCATCCTCAGCAAGTTCCGATCCTGTACTTTCTTTTCTTCGTGAGGTAAACATGACMAGTGATTCGTCACCGGTAATAACAGGACTGTGTTCTGAGGCTTCACCATTGATTGCTTCTCCGAGGTTGGTGATAATCACATTCACGGGATTGGCCTGGGCCGCCTGTGCATTGCGGCACATTTTTATCTGACGATCCACCGCATGAATTTCTTCCTCTTGTTTCTCATCAATATAGTTTTTGAATTCTTTGTAAACGGCTACTGCAGTATCAAGTTGATAATCCAGGTGATAAACATGAGCTAGATCACGGAGAGCCTCTGGTGGGGCGTCCTTTTCCAAATGATCATCATAAGCGTAATTTTTCGAAACATGCTTAGCTGCTGCCTCTAAAAAAGGAATGGCCTCAGTTTTCTTGTCACCAGATCCAATATAACACAGTCCGATCTTCCATTTAATATTGTAATTGAGAGTGTCCATTGCTTCTAAATCGAAGTAGATTCTTAATGCGGAAGGGTAGTTTTCATTCAGCAGTAGATTTTCTGCAATGAAAAAACGCTCTTTGAAGATTTTTTCTGTTTTTTTATTGAGCTGCCCCATTGAGGTATGGACCAGGAGCAATAAAAAGGAGGCTGTAAAAAGAAGATGTGTTCTCATAATTGCCAAAGTAAGGGGGATTCAAATTTCTCTGCTGACGTCAAATTGTTCCAAATAGTCTGCCACTTTTCTTACAAATCTTCCACCCAGTGCGCCATCGACCACACGATGGTCATAAGAAAGTGAAAGGAATATCATGTGCCGTACGCCAATGGTATCGCCATCAGGAGTTTCAAGCACCACAGGCTTTTTCTGGATGATACCTGTGGCCAAAATGGCCACCTGTGGTTGGTTAATGATAGGGGTCCCCATCACATTGCCGAAGGAGCCTACGTTGGTAAGGGTAAAGGTGCCGCCTTGAATGTCATCTGGACCAAGTTTGTTAATCCGAGCCCTGTTGGCCATATCGTTAACGGCTTTTGAGATGCCATAAAGGTTCATCCTGTCCGCGCTCTTGATGACCGGGACAATTAAATTGCCTGATGGTAGAGCTACCGCCATGCCTATGTTGATGTTCTTCTTTACCACGATATTGGTTCCATCCACGGTCACGTTAATCATAGGGAAATCACGGATTGCTCTCGCCACAGCTTCAACAAATATGGGCGTAAACGTAATTTTTTCACCTTCCCTTGCAAAAAAAGCATCCTTGACTGAGTTGCGCCATTGGACCATTGCCGATACATCAGCTTCAACAAATGAGGTGACGTGCGGAGAGGTATGCTTTGACATTACCATATGGTCAGCAATCAGCTTTCTCATCCTGTCCATTTCAATAATTTCATCCGCTCCAGATGTTCTTGAAATTTCTGGTTGTGGTATGCTGGACGCAACAGGTTTAGGCGGTGCCGAAGCAGATGGTGCGGCAATTGGAGGTACAGAAATCGGAGGAGCAGCAACCGGAGGCGCAACCGCAGGAGCAGCAACCGGAGGAGGCGCAGTGACTGGAGCCGTAGCCACAGGAGGTGCTGCGGTAACCGGAGCACCTGTTCGTAGCACTACCCGTGTTTGTATATAAGAAAGAATGTCACTTTTGGTAACCCTTCCGTTTTGACCTTTACCAGAAAGGCGTTCCAACTCTTCAATAGTTACCCTTTCTTCTTCCGCTATTTTGCGAACTAGAGGCGAGAAAAACCGTCCTTTGTGAAATCGAGGCGTGTCAGAAGAGCCTGCACTTATTGGGTCTGTTATTGCTGCAGTTGCTATCTCTGGTTGAGCCACAGGTGCAGGCACATGAGCAGGAGCTGGAGTAGAAACTGGAGTTGCAGCTGCAACCACAGGTTCAGGGATTGGTGCTGCTGCTACCACAAGGTCAGCTGTACCGTTGGTGGGGATATTAGGCTGTTCGCCGGCTTCTCCGATGATGGCAATAGCTGTTCCAACAGCAACCGTTTCTCCTTCAGCACATAATACCTTCAACAGAACACCTGAAAGTGGAGCAGGTATTTCAGAATCTACTTTATCAGTTGCTATCTCTACAATAGACTGGTCAATTTCCACAGCATCTCCTTCGCCTACAAGCCACTTTATAATCGTTGCCTCAGCAACGCTCTCCCCCATCTTTGGTAATATCAGTTCTGTCTGTGCCACTTAGCCGTTATTTTTGGAACTCAAAGTTAAAATATTTAAGGTATAAAACGATCTATGCGAGGGGTAAAGGAGGGTGCTGATGCCCTATTTTCGGCCTAATTTGAGCATCCCGCGTCTAATGATCAGTATGTCAGTGCGTATGCTATAGTCTTTAGCATATCTTAAATTGAGATCGTGAATCTCGTCATCGGTAAGCATCGTTTTTTTCAAAGCATCAGATGGGTTGAGCACTCCCTCTTTAATCTTTGGGTAGGGTGAATCAACGACATTTTTATGTGGAATGTATCCAACCCATGATTTGATTCCGAGGAGCACGGAGAAAGTATTGGTGAAAAACCTCAATGGATTGCCTGAAATAAATACGAGTAAAGGGCTCAAGACAACCATGCAAATTCCTGAAATTAGGTCAAGCAATCGTTTGTTACGTTGGTTTTCGAGCTTGGTAATGGTGCTCAGCTCAATCATATACAGGTCCTCGGCTGTGTTAATTGCACTGCTGCCAATTATGTGCATACTCTCCGGAGGGGCGATTTTGTACTCTAATTTCCGCGCACCCAGAGAAGCCATTTGGTTAATTATCTGACTTATCGGAAGGTCCTTAATGCAAAATACGATTTCATCGACCTTATGCACCTGAACAACATCACCTAATTGACCGAGCATGCCGAGGTGGGATGGTAGATTTGGCGCATGCTGTGGTTCAGTGGAAATCCATCCTTTGATTACGGGTTTTACTACGGCCTGTTCCAAAAGTCTGACCACTCGACTTGCTTCTGCTTCGTTGCCAATTATTATGGCATTTTTGCTTTTTTCCTGATCACCGATAAGTGCACTTGCGGCAACAAGTTTCAGCAATATCCGCAATAAGGAAGTTGACAAGGTGGCTGCAACGGCGCCAAGTAAAATCAGTGCTCTAGAAAACCGCCAAGACTCGGGTATGAGCGCATACACTACCAAAATGAGAAGTGTTCCCAATACAATTCCCTGAATGCTCTTTGATGTACGCACAGGTTTGTCATAACCACCGCTTAAATAAATAGCCGACAACCAGATTAGAATGTAGGTAGGGACGGCAATAGTAATGAATTCAATAGGGTAATAGGGCCCTTCCGACATCATTACTTGCTTCTCCCAAATTTCCTGAATCAGCACCATGCTCGTAAATATCAGTCCCGCGTCAAGAGCAGGGAGCATTAATCGCGAAAGCAATCTTCGAAGTATAGAGAGACTGGCTCTCAAATAAATCGCAGCTTTGATAAGGGTTCCAAAGAGTTTTGCATTGTTCTCACTGAAGTGCTTATTGGCGAAAATGACCATCGCATTGTAAAAAATAAACACGTAGTTTAAGCTGCCTTTTCTGGTGCTCTCACCTTTATAATGAATAATGCATGTTTTGGGATAGTAGTAATTTTCAAATCCTTCTTTCACAAGCCGGTAGGACAGGTCAATGTCCTCACCATACATGAAGAAAGTTTCATCCAGTAATCCGGTTCTATCGAGGGCAGTTCGTCTCAATAACATAAAGGCCCCAGATAATATTTCTACTTCGTGTATTTCCTCTTTATCCAGATAACCTAAATGATATCTGTTGAATGTTTTCGATTTAGGAAAGAGTCTGGCAAAACCGGTCATCTTACAAAAGGCTGCCCATGGCGTGGGTAATCCCCTTTTTGATTCAGGAAGAAAGTTCCCTTTTCCGTCAATCATCTTCACTCCTAAACCACCTGCATTGGGTGTTTCATCCATAAAGCCAACGGTTTTGAGAAAGGTGTCTTCTTCAACGATGGTATCCGGATTCAGTAATAGCACATACTCCCCGGTAGAAATTTCAATGCCTTGATTGTTAGCGGAGGAGAATCCTTTATTATCCTTATTCGCAATCAATTTGATGTTGGGAAATTTCTCAGCGAGCATTTCCAAAGATCCATCTACCGAATTATTGTCTACCACAACAACTTCAACCTCTTTTAGCAGTGCCTTGGCCTTCATGACTGAAGTGAGGCACTGTTCCAGAAAGTGCTTGACGTTATAATTGACAATGATTACAGAAAGCTTCATGAAAGCGACTCAATAAACATAGAAAGGATTTTGTATGTGCACAGTGGCAGACTATCTGGCCAGAACAGTTTCATAGGGGGTTCTATTGATCATAGACCGGCCCAATGTAACATCATCCACATACTCAAGTTCGTCTCCTACCGCAACTCCTCGTGCAATGGTAGTAATTTCAACATTGGCGTCTTTCAACTTCTTGAAGAGGAAAAAATTAGTGGTATCTCCTTCAAGTGTGGTGTTCAACGCAAGTATTATCTCCTTTATTTCCCCCTCCTTCACTTTTGTAATGAGGGTATCGATATTTAAATCATCCGGCCCTACGCCATTCATGGGGGAGATGATCCCTCCTAAAACATGATACACTCCTTTGAACTGATGCGTGTTTTCGATGGCCATTATATCCCTGATGTCTTCAACGACACAGATTAAAGTGTGATCTCTTTCAGTGTTAGCGCAGATTTCGCAGATCTCTGTATCAGAGATGTTAAAGCAAGAACGACAATAGCTAATCTCCTTACGCATCCGTATTAAGGATTCTCCAAGTGAGACAACCTGAGCTTCCTCCTGACGCAATAAATGGAGTGCCAGTCTTAATGCGCTTCGTTTGCCTACGCCTGGTAATCTGGAGAATTCATTCACTGCATCTTCAAGAAGTTTTGATGAGAAGTTCATATGTCTATGGATATTAAACCTGTCTACCGGCAGATAGGTTTGTACAAATTTACGAATTGCTATCCCGATTAGAAGTGGAATTTTTTAATCAAGACTTCAGCAGCTCCGCAGTCTTTTCGGCAATAACTTTAAGAGCGAGATCCACCGTTCTTAGATGCGATCTAAAAGCCAGTACTGCTAGCCGCAAAGTAAAATGTCCGTTCAGGTTAGTTGATGAGAGGAATATCCGTCCATCTYTCAAGATTGATTGCAGCAGCTTTTTATTAAAGGCATTGGCCTCTTCTGAGGCTGGAATATAACGGAAAGTTGTTACTGAGAGTTTTGGCTCAGCACCTACTTCAAATCCAGGCATCGCCATGATTTTCTCACGAAAGTACTTTGCTAAAAGTAATTTTTCATCCAGGCAAGCGGTGAATGCCTTTGTACCACACAATTTTAGGGGCAACCATAAACGCAAGGCCCGAAAGTGTTTGGTTAATTCAGGAGAGATATCTGCTGGTGACAATTCATCTTCCACCGGGACAACATCTTGTAAATAGTTGGCAGAGTATCGGTGTGAATGCTGCAAGTGCTTTCGTTCTTTTACCAGTAAAACCCCAAGTCCATAAGGTAAAAACAAGCTTTTGTGGGGATCCATTACGATTGAATCAGAGAGGTGCATTCCTTTAAGGAGCTTCTTGCCAACACTTGTAAGTGCGAAAAAAGCACCATAAGCTCCATCAATATGAAACCAAAGTTGATGTTGCTTTGTAATTGCCCCGATATCTTCCAATGGATCKATCGCACCTACATCCGTAGTKCCWGCAGCGGCCACTACCAACCATGGAATGAGTCCCTTTTCTTTGTCTTTCACAAYTTGCGCTTCCAATTCGTTGGGGATCATTTGGAATGCTTCGTCAGTTGCAATGAACGTCCGGCGAGCTTCGGTCATACCTGCAATATTCACGGCTTTATCAATACAATGGTGGGCCTGGCTAGTAGTATAGATGACGCATTTATGATAGTCTGCCCCTTTTAATCCTTTGGCATCCCGGGCCGTGACAATGGCAGTCAGGTTGGCAATGCTTCCACCAGAAGCGAGATTGCCAGCTGCCGATTCAGGGTATCCGACCAGGTCAGACATCCAGCGGATTAACATGTTAGTCATCCTTACTGCTCCTGGAGAAGGATAAAATACACCTGCATATCGATTGGTAATTGCAGCGATATAGTCACCGAGTGAAGAAAGGTAGATGCCGCCTCCAGGAATATAGGCTAAGTGGCCTCCTGACGCTGGGTTTAAACCTGGTTTTTCAACGTTCTCCTCAAATAGCTTCAACATCTCTGCTGTTGAGATGGGATCTGATGAAATCGGAGAAGCATAGAGGCCCACTCCCTGGCCTTCTGTGATGTTAAACGCTTTGTTTTGCTCCATCTCATCCATGAAGCGCTCCGTGTAAGCAATAACCTGATCACGGGTATCTTTTCGCTGTTCAGCATTGGGTTCCAGTGCTGAAGCTTGTTGTTCGAGAAGAAGAATTTTATCCCTCATGGTATCTTAATAAGTATTTTGAATTGGGAGCGTAATGATAGTGATTTCTTTTTTTCTTTGCCTCATGTCACCTGTATACATACTCTTGTTTATCGCGTTATATTTTGCGTTACTTCTCGTGGTTTCCTACGTTACCAGTAAGGACTCCGATAACGCTTCTTTTTTCCTTGGTAATCGGGAATCTCCATGGTATGTGGTTGCATTTGGTATGATAGGCACCTCCCTTTCCGGAGTAACTTTTATCTCTGTGCCGGGTTGGGTAGAGGCCAACCAATTTTCTTACATGCAAACGGTGATTGGTTACCTGATCGGCTACTTCTTCATTGCCTTCGTATTATTACCGCTCTATTATCGCTTGAATCTCACCTCCATTTATACCTACCTGGAGCAGCGTTTTGGGAAGTGGTCCTATAAGACTGGCGCCTTCTATTTTTTACTCTCCAGGATATTGGGTGCGTCGTTTCGCTTGTTTTTGGTCGCTACCGTGTTGCAGGAGTTTGTGTTTAATACCTGGGGAGTTCCATTTGAGGTAACCGTTTTATGCACGATTTTGTTCATTTGGCTCTATACCCACCGTGGTGGAATAAAGACCATTATATGGACCGATACCCTGCAAACATTTTTCATGCTGTCTGCTGTTGGGATAAGCATTTATCTGATATCCAAAGATTTGAATATGAGTATTGGAGGAATGATTGATCGGGTTGCCTCCAGCGATTTATCGCAAATGGTTTTTCTGGATAGCTTTAAGGAGAAGAAGCACTTGGTAAAACAATTGTTAAGCGGTGCCTTCATTGCCATCTGTATGACCGGGTTGGATCAGGATATGATGCAAAAAAACATCAGCTGTAAGAATGTTGGTGAAGCTAAAAAGAATATGATCACTTTTAGTATCGTACTCGTGTTTGTCAATCTGGTTTTTCTAGCGCTGGGCGCTTTGCTCTATATCTATGCCGGAGAGAAGGGAATTGACATTCCCAAACGTACAGATTTACTCTATCCAGTGATAGCCCTTAATTCTGGTTTGGGCATGGGATTGGGCATCATGTTTATCTTAGGTTTGATATCCGCTGCCTATTCGAGTGCGGACTCAGCACTGACTGCTTTAACCACATCATTTTGTGTTGATTTTGCAGGGATTGAAGCCTTAGAAGAAATGGAAAGGGACAGAATGAGAAAGAAAGTACATATTTTAATGTCCGTTGTACTCTTAGTGGTAATTATTGCGTTGAAATATTTAGTGAGCAAAAGTGTGATCGATACGCTTCTTCAAGTAGCGGCCTATACCTATGGTCCCTTGTTAGGCCTATTCATATTTGGCCTCTACACCAAGAAGGCTGTTAGAGACCCCTACGTACCTGTGGTTTGTGCTTTAGCGCCCGCGCTCACTTATGTGATTTGGAAGAACTCTGAGGAGTGGTTTGGAGGGTACGTGTTTGCGTATGAGCTGCTTGCCGTTGATGGATTGATAACATTCATCGGTTTGTGGGCAATTTCACAAAAAAAACCGCTTTCGACAGCAGGCGGGCCCAGTTGAGGTATGGCTAGTAATCGGTACGCTAGGCATCTTTTATGAAAGCAAAATGGTTATTTAAATTTAACCACGCCGCCTTTCCAGGTACCGATCCATTTATAATTATCCTTATCAATGGTTACGGCATACACAAAGTCTTTTGGAAGTTCCGAATTGCTGTGATCATATACCATCCAGTTTCGTCCGTCATATTTGGCCAATCCGCCACCCCCTGTTCCTATCCACACCACACCATCGTCTTCCAACGCGATAGAATAAACTGAGTTATTCGGAAGGCCCGAATTATACATATCGAAGGTTCTCCACGTGGTATCTGTATCAAACTTAGAGGCTCCTCCATTGACCGTACCCACCCATATATTGTCATCGTCGTCTACAGTTACCGTGAGCACCCAATTACTTGGTATCCCAGAGTTTTCTGTGTTGTACGTTGTCCATGCTTCGCCATCATATTTTGTAAGCCCTCCATCTTCGGTGCCAATCCATTTGTTTCCCTTGCTGTCAACGGCAATGGCGTTGACCACATCATTTGGGATTCCCGAGTTGAGGGTATTGAACACGAACCATTCGGTACCATTGAATTTGGTGATGCCCTGGTCTCCAGCACCTACCCAGAGATCTCCTTTAGCATCCAAAGCTGTTGATAGAATCCAATTGTGAGGAAGGAGAGAATTAGAAGTATTGAAATTGGTAAACTGAGCTTCAGCAGTAGTGTCTGAATTCGCCATCATCGAGAGGCCATTACCGTAGGTTCCGATCCATTTTTCTCCATGAGAATCTATGGCAATTGAGTAGATTGAATTGTGTGGGATTTGAGAGTTTCCTGTTTCGTAGACCGTCCAATCTGTTTCCTTTTGTAGTCTTACAAGACCTCCTTTTTCAGTGGCAATCCATTTGTTTCCCTGTAGGTCCAACACGATTTTCAGGGCGTTATTGTCAGGCATACCTGAGTTGGATTTTTGAAAAATCGTCCACTCTTCACCGTTTGATGCAGATGCGGTGTCAACTGGTGATGCATTTTGGGCATTCCCCATTGGGGATCCTAGTAAATTGAGACATACAATAGCCACTGTAAAGTAACAAGCCTTAGTCATAATACAATTCAAATCCCCTATATGTTTTGTGCAGTAATTGTCAAGTTTAGCAATAAATGTTTGGATAATCAAACATAATTGGATGAATCCTTTCTCATGTAAGACAAATACTGGTTTAGCAGTTAGGCTATGAAAACCGTGTAAGGTATTCGTGTAAATCACCTAAAGCCCTTCTTTTTGTACTGAGACACCCGCTAGAAGGAGGGTACGAGAATCAGAAGAAACCGAGAATCCTTTATTAAGAGGCCTCGGCAACTACGGCACTGATCGATAAACGCGTATCAGCAGGTTCTGTATTGGCAGTAACCGTTACGCTTTTCTTTTGGTTGCCCTTTTGGCTTCCAGGCTTGTAGTCCACTTCAATTGTACCTGTTCCCCCTGGAGGAATCGGCTCTTTTGGCCATTTGGGTACAGTACATCCACATGAGCCCTTAGCATTAGAGATAATTAAAGGGTTTGTTCCTGTATTGGTGAAAGTGAACGTATGCTGATTATCCGTGCTATTCTGTTTAATGTCTCCAAAGTCGTGGGCTTCGTTCGCAAAATTCATGGTGGTCACGGGACCTGTAGGTTTCGCGATTTCAGTAGCTGCAGATGCCAGAGGGTTTGGCGTATTGTTTAACGCTTGAGGTAAAGCAGCTGAAGGGATCGCACTACTTACACTTCCTTCAGACGCTGTAACAACGCCACCCTCAGGTGCCATCACTACTTGCACGATTAACGTTCCAGCAATCACTGCAAGCAAGGCAATCTTGATTTGCTCTTTCATATCATCCATAACTCAATTTTTTTGTTTTTATTAAAATAGCAGGAGTACAAAAGTATTAAGGAATTGAAAGAAATCCAATAGTAATCGATACACTAGGGGACATTGATTTATTCTCCTTTTATTTCCAAGGCTTTCTCAATGGTGATTCTTTGATTGTTTAAGAAGGCCACAACAAAGGCATCTTTATATCCGGTCCTCCGCATTTGATTTAGCAATACATCCCTGGCA
>JAESRW010000222.1 GCA_016764395.1 Flavobacteriales bacterium
GTAGTAGTCGAACCAGAGGTGGTCGAGCCTGAAGTAGTAGAACCGGTAGTAGTCGAACCTGAAGTAGTCGAACCAGAGGTGGTCGAACCAGAAGTAGTTGAACCAGAGGTGGTCGAACCAGAGGTGGTCGAGCCTGAAGTAGTCGAGCCTGAAGTAGTCGAGCCTGAAGTAGTCGAACCAGAGGTAATCGAGCCTGAAGTAGTCGAGCCAGAGGTGGTCGAGCCTGAAGTAGTCGAGCCAGAGGTGGTTGAACCGAAGGTTGTTGAGCCAGTAGTAGTCGAACCAGAGGTGGTCGAGCCTGAAGTAGTCGAACCAGAGGTGGTTGAACCGAAGGTTGTTGAGCCGGTAGTAGTCGAACCAGAGGTAGTTGAACCCAAAGTGGTTGAGCCGGAAGTTAAAGTAGAACCAGTCGTTGTCAAACGTGTCAGAGCAGATAAGGTTGCAGTGTCTTCATTTGAGCAACATTTTAATTATAACGTCAAGATCATCCAAACAACATCAGCCGGCTATAAGAAAATGATTGCACAATTAGCCACCAACAGTACGGAAGGATACAGCCAGGTTATTTACATCGAAGCAAGTGCCTCCAAAGTTCCGACAAGTAGATACACGTCAAATAAAAAGTTGGCAGAAGAGAGGGGAAAGAAAGCTAAGTGGGTTATCTCAAGGTCACTGGTAAACAAAGGTGCTAAGATGGACCTGATAAAATTTGAAGTCACACCAAAAGTGCAAGGCCCAGACTACAAAGCCGATGCAGTAGGGAACAAAGCGGTTTATGAGAAGTCCCAGTATGTGAAGATCACAGCTAAATAAAAAAGGCACTAAATAGATTTTGTGGTAAGGACGATAAAGAAAATATTAGCCACCTTAATATACACGCTACTCTTTGCATTCTCATTCTCATTCGCCTCGGCTCCGCTATCTCCAGCAGATAACTCTTTAGATTTCAAAGCCCTTTTCAAGGAGGCTGGTAACTACATGGCCAATGAAAGTTACGCTAAAGCAATTGAAGCGTACAACAGGCTGACTGAACTTGATAGAGGCAATACCAACATCTATTATAAGCTTGGAAGATGCCATCTGGAATCTGGGATTGAAACAGAACTGGCAGTCTTTTACTTAAAAAGAGCGGTGAAAAATGCCAACAAAAGCTACAACCCTAATTCATACACCGAGAGAAATGTCCCACTATCCGCATACTTCTATTTAGGTCGAGCCTATCACCTGATCAACAAGTTCGACAAAGCCATCGTACAGTATGAAAAATGCGCTTTACTCCTACCCCGAAAGCACGCATTACAAACAGAAATTGCCCGTCACATTGCCATGTGTTCCTATGGCAAAATACAGATCATCAATAAACTGAACGTAGAAGTCCGCAACCTCACCAATGGCATCAATTCCAAATATGATGATATGGCACCGGTAGTCTCAGAGGATGAAACCATGTTACTTTTCTCCTCTAAAAGAAAAGAGGCAACGGGTAATGAAGCCGATAATGAGAGTAAATACAAAGCAGATATCTACGTCTCCTTCTCGGAAAACGGAAAATGGGGTGCCCCCATGGCCCTTAGCACTACCATTAACACCACCCATGAAGAAGTAGCATCTTCTTTATCGCCTGATGGTCAGGAGCTGTTTTTCTATCAAGACAAAGAAGAAAATGGAAACATATTTCACAGCTTCTTTTTAGGAGATGACTGGTCCAAACCCGAAATGCTAGGAGATAATGTAAACGGAGCATCCTGGGATTCCCAATCAGCAATTTCTGCCGACGGGCAAATACTGTACTTTGTGAGTGATCGAGATGGTGGTTTTGGCGGGAAAGACATTTATCGTTGCAACAAATTACCAAACGGTGATTGGGCAAAAGCGGAAAACTTAGGTCCCAAAATAAACACCCCTTACGATGAAGTAACCCCTTTTCTTCATCCGAATGGAAGGATTCTGTTTTTTAGCTCCAATGGCCATCAGACCATCGGTGGCCTGGATGTTTTCTTTACAGAAATTGATGAAGTCACTGGTTTTGGACATCCGGTTAATGTAGGATACCCGATCAACAGCACAGCCGATGACAGTCATTACTCTCTAAACTCAGAAGGCAGGAGGGCCTATTTCTCTTCTTTTACAAATACTGGAATCGGTGCTTCAGACATTTATGAGGCCGAGTTTTTTGAGTACGATGAAATAGCCCTTACCGTGTTGAGAGGGGTCATTGCGCTTGAACAGGAAGGAGTCAGCTTCAGTGAAATTGAGATACTCGTATACGACAACGCAGATACGTTGAAGATGCCCGACCTCTACAGGCCCAACGTTAGCACAGGAAAGTACATTATTATGCTCTCTCCTGGCAAGGATTATCGGATTCAGTATAAGATGAAGGGGGCAATTGTGCTTGTTGAGTTTATTTTTGTTCCCGAAGAATCTGCCTATCAAGAGATCGAAAAGATCTTAGAGCTTTCACCCATCGAGCTTGACAAGAAAGACTGATCACCCCTCCGATTGGGCTTTTTTTGTACATTGAGGATTCTTATTTTGCGCAGGTGCGTCCTACGCAGGAATAATAATATTGTATTAATATCATGGTTTCTCTGCTCAAACCCTGTTTGTTCGTAACACTCGTCTCCACCAGTCTCTCTTTGACCAATTGCCAACGTGCATTGGCTCAGGGATATGGCGTTCAACAAGACATGGGAGAGAAGGAGCTATTCAAGATGGGTAACTATCGCGCGGCGCTCGCTATCTACCTTGAGTTATTAGAGAAAGACAAAGAGAATTTAGACATCAAATATATCATCGCACAGTGCTATCTTAATATAAACGACGACAAATCCCTGGCCATCTCCTACTTGGAAACAGTTTGGTCCGCAGATCAATCTAACCCGGAAGTTCTACTTGACCTGGGAAGAGCGTACCACTTCACACTGGACTTCGATAAAGCAATCAAACATTTCAAAGAATACAAGTTACTCGTTAAGGATGTAATCCTACAAGAGCAAGTAGACCGTTATATTGAAATGTGTCAAAATGGAAAAGAACTGGTAAAATATCCGCTGGATGTCACATTCGAAAACCTGGGGAAGGGTATCAACTCACCGTACCCTGACTTTTCGCCTCGAGTTCCAAATGATGAATCCTATCTGGTTTTTACTTCAAGAAGAAAAGGCAACAGGGGAAATCTTCTTGATCACGATGGGTATTATACATCTGACGTTTACATGTCCAGGGTAAAAAAGGGAGAATTCAAGAAAGCTGGGAACGTGAGTAACATCAATTCAGAATCTGATGAAGAGGTGGGAGGAATATCACCAGACGGCAACAATGTAATCATATTCGTGGATGATGTCTTCCAGAATATTTATGCGAATATCTACATCGCTAAAAAAAAGGGGCGCTCGCTTAGGCCCTTAACGTCCATCAGTGACTATGTAAATACTTCAAGCACACTTGAAACTTCCGCAACGATAACTTCCGATGGGCAACTCTTGTATTTCGCAAGCAATGTAAAGGGAGGATTCGGAGGCATGGACCTTTATGTATCACGGATCCTACCAGATGGAACATGGGGAGAATCCGTGAATCTTGGCCCTGATATAAACACCAAATATGATGAGGAATTTCCCTCCATTTCACATGACGGAAACACCATGTATTTTAGTTCAACAGGACATACCAGCATGGGGGGATATGACTTGTTTGTATCACGTCGAAATGATCAAGATCAAACATGGTCCAGCCCTTCTAATCTCGGCTATCCCATAAATGATGCGGAGGATAATAAGGACATTTCATTTTCTGCCTCGTGGGATATGGATAGCGAAACAGAGCTGAGCAGATATGCCTACATCTCCGCATATCGGAAAGATGGATTTGGTGATCTTGACCTATACCGGGTAACTTACGGCGATGTTGAGGAACAATTAACTGCCGTTAGAGGAGAGGTTCGAGAGAAACTATTGATTGATTATAGCGTCCGAAAGAAATTTTATTATTACCGTAAGGATGATCAAAAGATCAAAGTGCCGGAAGAATTATATCCATGGTATGACAATAGTTGGACGGAACAGAACAAAAAGGAGGTTATCGTCAAACCTGGTTACCGGTACCGTACGATGCTTTACTATACAAAAGATGGCCAGCAAAAGGCATTTTCTGCTAAAAAATTCCCGAAAGACAATAGTGACTGGGAGTTTGTGAAGATTCGAAGTTCAGAGGTAAAAATAAAGGGTTACGAACCCCCCAAAATACTGTATGAAGAACTGGCCCTACCTGAGACGAACATTTATGTAACCAACAACGCGACCGGAGACGAATACACCTACATCACCACCCAGAAAGGCAAGTACATTATCATACTACCGGCGGGTAAATATGAAATGATGATAGAGGCCGAGGGCTATAAACCTAAAGTTGTTACCCTCAACATTTACGATAAAGGCTCGTATCAATCAGAGATTGTTACAGACTATATATTCGAAAAGGAAGAATAGGATTCTATAAATTAATCCTACGTGTATTGTTTAAAATGGTACTAATTTTGTAGCTTTCTTATCATATTTTGGATAGATACATGCGGATTGATCATTTATATCGAATAATAGTCTCTTTCCTCCTATTCCAATTCAGCGCGCCAGATACTATTGGACAGTTCACAGATCCTAGAACAGCAAAAGAACACTTTAACCACGGTAATTACAGTAGGGCCATCAGCGTTTACAAGAAATTGCTGCAAAAAGACCGAAATAATGCCCTCTACAATCACAACCTGGGCCTTTGCTATTTACGGACCAATATTGACAGAAAGCTAGCCATCCCTTATCTGGAAAAGTGCACCCAACTCCCTAAAGTGGACCCAGAAGTTTATTTTGATCTGGGCCTGGCCTATCACTATGCACTAAAATTTAAAGAGGCGATTGCCGCTTATAATCAATACAAAGAATCTGATGGAACAAAGCGACAGGATCTAGTGGACCGAAAAATTGAAATGTGTAAGAATGGGAAGTGGTTCGTTCGAAATAAGGTGCCTATAATCTTCGAGCATCTTGGTCCTGAGATTAACACTAAATATCCAGACTATTACCCTTTTGTGGCTAAAGATGAATCTTTTATTGTCTTTACTTCGCGGCGGGCAGGCGTATTGGAGTTTGATGGATTTTACCAATCAGACATCTACTTATCCACATACGGCCAAACTGGTTATTTGAAGTCAGGCAGAGGAAACGCCAATATCAATTCCGAATTTGATGATCAGGCAGTAGGCCTTTCTGACAATGCCGATCGACTGTTTGTTTATGTCGATAACATTAAGGAGGTAGGAGATATCTATGTCGCGAAAAAAGATGGAAAGCGTATTGGTAAAATAGCGAAGTTGGGATCCAACGTAAACGGTCCTAAATTGGAGACGTCCTGCTCTGTATCGGCGGACGGAAATACCCTGTTCTTCACCAGTGGCAGGGATGGAGGAGAAGGAGGACTAGACATTTATATGTCCAGGAGATTGCCTGATGGGGCATGGGGTTTACCTCAAAATTTAGGATCGCAGATCAACTCAAAGTACAACGAGGATTTCCCTACCCTTTCCGCCGATGGTCAAACGTTGTACTTCTGCTCTGAAGGACACAACAGCATGGGAGGCTACGACATTTTCACCAGCGAATGGGAGGCAGAATCCAACAGTTGGTCGATGCCAGAAAACATGGGTTATCCCATCAATGATGCGATGGACAACAGGACAATCTCCTTCTTAGAGGATGGTAAGACCGCTTACATTTCTGCCCTACGCCCAGAGGGGTTAGGTGACCTGGATATCTACAGAGTTCGGTTTCCCTATCAAGTTTTAATCCTCCTTCAATTGCCCACCAGCGATCCGGATAACCCAGTAATCAAGGATGCTTATGTTCAGGTCGATAATTCAGGTTTGGAAACGCCCTTGATCTTTACCGCCAATCAATCCACTGGATACTATACTTTAGTAGTCAACCACCCCGGTGTTTATAACCTGAAGATAGAGGCGGATGGATTCCAATTATATGAAGAGACCATAGACCTAGACGGGCCAGCCGAAGAAGGATCCATATCGTACAAGTTCGTTACCCTGAAACCCAATTGATCTCGGCGCGAGAAATTAACAACTTAAACTATATCACCGCCAGCAGAGATGTAGGCCTTGGCGATTTAACTATCTACAAACTGATTTTTAAATAACTTAAATGAAATTAAACCTAACCAGGCCATTGGCCTTCTTTGACCTTGAAACTACTGGAATTGAAGTTGCCCACGACCGCATAGTTCAAATTGGAATTTTGAAAGTAAACCCTGATGAGACCTTGGAACGGTATGATCAGCTGATTAATCCTGGTATGCATATCCCTGAAGACTCCTCTGCTATCCATGGCATTACAGATGCCGATGTAGCTGATAAACCTTCATTTGCCGAGGTGAGCGCTGAAATAATTACCATGTTGCAGAACTGTGATTTAGGCGGATACAACTCCAATAAATTTGACATTCCCTTGTTGATGGAAGAATTTCTCAGAAACGAGATCCCCTTCGATCTCTCCGACCGGAACTTTATTGATGTACAGAATATCTTTCATAAGATGGAGAAGCGAACACTCAGAGGTGCCTACAAATTTTATACTGGAGCAGTAATGGAAAATGCACACGACGCGATGGCTGACATCGAAGCGACCTTCCAGGTATTTCTTGCGCAACTAGAACGATATGAAGGTGTAGGCTACCATAGTGAAGAGGAGAATACGCTCACACCGATTAAAAATGATATCCCATCCCTTGCTGAATTCTCCACCATGAGAAAAACCGCAGATTTTGCAGGACGCATTGCTTACAATGAAGAAGGAGTGGAAGTATTTAACTTCGGAAAACACAAAGGCAGAAAAGTGGTGGAGGTCCTTCAATCAGAACCCTCCTATTTCAGTTGGATGAAAAATGGAGATTTCCCCAGGTACACCATTCAGGTTTTGGAGAAAATCAAGAACACGATAAAGTAAGAGATGAAGATCATTTGTATAGGCAGGAATTACGCAAATCACGCAAAAGAACTCAACAACCCCATTCCCAAGGAACCGGTTATCTTCATGAAACCTGATTCGTCACTCATCAGGAACAACCAACCCTTTTTCATTCCTGATTTCTCAGACGATGTTCACCACGAGGTGGAGCTGGTTGTGAAAATCAATAAGCTTGGAAAGCACATCGCCAAAAAGTTTGCCCATAAGTACTATGATGAAATTGGCATCGGCATCGACTTTACGGCACGGGACGTTCAAAGCAAAATGAAGGAGAAAGGCCTTCCCTGGGAAAAAGCCAAGGGGTTCGACGGCTCAGCTCCCTTGGGCAAATTTTTACCAAAATCGACCTTTGATAATATGGAGGATATTAACTTTCATCTGAACCTTAACGACAAGGCCGTGCAAGTAGGCAATACAAAAGACATGTTATTCAGCATTGACTCCATCATTGAGCACGTGTCAAAATACTTTACCCTCAAGATCGGCGACTTGATCTATACCGGTACACCGGAAGGAGTTGGCCCGGTGAAGGCGGGAGATCGGTTGGAGTGCTTTATAGAGGATAAGAAGTTGCTAAGTTTCAATATTAGATAAACAATCCGCCGGTTTTGAGCATCCGTAAAATGCTCGTCCGATACCTGTCCAGGCAGCAACGCAATCAGTGCTTCAATAATTTTCTACTAGCCTTGTTACCTGCCATACCGGCCTTTAAAATTATAACCACAGAGCACACGGAGATTGCACAGAGTTCACCAAGAGTGATTCAATTTTTCAAACCTCTGTGCTCTTTGTGCCTTCTTAGTGCCCTCCGTGGTTAACATATTTCCATGATTTTAGATGCTGTAAGCTCCAATAAATTACACCAAAAGGCCATCTCTCCAACTTTCAATTTGGGTAAGAAGCGTAAATCCAAAAGCAGCCTTGTAACACCCATTTCAAAGAATCAGCGCAAGAAAACCATCAGGAACAGAGCGTTTCTGGGTTGAATAGTGGAAGACAGGAGGCAGGAGATCGGTTGGAGTGTTTTATAGAGGATAAGAAGTTGCAGGCGTTTAACGTCAGGTAACTGTGCCTGCATTCGGGATGATTTAATATCGCTGTACTTCTACAGGGTGTTCAGATTGCAAGATCAACACAAGAGGCATCAAGACCGCTAGCAAGGTTATGTAGATGGTTGTAGGCCCATAATCTAAAAAAGTATCTAAAATTCACCGAAAACGAGGTCGAAACAGTGTCGGACCAGGTGAGAGATACCATGTCTTTGATTTTTGGACATATCTCAGCAGGATTAAGCTTTTCTAAGCACTTGGTTTGTTCGGTTTACACCAGTTGATCCTAAAATCAAGAGCTTGCACAAAGGCTTAAAATCAGTCATTTTTCTTCAAAACAGAGGGTTGTGCATCAATTACCATTGTTAGGCAATGTTATTAGTGTCCAACCCATTTGTGCTCAACTGTCTGGAGTAATTGCCCGTCAAGACTAAAGTGCTTCCAGGTACCCGCCTTCTTTGAACCTATGATTTCCACAACTATGGGTTCACCTGTTTCTAAGTCCTCCTGCCGCTCACGATATCTAAAAACCTCATATTGCCCCTTCCATTTAACATTTGATCTTTCGTTTGATCCAAAGTAATAATACGCGTAATAAGGTCCTTCAAGTTGTCCTTTCGCATTGTAAAGTGCCGTACTTAATTCACCATTACGAGTTCTTTTAGCCCATTCACCCACCATGAGATTCTTATTGAATGTACCAGAAGTTTTTGGTTTAACGTTCCAGTGTGCCTTCCAATGCTCTTGGTAACGTCCATGCAATATGTCGACATATCCTGAGGATATAACCGCCTCCAATTCCCTAGTCACATGGTTCAATTCCATAGAGGTATCAATCCACAAGGTTTGATAGATTTCTGCTGTCAATTTTAGCCTTCCATTTTGAAAATACTCATTACGAATACGAATCGAGTCTTTTACCAACTTGTATTCGACCTGAATTTTACCATTGTCCCAATATAGAACATGGTTTTCAATATTGGTATCCGGCCAGAAGGTACTTGTTAGTCGATATTCTTTAAACACCGGTAGTGATTCCTGTGCAAGGCATGACCCAATAATCAACGTCAATATTATTGTCGTAAGTATTTTCATTTCGAATATTGCCCAACTATACTTGCCTAAGCAAGTGGTCTGCCTCTAAGGTAGTGATTTAAAGACCATTTACTTTGGGTACAGTTAGACGTCAGTTAATGCTCTTTTCCTCAAAGTTGCATCCGAAGCGTTCTTCCAATTGTCGTGACAGTGTAACGACAATTTGTTTTCCATACTCGGCTCTTTTGTGTTCCAGTACAAATTCAGTGATGCGCTTGCTTACCTGCCAGAAAAGCATGGTCAAGGCACTGTTTATCTGTGATACTACCTGAGCCTGGCTCTGCTCAATGACGGTGCTTATCTCATTGAACAGGGCTGCCTCTGCCAGTTGTATGTCATTTTTCTTTGCGATATTTATTATTTCAATGCTTCGTCTTTAATAATCCTTACAATATCCACATTGTCCAGCGTTGGGGCAGCCCGGAACTCAAGGATTAAATCCTTCTAATCTTTCCTCTTTTGAAAGTGAATAGTCAATGGAAACTTTACGACAAAATGGAATTGTGATCCCATTCAGTTTCTGTGTTTTRAACRAYTAMTTTGWTTTAATTATTTTTTCAATAATGATAGKCCCTCTATCRTCWAGTTCAATCTTTATAAAATAGATTCCATTGGGAAACTTTTCAAAATCAAGGGAGCTCAGTTTATTTGTTTCCTTACCAGAAATGAGCTGACGACCTAAGTAATCAAATACCTTATAGGTAAAAGAGCGGTGATGTATGTTTTCTATATTAAGCTTATTAGAAACCGGGTTCGGATAGAAGTTAAGGTATAGCCCTTGATCACCTTGTTCCTTAATAGAAACGAAGGATTTGTTATAGGGTACTATATTCAAACTTGCCGAAATGTACATATAGCTCAATGGTCCAGTTGTATCCCCATTAAAGAAGATGCTGTCCCTGGCCCAGAAAAACGGTGTGAATGGCGGTAGTATACTATCAGGATTATTTGTCATCTCTATTGGAACTCCAGTGGGACAGTTCCAATATTTTTGATCAAAGTCATCACACCACAATTGACCTCTTGCCCGTGGCAAAGGAGACAGGTCAGGAAAGGGGAGGCCGTCACTATAAAATAAGCTGTCATCCCAGTACATGGTTACTGGCATCCGCCCATTTAAGAAAGTTATATTGAACCCTAACGACATAGTTGGATATACCAGAAGTTTAAGAGCAGAATCACCAAAAAAGCCACCCCCTAGGTCAACATTAAATATGGCTGTGTCAATTGTTGAGTATAATTCACCAAAATTTGTATCTAGGTTAAATGTCGATGTGGAGTCAAATCCAAAATATATCGTGTCTCTTGCGCCCGTGCCATCTTTAAAGCAAATAGGAAACAGCCAAGATGGAGTATCCACCAAAGCATATTTAGTAAAGTAATCTGCATAGACAGAGTCCCAATTTGGGGCTTGGGCTTTTAAGTCCGAACAGTAACTTGAGAAGGCTAAAAGCAGGACGAACCCTAGAGCGCATTTCCGAATATACTTGCTCAGAATCATAGGAGTATGATTTTACTGGTTAGGCTGCCTTTTTCTGTATTAATTTGGACGAAATAAATACCGCTGTGTAGCCCTTGAAGGTCAATCTTGATTTCCCCAGATGCTGCCACGGCTGAGTGAACTACGATCTCACTTAGCAGGTTATAAATTTCATAGCGAAATGGAATATGAGGTTCTGAGTGAATCCAAAGATGGTCCCTTGCAGGGTTGGGGTAAATCTCAAAGCCAGATGATTGTATTGGTTCATCTGTGCCGCTGGTAGGATCATCAAAGGGAACGAAGTAAAGAAGTAGTGTCCCTGGCTGATCATCTATACCGTTTCCATCAAAATACATGCTGTCCATGCGAACAAAAGGGCCTAGCATTCCAGCGAATGATAAGTCAGTCAAGATAATTTCAGAATGTGAACAATTAGTGAAATACGGGCTCCCATCACTGCAAAACAATTCGCCTCTAGCACGCGGTAATGTGTCCAAATCCGGAAAAGGTAGGCTGTCGCTGTAGAACTGCCTGTTGTCCCAGTACATGGTAAGAGGTAGTATTCCTTCAGTAAAATCGATGGAAAACATGTTTGAGAAGTTGTTTACTTCATATTTTAGTGCGGAATCTTCATTTGAGGTAGTGTTCAAAAAAGCATTAAACTTTGACGCATCTAGAGGAATTAGCTTTATTTCACCAAGCATCGTATCTAATACAGATGTAGCATTATTGTCATATCCCAGATATATGGTGTCCCATTCCCCGAAATTGTTTTTGAAACACATTGGAAACAACCAGGCTGGGGTGTCCACGGGCTGATACATTTTTAAGAAATCGGCGTATACGGAATCCCAATTGGGGGCCTGAGCCTTAGCGTCCCAACATATTAGTGAACAGCTCATACAGAAGATGAGTCCAAGCAAAAGCTTACGTAAACTTACGGTTTGCAGCATTTACCAATGTATTAATTGGTCACAATCAAAGGAGGGTATTTGTAATTGAAACAGGTTACATCCCTGATTTTCAAGATTAAAAGATACGATAAACGCGTTAACCTACAAGGGTGGATTATTGAATCATGAGTAGAATGGGTATTTATACCAATATGGTTTTCAGTGGAAACGTTACACCAAACTGAAAGATTTCAAGAAATGCTTACCGTGATTGATGCGCCTATTCCTTGTTGAGCCGGTCCATATCAATGTGCAGCGGAAATGTCAAATTAAAAATCTAAAATAGCACCCGTCAATTTAATGCTTCATGAGCTTCCTGCTCCCACTTGTTTCACCACTGGTGAGCTTGAGCACGTAAAGCCCTTGAGCCAAACTACCCAGGTCCGTCATTGATATATCATTGTATGCATCCGCCACAAGTGCAACCGTTGTTTCTGCAACTTTTTTCCCACTGAGATCAAAGAGGGTAAGCTCCAAGTGTGCATCCACATCTGCATAGTACAGATGCGAAATTGAACTCCCAATCGGATTTTCCAAGCCGCTTAAGAATCCTTCTATCTCAAAACTCAGCGGACACCCATCACCATCCACCACCGCAGGAAAAGGCGTAAGCAGGCATTTATCCTCAACATCTGGGACACCATCTCCGTCTTCGTCATCCGTAAGGGGTTTTCCATCCAGTAACTGATGGGCGTGCATGAAATTGGGAATCCCATGGCCCAGGAAGTTGTCAGGTGCACTGTATTGATGGGCACTCTGCTGTATAGCATCATAGATTTCCATGCTCGTAGCATTGGGATGAGCCTGCCAAAGACAGGCTGCCATTCCTGAAATCAAAGGAGCGGCAAAAGATGTCCCATTGCCGGTTTGCGTTCCTCCAAGCACGGTGATCGTTGTGGTTGCCTGGCCCATGGCCACCACATTGGGCTTGACGGCTCCATCAAAAGTGGGCCCGGTGGAGCTAAAAGAAGAATAGTTCCCCAAAACATCTACAGAACCCACCGCCAATACACTGTCTCCATCAGCAGGTGCGACAATAAATTGCCAACTGGTATTGCCAGCATTACCCGCCGAATTAACCACCAGCATTCCCTTACTGGCAGCTTTATCTGCTCCAATGCTAATTCGCGTAGTATTGCCATCCATATCTGCATAGGTATGGTTCATATTAGGATCTGTAAATGTTTTGTATCCCAAAGATGTTGAAAGGATATCCACTCCGGCACTGTCCGCATACTCAGCTGCAGATACCCAATTGTCCTCTTCAATCAAGAATTCCGAATTGGAGTCCTCTGTCCTAAAAAGATAATACGAGGCTTCCGGCGCAACACCCACAAACACCCCAGGAATGTTTGCTGCCATGATGGACAAAACCCAAAGCCCGTGTTTCCCATTGTCATAAACGCTGTCATTCCCATCCACAAAATCCCATGTTCCTAGAATCTTGGTTGCGTAAAAAGCAGGGTTGGCGTTGGCATCTTGGAATCCTGCATCCATAACCGCAATGGTCATTCCTGCCCCTTTATAACCAATGCCGTGCAAAATGTCCCCACGAAGCATGGATATTTGGTTGAATCCCTGTCCATAATCTGTAGCATTTGAACTCACGGTTGCTGGGCCCATGTATTCGTTCACCCATTTACTCTCGCTCGGTAGTTTTGCTTGCTGATAAATTTCCGGGTTTATAATTCCCAACGTATCAATCCCGAGGACGAATGGCAGGGCCTTGATACTGTCCAAAAGAGTAGAATCCTGGGTATAAACCGTAATACAATTAAACCATTTGGACCGGTTTAGAAGCTGAACACCGGTTTGGAGTGTAGCTGAAATATACGCTGGGTCTATCGGCAGGTCTTCAGCCTTAACCGCAATCCCTTGTTTATTCCTGCGATCCACCGACTTTTGAGACAGGAATTCAAGGGGGTTGGCAATTGAGAAAGGCGTGTTGGCTTTATCCGTAAAGGTTACACGATACCGAGAAGGAGCCAGCTGGGCCATTGTTAGGATGGGAATTGAAAGCAGTAGTATGGTTAAGACAATTCGACTGTATCCTCTCAATTGTGTTTCCAACATGAAATTATTACAGGCCGTTATACCGTTTTTCACACGCTAAAAATCCTGCC
>JAESRW010000306.1 GCA_016764395.1 Flavobacteriales bacterium
TTGTTGTTCCTGTTACGGCACCCGCACAGTTATCTGTGGCAGTAGGAGCAGTAATAGAAGTTACTGAACATTGATCCGTTGCATCCGTTAACGTAACAATATCAGCTACAGGTACTTCTGTATCAGCAACAGTCACAATAAACGAACAAGTAACTGTACCAAAAGCATTGGTTGCAGAAAAAGTATTCGTTGTGGTTCCTACAGGGAAAGTAGCTCCACTTGCTAATCCAGCCGTTTGAGTTGTTGGTACTGTTGCTCCAGAATACGAAATGGTAACCTCTCCGCTACCAGTACGACCCCCAGCGGTAGTAGCCCCTGCAATAACACCCCCAATATAGGAGGAGCCACCGCCACCTCCGCCACCGGACCAAGCGCCACCGCCACCTCCTGCGCCACCACCGCCAGCTGCACCACCATATAAACCGCCACCAGCACCACCGCCACCAGATCCAGTAAATCCAGCGCAACCAATAACTCCATTTCCACCGTTACCACCAATACCAAGCACGCCAGGTAATCCATTTCCAGCAGTAACCGAACAATTACTGTTGCCTAAACCACCAGTACCACCAGTTGAAGCAGTACCTCCGGTGCCACCAGTACCACCGGTACCACAACCGCTACCTGCTGTTCCACTGAGGCCTGTTGTGGCGCCTCCGTCACCACCATTTCCTCCTGGGCCACCAGCGCAAGCAGCTTGAGGTCCTCCAGTACCGCCACCTCCACCAGCAGCAACAATTACTCTATTCGCTAAGGCAGTTCCTCCTAGTCTGACATCAGAAGCTCCTCCTCCCATTCCAGATGTATTGGATCCACTTAGCCCTGGAGAACCTCCTCCATTGTATCCACTTGCTCCTCCAACATAAATATTTAAAGTTTGACCAGAAGTAACAGCTAAATCACCAGCAGCGAATCCTCCTTGACCTCCTGTACCAACTAGCCCACCAATTCCATCTGCTCCTTGAGCACCATAAGCAGTAATGGTAACACTTGTAACTCCAGCAGGAACAATCCATGTTTGGAGCACGCCAGTATAGCTAAAAGTTTGTGAGGCCGGGCCACATAAATCAATACCAATTGGAGCTGTATAATTAACCACCGCATCACATGCTCCAGCATCATTATTAACTGTAATGTTTGTCGGACATGTTATTGTCGGACATTGAGCATTGGCTGAAAAACCCAAAAAAGAAGCGATAACTCCTACTGTTATTTTAAGTATATGTTTTTTCATGATCAGAATTATTGGGTGTTAACAGTAATAGAAAAATCTTTTACGGTTTCTCCCTCACCAATTAGAATAGGCATAGTTAAATCAGTAAAATCGATTGATTTATTTGAATCTACTTGATTTACGTATTTGTTGATTAAGATTTTAGCATCTTTATTTGTTAGAGACCATACAAAACGAAGGTTTTCATTTGTAAGGTTTTCAAATCTTATTTTCAAGTAAAAATTATCATCTAATTGGTAAGATGTAAATGAGACTTTAATCCCACGTTCATTTTGAACCTCTACCCAGATGTCGGAGTTTTCAGTAATAATTATTGTTGGATTTGGATTTGGATTAAACGCATTTACACTTCCAAATGAAACACCAGTGACAACTAAAGCTGTAAATAATTTAAGCTTATAATTTTTTCGCATAAATTTTATTTTAAGAATAAAAGTAGAAATAACAATTGTGTATTTTCTTTCTTCATGTCACAAACCTAAGTACAATTTAACCAATTATAAAGATGTAATTCATTGATCTCCTAAGACTTATGCACAAATCTGTTATTGTGCCGGTAATATTACGGTAGTTGATCCACAGGATATTCCGCTCCGTTATTATTTGACTAGCATGCCAGGATAAATAGTTGATGTTTACAGATCAACTTTTATTGAAATTATCGGTGTTAGAGGAGTTCGAAGGATAGCATCGGAAAGTTAATTAAAACCACCGTAGTTCTACTTTACTTTCTAGTTTCAGTTTTATTTTTCTTTGCGCAGGCGAATTCTATTAAAACTGTAAACTAATTTTAGGACGAGACTCATCCTACAAGTGCATACGAAACAACTTCTCGATCTTAGCCTGCACGCTTTCTCAGGCTGACATACAACCGGATAATAAACTAGTCTGAATCTGATGTGGTAACTATTTGTAGTTTAGGGAACAAGAAATCCTGTATTATGGAGAGAATTTTAAAAGCGCCAGCGATCATACTTCTGTTCATCATGCTGCTCCCTTTCCTGATAGAGCCATTTGTTCCCCAAGATTTCCCAACCCTAAAGATGGTGTTGGGCTCAGTTGGATATGTCTTCATATGGGGCTGGATGGACTTCTTGCGGAAACACTGAAAAGCAGATTGCCTAAAAATGTCGAAATCTCCGATACGCTGTTTTTATTCAATATTATCCTCCTGATTCTATTTTTTGGGGGAAGTCGTGCATTGCTGGAGCCTGGTCAGACTGTAGAGGTTACAGGGCTCTATGCCTTGCCATTTTTATATGTGTTTTATGCCCTTTTTCAAGTCTATGCCCACCTTGGCAAAGTCTTGACATCAGCGGAAGAGCAGAGGGAGGTGAAATTTGGCCACCGCATCGGGGAAATGTTTCTATTCTTCTTTATCATTATCGGTATTTTCTGGCTGCAACCAAGAATCAGAAAAGTTTTGGACAGTACTCAATTGGAAGAAGAGAACAAAATGTGAAGATCACAATTGTCCAATACGTTTTTCAAGCTAGGCGATTTTCACTTGTCCCCTGATACTTATGACAGATACGCTTTCGTGTCTTTTAGAGTGGCACCCATAGACCGAAATCAGTATCACCCATTGGCCGAAATGGCCAAGCAACAAAAAACTGGACGGTTAGTCAAGATAGGAAGGCAGCACAGGGGGCTGGGTTTAACAAGAAATATAAACTGCGTCCTTAACGCGCTTAATTCCTACTTAATTATTGGCAATTCGTTTTCACTTTACCCTTTGGTCTATTAAAATATCAAATCCAAAGAACCCTTCTTTAACAAGAAGCTCAATATTTTGGTAAGAATCCATTTTGTCGTAATATTTATGAGTAAACACCAATTCCTTTAGGTTGTCTTTATATATTATTTTAAAAGTCGGTTTTCTTTCGTATCGATGATGTTTTCTTCCAGGTAATGAAGAACGTTCCACTATCTCAAATGTCTCCTTCTCGAAATTCTTTGAAGCCAAATAATAATTTAAAAACATAAAAATCGAACAGGCTAAGAAACCCCAACTAACTGTACTTTGAATAAAAGTCCAAAAGTAGAGCGTGCTTTTTCGATTATACCCAAACAGCTTTTGAAAATCATCGAGAGCCAAAAAAGTAGTTAATAACCCAACAGCTAAAATGATTCCTAGCAATATTTTGACATCAATGATAGTCTGCCGGTATATTATTATGCCCCCAATTATCGCAATCATTCCAGCAAAGAATACTATCTTATAAAACAGCTCTTTTTGTTTAATAGTCATTGTTTTAGATTTTCACCATCAAGGAAATAAAGGAAAAGATGCCAGCAAGCATCTAATGCAAGATGTCTTTATGAAGATTTTTGCCTGTCCCAACAGGCAAAGCTTACCCAACAAGCATTTAGCTTCTATGTCCGCCTAATGATCGAAAAAAAGAGATCGGGAAAAGAAGCCCCTGTTAGCCCTAGCTTCACCAACCACTCCTATCGCCTCTTTTCACCCTGAAAAATAAAAACAGATAGGCAAATGATTGTGGCTTCGTCAAATTATTATCTGTTGCTTGAAGCTACTGGACCCAAGCATAGCATCAAATGGAGTCTTCCAGATGCAATCCACGGCTAGTACGCGTTTAACACCGTACAAGGCGAGGTATTTTATCCTTTTGTATCCTTGCTTTTTCTTGTTGATTTTATTTTAAAAGACATGAGTTGCTATCATATACGCCCTATATCCAATATTTGAATGGGTATTAACGCAGGTCTGTAAATAAATTTATCAATTCAGATCCGTTCAAATGGGCAATTAATTAGGTGGAATTACCCTTTTCTTTTCTTCTTCATGTTCTGAATTTTATCACCCCGACGCTGGCTTTTTTTGTATTTAGCCGCTAATACTCTTTTGTACGATCCTCCTTGGTTTGTTTTCTTGTTTTTTACCGACTTCTCATGAAATGCTAGTCCAATTTGGGAATTCCTCGTTTTATTCCAATTTATTWWTTCTTCATCAATTGGTTTATTCTGCTCYTCAGGAGTCAACTCAGGGTTYACTTCTACCTCTTCAGGAAATTCYTGTTCCGGAATCGTATAAGCCATCAAAGACTCTATGGCGTCTTTAGCTTTAGTTTCTTTTTCAGTATAAAATAAGACGGCGTTTCCTTCCTGCTCTGCCCTGCCTGTTCTACCAATGCGGTGCATATAATTCTCAGGGTATATGGGRRTATCGAAATTAAAAACYGTGCTAATMTTTTYTACATCTATCCCTCTGGCGATAACATCWGTAGCAACYAATACTCTRGTAATTCCTTCSTCAAATTYTTTAATAGAYCTTACCCTKAAATTTTGTTCTTTACCAGAATGTATGATCCCTATTTCTCSTCCAAACACATTGCTTAATTCTTCAAATAATCTTTCCCCCGCAAKYCGGTTAGAAACAAACACCAACACCTTTTGATACGTTTCGTTGTCTTTTAGTAAATGGACTAATAAATTTATTTTGGTATAAAAATTTKGAACTTGATAACATTCTTGATSGATATTGCCYAGGGGAGTYCCRCTAACAGCGATGGATATTTTTACTGGAGTCTTRAAAAATGAATCAATCAATACATCCACACGTTCAGTCATGGTTGCTGAGAACATAATGTTYTGCCTCTTTTGCGGTAGATAATCGAATATGTTTATTAGCTGTGTACGGTACCCAAAATCAAGCATCACATCAACCTCATCAATTACCAATTTCTTAATTGAATTAAGTTTAACAGCATTCTTAAGAACCAGGTCATATAATCTCTGGGGCGTACCTATTACGATGTCCGTTCCSAGTAATAAAGCCTTTTGCTGGGTTWTRATATTTGTKCCRCCATACACACCAACGATACGYGTACTGWTGTATTTGGTGTAAMGKKTTATRTTTTTTACYAACTGCAAYACWAGTTCACGAGNTGGGAMCNAGGATTAAAACKCTGGGATTTRMATCAYTAGAATACTTCARYTSTTGAAGTATRGGGAGCATATAAGCTARAGTTTTACCGGTWCCTGTTTGAGCTATCCCCACAACATCYYTTCCTGAWAGCACCACAGAAAAAACYTTTTCTTGAATKGGRGTTGGYCTATCRTAATCCAATTCMGAAATYCCATTAAATAATTGCTTATTCAGCTTGAAGTTTTCAAAAGCAKCCATAAWTATAAAGGTAGTAYWTAAGTGTCTCTTCCTGAAAAACGGCCTCTCATTTTTTTGGTAAAGTAAACCAACCTACCACCAAACAATAAAAATAGCTGAATATGAATCTCTATATTTTTGCCAACATAATGGGGCTTGTTTTTCTTTAATACTTGCGGTAATGTGTTGTTCTACACCGCTAAAGTCTATCCAAACTTCGTTTTCAGAGGGGTCCATTCCCCATTCCTTTTTTGAAGGTAAATAATAGGTTTTTGCTGAATTATCAGAGCTAATGAATCTCTCAAAATTTATATAGTAGCCTTTTATGGCTTTTTCATAATTGGGGCTAAAACTTACTTTGTATTCATAAGGAATAAACAATGAAACTAAAAAACATAGAGCTTGAGAAGCTTGGTCAATTTCTATTCTATTAAACTTTGATTTAGCGCTGTTATGGTATAGTAAAGGAAATTGTTTTCTTTTTAATTTTTCCAATTTCTCTTTCAAAGAATCATTCCTATTCGGACCAATCCAGTTATTTATTGGTTCAGAAGAAATGGTTGGGTCAAATAGATAAAACTTATAGGCTAATTCCATATGAATTAACTGCTTTGTGTTTATGTCTTCAATAATAAAATCAATTTCACCGATGGTTTTTTTATCTTCAATTACCTGAACATTTTCAAAAAGCACTTTGTAGTTGGTTGATGATTTAATTAATCCAGAAACAATTTTTTCTGCCAATTGGCCCAATCTTAAATTGTTTGGTAATTGAAAGTCCAGATCAGTTTCTAGGATTAATTCTGATAAATTAAAAGTTTCTAAACCAGTAATTGAAAAGTCTAGACTATTCGCTTTTAATATTGATACTATCCTTGACTTGGTTTTCATGTTAATATATCTCCATATAAGTCTCTCTCGAACTTCTAATCCGTTTTGTAAGCTTCCCCAAAAACTGCACAGTTTAAAAATAGAGTAAATTTAAACTGTAGATTATGAAAAAGAGCACATTCACACCAAACCCGTTAGGCGAAGGCTGTGCCTTCGTCTGATTATTATACGTAGCTTTCAGCTACTGCACTAAATCACGACGGGCAAACCACTCACGTCAACAGGATATAAAATAATAGATCAATCTGCACCGCATTATTTGACATTACAGATAGTGCAATGGGCTTGTAGGCTTCCCATTTTTAGCACTGTCCTAAAAATGGGAAGCCTACAAACGCATTTATGCGATGTGTATTCTGAACTCACAATAATTTAGATGCGATAGTCCTAAAATACGGATATGAACCACCGAAAAATTTCATAAGTTTGTCGCTATGAGCAACATGACTTGGGCAAACAATGTCCCTAAGTGTCAATTATTTCATGCGAAATAGATTTCTTTTCCTGATACTTCCTTTGCTCCTATTCTGTGGTCGTGTCAGTCATGGACAAGCTTTGAGCGGAATCTATACGATTGGAGGAGTCACTCCAGATTATGTGACGGTAGGGGATGCCGTAACTGATTTGAACACGAATGGTGTAAATGGTCCCGTGAGGTTCGAAATTAGAACCGGGTCTTATGATGAGCAAGTGACAATCAATCAGTTTACTGGTTCGTCTAGCATCAATACGGTGGTTTTTACATCAGAAACGGGTGATCGGAATGATGTTATAGTGCACCATGGTAATACAAACAGCGCCGTCGCATTTATTATTAAAATAGATGGTGCTGACCACCTGACCTTTGAACACCTTACATTAGAGGCTGACAGATCGTGTAACTGCCCCAACGATCAACCACGCGTACTGTATGTAGATGGGGATTCGGACTCCCTCTTGTTTCAGAACATTCACTTTAAATCATGGACTTCAGGTTCTTTCTTCAATTACACAGACTGTATATCTATTGGAGTAGATAACGCGAGCGGCATTGTTAACGATTACTTTACCTTCAAAAATAACCTTGTGGAGGGTGGTGCAACCGGAATTGAATTGGAAGGTTCGAAGAATGGCTCTGTTTTCTTTGGTGGCCATTGGATCATTGAAGACAACCTCTTTATACATCAAAAAACGAAGGGTATAACCGTGCAGGCGGGTACGTTTACGAGTATTGTTCGCAATACAGTTTATGCGGACGCTTCCATAAAATGGATAACGGGAATTGAAGTTGTTCAACATTCAGATTCACTCCTCATCGGCAAAAACGAGATCATCCTTCACGGAGGTGGAACTGGAATAAGATTGGCTTTTATTGAGGCTGGTACTTCAGCTTACTCGGTAGTGTCAAATAACTTGATTGTTGTTGGAGAAAATGGGGTCTCCGCACCAGACGGAATCCATTGTCAGGGCAATGACGATTTGCTTATCGCTCATAATTCAATCCTCTTGAACAGCACAGTGTCAAATGGCAGATGTATCAGATTTTCCAGCAGTGACTCAACGACGTTGCGTAATAATCAAATTATTAATTCTGGTGGAGGCTATTGCTATTACCAGGGAGGTTCCGCACCAAGCTTGGATACAGACTTCAATAACCTGCACAATGGAGGGGCAGATTTGGCCTTTCTCGATGCGACCATTTATACCGACATTCCCTCATTGGTTTCGGGCCTGGGGATAGATAACAACTCAATTTCAGTGGATCCGGTTTTCTTGAGCGATACGGTGCTAATTCCCTACAACTCAGCTGCATTTAACAATGGTACCCTAATATCTACGGTTGCGGATGATTACTTCGGAACAATGCGCTCTTTGACGACCCCAGACATGGGCTATTTCGAAGGCGATGTTCCGGCGGTAGATGTCGCAGTTGTAGGAACGAGCTACAGTACAGACAATGTGTGCGTAGGGGATAGCCTTCCGGTCTATGTCAGCTTTGTCAATATGGGAAGTCAATCCTTAGCTTCCGTAACTATTGGTTACAGTGATACGAGCGGGGTGCAAGGAGTTTTCGCATGGACGGGTTCAATGGCGCAATTTGATCAGCAGGATAGTGTACTTGTAGGTTACGTATTGTTCACCGGTTTACAGCCAATAGAGATTTGGATCTGGAGCAGCAATCCAAATAGCACCTTAGATGAGCAAGTGTTGAATGATACATTAATAGTCAGCAACGCACCTCGACTGAATGGTACCTATACCATCGGCGATACCCTGAGGGATTTCTTATCTTTTAGTGAAGCTGTTCAAGCATTGATTACCACTGGAGTTTGTGGCCCGGTCATTTTCAATGTAGACTCGGGCACCTACAATGAACAAGTTGTGATACCGGTGATCGCTGGTGCTGACTCTGTGAATACGATTACTTTCCAATCTGCTGTCCTTGACAGTAGCTACGTAACGATGACCTATTTAAGCTCATCTCAGAAAAATTACCTCTTTAAACTAGATGGAGCTGAGAATATTATAATCCAGCACCTTGGCTTACTTCCTCAAGGTTCTTATAAACGGGCTATCCACTTCACTGGTGGGGCATCGAATAATGTTGTTCGCCGAAATTGGATGAGTTCATCCTCTTCAGGTGGTAGTGGTACCAATGCGGTTTTGGTCTTTTATGAAGGTACTCTGAGTGCGCTTAAACACAATTATTTGATCGAGAACAAACTGGAAGGGGCTGGCCGCCATGTATACATGAAAGGGAACTCGACCAATGTCTCTTATCACAATCCGATTGTTGGCAATACATTCTTGGGGCCAACTGGTCAATCGATGTACATCGAGCGCATGGGATCGGTGCGTATTTCGCAAAACAAATTCATCGGGAATGCAGGAGGTAATTATGTAGTGCAACTCAAGTATTGTGATGATTCAGTCTTGATTGAACGAAATGACATGCGAGTAAATAGTTTTGGGTATCTAGCTTTCGATTTCCAATGGTGTTACGGAACGGCAGCTGACCCGATAATCTTTAAGAACAACTTCATCAATGTATATTCGACCTATTATGGTATCGCATTGGACATTAGCTATACTTCGTATTTGAAGGTTATAAACAATAGTTTTTATCATGGCGGTAATGATGACGACATTGTGCAGTTCGGCAGCAATTACAGCAACATTGAATTTTACAATAATATCTTTTATTCGGAAGATGATGGACGGTTTTACTCCTTTTTCAACCCAATAGATACCGCTAATTTTCACTCTGACTATAACGTCTTTAAAACATCAGGGCCTGAGCACTTTGACCTGGATGGGACCAATTATCCGTTTAGTGCATGGCAAGACTCTATGAGTCGAGATCAAAACAGTATTTATACCAATCCACTTTACTATAGCGATTCGAATTTGCACATTAACAATACGTTTGCACTTGACCAGACCGGAATGCCAATTGCTGATGTGACCAACGATATTGATGGCGAACCCAGAGTTGCTGGCCCCTTGGACATCGGCGCTGATGAATACATAATAGATTCAAGCCAGTATCAGGATCTTGAGATTGTTGGTATCATCGCTCCAGATTCGGCCAACTGTTCAAAAGCTGATTCGCTTATCATTCAGGTAACCAATAATTCAACCTTCAGCATTGATTCCTTTGTCATAGAATGGCATATGTATGGACAGTTGGGCAACACCATTCCCTATCTTAATTCGATTGCATCTGGAGCAACAATTACCGTCAATCTCGGTGCCTTTGACTTCGTAAAAAACACAACCTACCTCTTTGATTTCTTGACGCATTCTCCTAATGGAGTTCCTGATAAGAATGATGCAAACAATATTAAACAGGTTACTTATTATCACCTCACTGATTTGAAAATTATTGAGCATACTGACACTTGGTGCTCCAGTGGTTCAGAGTTGTTTGTGCCACTTGTCGAAAATAATGGGATTCTTTGGAGCACGGGAGAGACGACACAATCAATTTCTGCTTCTCCAGGTTCATATTCGGTCACTGTCACGGGCCAAAACGGCTGTCAGGTCACTGCTAACTATACGGTTAACTAATGCGCAATAGACAACATATTTGTACCTGGATCCTTCTACTCTGTAGTCTGGCAGCCACTTCCCAAGTGCAATATCTCGAATATTTTAATGACACGTTAGGTGGCTCACTTGATTATATCTATGATTATGTGGAAGTTGAAGATGGCATTCTCGTTTCAGGCCGGAGTGATTTTGATGGCCTGGAACACCCCGTTATTTTAAAGCTCGACCTTGCGGGTGACGTGCAGTGGTCGACGCTCAACTCCGTGGTTCAAGGTACCACGCAATGTCGGGGTATTTATTTTGATACCTACGAGGATGGATGGATCTATGCCATCTATTATGAAGGTAGTGCACCTAATCGTTTTTTCTGGAAAGTAGATCCGGATTCTGGGATTGTTGCGTGGACCACTCCATTCTATCCCACCAATTTCCGGGGAGATGTCTTGAGTGATTATGATTCCACCACATTCCTGGATGTGCATCATGTGACCCAACAAAATGTCAGGTTGGCGTTAATCGATAAAGCAACGGGTGACAGTCTATCGACATATCAACTGAACCTTTCAGGTTTTTCTGTAAAATTGACGGTGGACGCGTCCAAAAACCTTTACACTGCGCAGAATGCAACCATTACCAAATACAACCGTAAGGACCTGAATCAAATAATCTGGCAAAACTCATATCTACTAGGCAATTACCCTATTAATGAGGTCCACAGGGTTTACATTGATGACATCGGTGGACTGTATGTATTCGGACGGGACGGCGGTAGCTTTGGCCATGGGGGTGGAATTGTTGCCCGTGTTGACCCTCAAACTGGTGCGTTAATATGGAAAGCAGTATTGGCTGGGTCATCAGTCTCCATTGCTGATATGGTAGATCGTGATGGGTACATATTTGCCACATACAGACATACCTTGGTAGGGAGCGGATCTTATAATTTCAGGACTGGAAAAGTCCATAAAGAAACGGGCGTTGTTGAATGGATGTCTAGTGCATGGATCACGCCAGTGGGTAGTCCAGCCTCTCACAGTGGTAATGGTGAAGCGGGACTTTCTCTTGATATTGATTGTAGCGGTGATTTGCTGGTGACTGGTTATTACGGAGATGCGAATTATGGTCCCGAACAATGGGGATTGGTAAAGTTAGATGGATCAACTGGATCGGTCATTTATGACAATACCATTACTAATGATTTAGCCTTCTATGATAACTATAGTGTAGGAAAAGCAAGCTGCATCTTCGGCGATTATTCAACGCTTTTGGGTCACCTCGAAGATACCGCATTACAAATACCGATACCTATGTTTGCGACGATTGACAGCGCCACTGGGGCTGTAGACATCCTGAAGAGAATTGATGGATCAAGAACAGCATATTCCGAAACATCAGCGATTAAGCATTATTCGGATACCACATTTGTTTTAAAACAAGTGGGCAATCAAGTGGTGGTTGAACATTATCTCGGTGACACACTGAATTGGTTATCAGTAGTTTCAGGTGCTCTAAATCATCAAACCGGGAATATTTCCGTCACTAATACCAAAGTATTTGTTAGCCATTACATGGTTCCAGCTGATGGAATTGGTTCTCCGAGCTATGTGTATCTCAGCGAACTCAGCCGAATAAGCGGAGCCCTGGTTACTTTTGATTCGATTGCTATTGGTTCGACTAAGGTCAAGCCCATTGAATTGTTGGCTGAGGGAACTGACGCCTATTTGCTATACGCCAGTAATGATAGTTTGTATTATAGCCATTGGAATGGATCGGCTTTGTCCACTTCCGCTATTGTGGAATATCATGCTGGCCATTTTAGTTGGGAAGGGAACTACCACAGAACAATTATCAAGAGCACCGTTAACTTGTGGTATTTTGGGGCTGATGCGGTGATTGAAATCAATAAGCAAAGTGGAGCAGTAACTCCTGTTCTCAACTATTCACTCTTGAATGCGTATGACTTGGATGTTGTCGCTGATAGTATTTTTGTTGCTGGATCCAACAGTACTGGTAATCCAACGCTATTGATTTTTGACCAGGCGACCACTTCGATTATTTGGCAATACAGTTATCCGGAACAGGGTTTTATAGGAGGCGTTCAACAATCAGGAGCAGGGTTTTTGGCGGTGGCTGGCGATCTGGATAATGACCTCTTTATTGGGATGCTGGATCTGRCTGCCTCTAATGAAGAATGGCGATATATTGAGGATCCTCTTTCTACCACCGGGGGCAGCTTCTTGGACATGGACATCAACTTGGCCTCTGGCAACATAGCGGCTGGCGGTTATCGATTAAATGTTGATTCAGCTACCGATGCCATTTTGAGGTTTGTGTCATTGGCTGGCGATACTAATTTCATTTGGGAAGGTTATGATCAATTTGATGATAAAAGTTATACTAAAACGGTTGCTTTTGGTACTGACAGCGTTTGTTGGGCCGGAGGATCACATAGCAAAACCAGCTATTCAAAAGCTGGATTCATGCTACTTGTTAAGCCTGCTGTACCAGATACAACGCTTGGCGTGCAGTCATTAGGTTTTAGTGGTGGGTCCTTTATGATATACCCCAATCCTTCTGCAGGAGCAATCAACATTGTGGGAATTGAAGGTTTTTATTCATATCAGGTGTATTCCGCTTTTGGTCAATCAGTATTAGAAGGGACAACGATCGGTGATAACCGCTCAATCGAGGTTGCTGCACTATCAACTGGCTTGTACTTGATTGAACTTCGAAATGGTACTACTCGAATCAGTCGACAGTTCGTCATACAACGGTAAAGTTCATGAAATATACGGGAAATCCCTGGCTTCTCTCGGGATGGCAAGTTATTCAAATGCCCTTGAGTGCAATTTCCCTGTGCAACTTACGATCCTGGATATACTGCCAGGGCCTCTTAAAGGCAAGCCATTGCCTTTGTTAAATCCCTTTCATTGAGCACGTACGCGATTCGTACCTCATTAATCCCCGTTAGGCTAAAGCTACGGCGACACGCGGTCGTCTTACTATTCAAGCAGCTTGTAGCTGCGAAATGTTTGCTGCGTTACCTCACTATTTTCCATCTAATAAGAGCCAGCTCAGTATCAAAAACACTGTCCAAGCCCTGTTAGGCGAACAGGGGAGAGAAAGCTGGACAGAATAGAAGAATTCACTTCCCAATACAGAATGTGAAGCAGTACTGATTGTCAGTCACTTATGCAATTAGGGGGACGGAATAGGGACAGTATATAGCAAAAAATATTGTTCAGAATATCGCCTTGGGTAAGTTCGCCCGGTGTCTCGCCTCAAACTATAAAAATATATTAACACCGTTTCTTAATTGTTTCCATTAATCAAGTTCACGATTACCTTAACCATCATGTCTTTTTCTTCCGCTTTGCTTTCTGCGATCATCAGGGTAATAGCCACTAAGGCATTATCTGCAATACGTTTAGCT
>JAESRW010000046.1 GCA_016764395.1 Flavobacteriales bacterium
TTTTCGGGCTCCCCATCATACGATCTCAGATGTTGCGCTCGTAGGCGGTGGTGGTTTTCCTCAACCAGGAGAGATCTCACTAGCCCACAATGGTGTACTTTTCCTTGACGAGCTCCCCGAGTTTCAAAGGAGCGTACTTGAAGTTATGCGACAGCCCATGGAAGAGCGGACCGTCACCATTTCCCGCGCTAAAATGACGGTCGACTTTCCGGCTAGTTTTATGCTGATCGCCTCCATGAATCCTTGCCCTTGTGGCTATTATAATCATCCTGACAAAGAATGTGTCTGCGCTCCTGGGGTTGTTCAAAAGTACCTCAATAAGATCTCAGGCCCTTTATTGGATCGAATTGACATTCATGTTGAGGTGACACCCGTTCCGTTTGATGAACTTGCTGGTACCAGGCTGGCGGAACCCAGTGAGAAAATTCGGGAGCGTGTTGAAGAGGCGAGAAATATTCAGGAAAACAGATTTAAGGAAGTAGAAGGTGTCCATTGCAATGCCCAGATGTCGACAAAAGCACTGAGGGATTTGTGTAAGGTTGATGCAGCTGGCTTAACCCTTTTAAAAACGGCGATGGATCGGCTTGGGTTGTCGGCACGCGCTTATGACCGAATACTCAAAGTGTCAAGAACCATTGCCGATATGGAGAACTGCCAAGACATTAAAAACGAACACCTGGCTGAAGCCATTCAATACAGAAGTTTGGATAGGGAGAATTGGGCGGGGTGAGTGTGCTATGAGTGGAACTGCCTGAGCTAAGCAGGGCTGAAGGGTGCCTGTATTCTACGGTGTTCGACAGCTGAACCCCGATTGAATGTCGTCCAGGGGTGCTCTATACCGGCACCTCAGCAAGTGTATAGAAATCGCTCACTTTGTTCAAGATGACAATATTTCTAGATGTCCTCGGTGAATGGTTCATGTATGTTTCACCAGCCGGCCTTTCAGCCTTGACTCAAAAAATGCGTGAAGTGGGAAGATCAAAGCCGCAATAGCTGCATTGAGTAAGAGCTTAATTCCGGGTGCACCACCAGACCAGTCCTCAATAGACGGATCGGCTAGCACCAGTAGAAACTCAAATAAAATAAGGAATGAAAAGAAGATAATGCCCTCTGCCATTCTAGGGCTAACCTTTAAGAATCCAAGTGAAAGTACTCCCCCAAACAGGACCAGCAAAGCAATTAGAATCACGGAGTATTGCAGGTTATCTCTTCTTCCTGTTACTTCAGCTTCCAAACGTGCCTTTTCTTTTTCCTCCTGTTCCTTCATAAGTTGCGTTTTCTCAAACTCGTATTTTGTTTGTTGACGAATAGCAGCTTTTTGAGTTTCTTCATTTTTCATGCTGTCACGCATTTTCACCTCCAATTCTCGATAGTTGAGTGCCTTTTTCCATTGCTGGGTCTGTTTGTATATCGAAGTTAGCACTAAGGCTGCATTTGCAATTTCAGGTGGGTAACCTAGCTGTTCTGCCAAAAGCAATGATTGGTTTGCGTACTTACCAGCGGTTGTCAGATCACCCATGTGTACATAAACATCTGCCATGAAATTTCCTGCGGCACTCATGCCTTTTTGGGAGGAAGCTTTTTCCATGTACCCGTAGCTGTTTTGAAAGTAAACCAGAGCGCTATCAAGAAGTTGAGCATGTTTGAACAACAATCCTATACTTGACAGGTCGTGTCCGATTCCATAGTAGTTGTTGAGTTGTTGGTCAATCACCAAAGCTGCGCGGTAGCATTGCATCGCCGAGTCCTTGTTGCCGAAACCACTTTGCAATGAGCCAATATTGATTAAAACTGCAGCAATACCATTTTTATCGCCTACTTCACGTCTGATGGTCAAACTCCGGTAAGCGTATTGAAGGGCAAGGTCATAATCGCCCTGGGTCTTATAAAGTACAGCAAGGTTGTTCAAGGAGTAAGAGAAGCCCTTCTCGTCTCCTATCTCTTCCGAAATTTTCATACTCTTGTGGTAGTATTCCATGGCACGCTCGATTTCACCTCTTCTTTTATAGACATAACCTATGTTGTTCAATACAGTAGAAAGTCTCTTTTTGTTTCCTCGCGTTTCCTCCATTTTGCGGTCCTTTAAAAAATAAGAGAGGGCCAATGAGTCTTTCCCTATTTCTACGTTGATATAGCCAAGCCATGCATAACCATCCGATATCCCCCTCTTAAAATCCAGGGTATGCGCGAGTTTCAACCCTTGTCGGCCGATTATAATCGCAGTGTCCGGGTTTTGAAGATAGTATAGTGCCATCAATTCATAAAAGGCGTTTACGTTATTCGTATCCCCTTTCGAGGTGGCGATTATACGTGTAAGACTGTCAATGGTATGCTGCTGGGCAATACAGTTGATCATTGAAAGCTGACCAACCAAAGCTGTCAAAAGCAAAAGGCGTTTATACTTCATTTTTTCCACTTCAAGATAGAAAAGAAAAAACTAAGGGAAAGCTCAGCCAAATGCAGCTATTGTTTTGGGACTCCGTGATCAGCATTGTTCAGGGCTCCGAACTTGGAAGCTTTTCGCTTGCGTTTGAGGTTGTTAATGAGTGCCCTAATCCATTTCACTGATCTGTAGGGCATAAATGAACAGGGTAAGTCGGTCACCCTCTTCTCCTTTTCCGCCCTTTTTCGCTTCTTCTTTTTAGACTTGTGGAGCGGTAATATGCGCAAGGAAATGAAAAAATCCGTACCCGAAAACTTGCCGGGGAAAAACCAGCTTCCGATTTTATCCGAACCTATCCACAGCGGGCCAATTCTCAATGCGGCTCCTAACCTGGGGCGTTTGAATTGATATAACGAAAGCGGCATGGAGAACCCCAGCCATTTGAGCTCAAAACGAGGGGTTATTGAAAGCTGATTTGCCCGATCAATTCCTGGGCCAGGGAGCACAATGCGCTGAATGGCCGTTGCATTCACAAAAACATTGCGGCGTATCTTGTAATCAACCTGAACTGAAAGTGCGGTGGGCAAGCGCATGGAAAATTGAGCGCCCGGCTGAGATTGATCCGGAAATTGGTACAATTCGCTGTTCACCAAAACATCCATATCAGCGATAGAATCGTTTCGTGTGAACTTGTCAACTTTGAATTTTTGCACATTGCTGTCGAAATTAATCCTGCCCATATCGATTAGAGAGATGCCGATCCTTGTTCCGTAATTGGTGGGATGATTGCGTCCAAGTTCAACTCTGTCAATCCCTCCCGTCCGATATTTTCGTTTCATTACAAAGGTTGCCCCGAGATCAAATCCCATCCCTTTGCCAGATATAAGGCCCTGATATCCGGCGGAGTTCCCTCCTAGATTTTGAACATCTATATATCCGTACTCCACATCTATTCTGGTCAATGCAGTTTGCTGTGGTGTAAAGTCGAATGCAACCCCGTTATTGAGGAGGAAGCCTGAGGCAAACCCATGGAGGCGTTTTATGCTGATACCGATATGCGTTTTTGTTGAATTGGTTTGTGAAATCAGCGTAGAATAGGTGATTCCGTATTCTGCCCATGCCATAGCATTGATCCTGAATTTTGAAATGTCGAGATTGGCAGAGCTAAAGTCCAAAGTAAGTGAGTCTCCTTCTGAATCTAAAAACTTAGGCACGGTGAAGTTTACGTGATTGGCGCTGGTGATAAATCTTGCTCCATTGTTTATGAGGGCGAATCGGTGGTCCTTAATCCTAAACAGCACAGAAGGCACCTTGAGAAGGACATTTACATAAGCAGACTTTTTAGAGAAAGAAGTCTGGGGATATACAAAATCAGATTGCTGCAACTCGTAGTTGGATCCAAGGTTTTTTGAACGCTTGTATTCAGACATTAAGCTGGTTTTTGGCATATGGGCGTAGTTATTATCAACCATGAAGTCCAATGTGAGTAGGTGCACTTCCCATTTATGTGGAAAGTTTGAAAGGGAAGAGGGGTTGATATGAGCTCCCGCAGTTCCCGCATAGTTACTGCCATTGAGGCCCATCATTTCCTGCCCTTGCGCCTGATCAGTGCTAAGGACCAAACTCCCCCAAACAGCGATACATAAAAAGGTAAACCTAGCCGTTGTGCCGGGCTGGATTCGTCTAGAATAACCAAAATATTTGGTGGAAATCAAGGAGCGGTTTTTAAAATTTTCCAGCCGCCGCTGGAATTGCAATACCCCCCTCTTACGTCACTTTCCGTGACATTGTTTGAACTTTTTACCGCTACCACAAGGACAGGGTTCATTCCGTCCGACTTTCTTGTCTACCCGAACCGGTTGAACGCGCTGTTGTGGAGCGTCTTGCTGTCCAGGTTCTGACCCTTGGCCCTCTGGTCGCCTCGCCTGCACAACTTCTGGTATATCTGCACGGCCAGCGGTAACCTGGCTGTAATCTGTTCGCTTTGGCCCTTGTGCCTCCCTTACGGTTTCTGATCCATTTGCTGAAGGTAAGCCGCCTTTGAATAGGAAAGAACTGATGTCAGAATTAAATTGCTGCATCATTGTGGTAAAGAGCTTAAATGACTCCAGTTTGTAGATCAACAGTGGGTCCTTTTGTTCATAGGTGGCATGTTGAACAGAAGTTCTCAGCTCATCCATTTCTCGAAGATGCTCCTTCCAGGCATCGTCAATCATAGCCAATGTAATATTTCGCTCAAAGGATTTAACCAATTCCGCACCATTAGAGGTGAAAGATTTCTCCAAATTGGTAATTACCTGTAGCGTTTTTACACCATCAGTGAAGGGAACCACAATATTCTCATAAGTCGCCGCCTGGTTTTCGTAAACATTCCTGATAACCGGCATGGACTGATCCATCACTCGTTGCGACTTGGTTTTATACCCCTGTAAGGCTTTATCATACAGCAGGTCGGTGATTTCATTCTCGTTCAGTTTCATGAATTCCTCTTCCGACACGGGGGTCTCAATCGTCAACACCCTGAGTAGTTCTAGTCTGAATCCATCATAATCCCGTACGCCCTGGTATTCCTGAACCATTCCCTCGCAAACATCATAGATCATATTTGCGATGTCCACAGAGAGCCGCTCCCCATACAGTGCATGGCGACGCTTTGTGTAGATCACTTCTCTTTGTGAATTCATTACATCGTCGTACTCCAGCAGGCGCTTCCGGATTCCGAAGTTGTTCTCTTCAACTTTTTTCTGCGCTCTTTCAATGGATTTGGTGATCATTGAATGCTGAATCACTTCACCCTCCTCCAGACCCATACGATCCATGAGATTGGCAATTCTTCCTGATCCAAAGAGGCGCATCAGGTTGTCTTCAAGGGAGACGAAGAACTGACTCGATCCCGGATCTCCCTGTCGTCCGGCCCGGCCACGTAGCTGACGGTCAACGCGACGTGATTCATGTCTTTCTGTTCCAATAATGGCCAATCCACCTGATTCTTTTACACCAACTCCTAATTTGATATCCGTTCCCCGACCGGCCATGTTGGTAGCAATGGTCACTGCTCCAGCACCACCCGCCTCAGCGACAATGTCGGCTTCACGCTGGTGCAGTTTGGCATTCAACACATTGTGCTTGATACCGCGCATTTTCAACATGCGACTCAATAATTCTGAAATTTCAACCGAGGTAGTTCCGACCAATACCGGCCTGCCATTCTTGGTCAGGTTGTCAATTTCTTCTATGACGGCGTTGTACTTTTCGCGAGTTGTTTTATAGATGAGATCTTCAGCATCATCTCTTACAATCGGGCGATTGGTTGGAATCACCACCACATCCAATTTATAAATGTCCCAGAGTTCACCAGCTTCCGTTTCCGCAGTACCGGTCATCCCAGCCAGTTTGTGGTACATTCTGAAATAATTCTGCAGGGTCACTGTTGCATAGGTCTGCGTGGCAGCCTCAATTTTGACATTTTCCTTAGCCTCTATCGCCTGGTGCAGTCCATCCGAATAGCGCCTGCCGTCCATAATACGGCCGGTTTGTTCGTCGACAATTTTGATTTTGCTATCCATCAAGACGTACTCCACATCCATTTCGAATAGCGTGTAGGCCTTCAACAATTGATTCATCGTATGAATGCGCTCACTCTTGATTGAGAATTCACGCATCAAATCCGATTTCTGGCCGGTTATTTCGGCTTCAGGAGCTCCGCTGCCCTCAATCTCTACAATCTTGGCCCCCACGTCAGGCAAAACGAAAAATTCGGAGTCATCAGTCGAATCAGTGATGAGGTCAATCCCTTTTTCGGTAAGCTCAATAGAGTTGTTTTTTTCATCAATTACAAAGAAGAGCTCTTCATCAATTAGGTGCATTTCCTTGTTTTGGTCCTGCATGTAGTAGTTCTCCGTTTTTTGAAGTTGTGCTTTTACTCCGTCCTCACTGAGGTATTTTATCAGTGCCTTGTTTTTAGGAAGCCCTCTGAAAGCCCTGAGCAATGCAATTCCAGCCTGCTTCTCCTCATCTTTGCCACCTTCCTTGTTGAGTCTCTTTGAATCAGAGAGGACGGTTGTGATATATTTTCTTTGCGCCGACATCAGCCGTTCAACTTTGGGCTTTAGCTCCACGAACTCATGTCGATCTCCCTGTGGAGTAGGGCCGGAGATAATAAGCGGAGTTCGCGCGTCGTCAATTAACACCGAGTCAACCTCATCTACGATGGAGTAATTGTGTTTACGTTGCACCAACCCTTCAACGCTGCTCGCCATATTATCGCGTAGGTAGTCAAAGCCGAATTCATTGTTGGTGCCGTAGGTTACATCGGCATTGTAAGCTGCTCTGCGCTCTTCTGAGTTGGATTCGTGTTTGTCAATGCAGTCTACTGATAGTCCGTGAAATTCGAACATGGTTCCCATCCATTCAGAGTCTCTGCGAGCCAGGTAATCATTAACCGTCACGATGTGAACGCCTTTCCCGGCAAGGGCGTTGAGATATACGGGAAGCGTTGCTACGAGTGTTTTTCCCTCACCCGTTCCCATCTCTGCTATTTTACCCTGGTGAAGTATGATTCCACCAATGAGCTGAACGTCGTAATGGACCATGTCCCACTTCACGGTTACCCCTCCGGCTGTCCATTCGTTGAGATAGACAGCCTTCTCGCCCTCAATAGACACTTTATCACTCCTAGAAGCCAAGTTGCGGTCGAAGTCTGTGGCGGTCACCTCTACGCGTTCATGCTCCTTGAATCTTAAAGCCGTTTCTTTCATGACGCTAAACGCCTCGGGCAGAATTTCAAGCAGAATGTCTTCTGTCTTGCTGTTGATCAGCTTTTCCAGCTCATCGATGCGTTTATAGGACTTTTCTTTCTCATCGACATCAATATTCGGATTGTCCGCAATCTCCTGTCTGAGTTTGGAGATTTCAGTTTCTTCCTCGGTGAGATGTGATTGAATTCGTTCTTTTAGCTCGGCAGTTTTGGCCCGAAGATCATCGTTGCTGAGTTGGATGATTCCCTCGTATGCTTGGTGGATTTTATCCACTAGAGGCATCATTTCCTTGACATCCGAATCGGATTTCTTGCCAAAGAGTTTAAAAACGGATGTGAGCAAACTTGCCATCAGAGGTTATAATTAAAACAGGCGCTTGCCTGCGAGCCTGCCTGTTAGGCGGATGCGAAGGTACGGAAAACGGGCAACAATAGGTCGCCCAATACAAGATTTGCTAGTACTCGTCTTCGTGAAAGAAAAAGTCGTCCTTCGTGGGATAGTCGGGCCAAATATCTTCGATTCTCTCGTAGACTTCACCTTCATCCTCGATTTCCTGAAGATTTTCAATAACTTCAAGGGGAGCGCCAGAGCGTATACCGTAATCGATAAGCTCTTCCTTGGTAGCTGGCCAAGGTGCGTCTTCTAATTTAGAGGCCAATTCAAGCGTCCAATACATATTCCTAAATTTGATTTATTAACACTACGTGAGGAGTGTTTGAAATGTTACCACAATAAAGTACTCGTTTTTCGGGCCGACAAAAATATCATTTCACCCTTAAAAAACAAACAAATACTACAGAAAATTATTGCATCCCTTTCCAAGGAATTTCATCTGCATTGAGATCTGCAGTCATTTTCCTGGCTAGCATAAACAGGTAGTCGGAGAGTCGATTCAGGTATTTCAGCGCCATGGCAGCTGATTCTACGCCGGATTTTAAGCGATTGGCCGCTCTTTCTGCCCTTCTGCAAACACATCTGGCAATGTGAATTTGTGAGACGGTTGGGTGCCCACCAGGTAGAATAAAGGAGCGCATTTCGGGAAGGGTGCCCATCCATTCGTCAATGGCGCTTTCCATTTGAGCAATGTCCTCTTCTGAAATGGAAGGAATTTTAACTTTTGATTTATCAGGATCAGAAGCGAGGATAGAGCCAATGGTGAATAAATCATTTTGAATTTTTGTGAGATGCTTCTTGTAGCTGGCATCCATTTCCAGATCTCGAATCAATCCAATGTGGGAATTGAGTTCATCTACGGTACCATAAGCCTCTATCCGGTCATGGTGCTTTTCGACCCTGGTTCCGCCCAATAGCGAAGTCTGGCCAGTATCTCCTTTTTTGGTGTAAATTTTCATAATTGGAAATGTTAAGCTGTGCTGACTTTATCCGTACGAACAATATGCTGGTTGATTTCATCTGAAGCAATCTGACCATCGATCAACCGAATGATTCTGTGCGCATGTTGTGCAATATCTTCTTCGTGGGTGACGATAATAATGGTGTTGCCATTCTGGTGAATCTCCTCAAGAAGGGTCATGATCTCAATAGAAGTTTTTGAATCAAGATTACCCGTAGGTTCATCTGCAAGGATGATGGAGGGCTTATTTACCAAAGCTCTTGCTATGGCGACACGTTGTCTTTGTCCTCCTGATAATTCATTGGGCTGATGTTTTACACGATCTGATAGTTCGACTTGTCCCAATACTTCCAGCGCCCGCTTTTCCCGGTCAGATTTGTTAAAGCCCGCGTAGATGAGGGGTAGTATCACGTTATCCAGGGCTGTCGCTCTAGGCAATAAGTTGAAGGTTTGAAATACGAATCCAATCTCCTTGTTTCTGATTTCTGCCAGCTCATCATCGGAGAGTCTGCTAACATCTTTGTTGTTGAGMATGTASKWTCCGCTGGTRGGYGTATCCAGACAGCCTAAAAGGTTCATTAAGGTGGATTTCCCCGATCCCGATGGCCCCATWAGGGCWACRTACTCGTTTTTSTTGATAGAGAGGCTMACSGAACGCAATGCCTCMACYGTTTCRGTACCTACCCGAAAGTGCCTTCTGATTTCRCTGAGTTCAATTATGCTGTCGGCTTGTTTTTCCATCTTTCAATATATAACGTACAAAARTARSGAAAGTGTCAAATCAGKGTGAATAAAAGATTGGCGTTGTGTAAAATGTATAAAACAAACAAAAAAGATCCTGAAAAGACAAAATAATGGYAACTAYACACCCTTTACGCCATTTTATGTAAAGYAAGTGGAAATTATGGARATTGCTTYTCTTTCGTTAGTAYTCCTTGCTCTAGCAGGGTTTTAAGTTTAATTTCATTCCCGTTCTCATCCCAGCACTTCCAATCCCTACCATATGCTCCGTAATGAACTCTTGCACCTCCCTTACAATTGGTCTTTTTCTTTTTCTTTTTGGCTATATAGGTACCTTCAGCCATCTTTTGTCCGTTGGCATACCAATAGACCCACTTACCAATCTTATACTTATGTGTCCTAGTCTTATGTCCTGTGAAAGAACAGAATGTGTATGAATCAAATCCATGACGCCCTTCGCTCCTAATTTTGTCGTTTTGCGTTGTGTTCATAATTGCAGACCGACGACAGGATACAAAGGGTGTAAGAGCTATCAATAATATGAGAAGAGTTCTCATTTCTTATTCTCGTTAGGATTGCTTTCATCGCTTTAAGAATCACCTAAAACCTCAAAATATACTCCTGCTTCTCCAGCTTAGGATTGAGAATTAGGATACCGACTTCAAATAAATCAATACTCACATGCACTTTCGAATGGCTTTTAATTGTTAGCCAGGCCTCTTCCATTTCCTTTGACCAGTGGATGTCATCAACAACAATGATCGATTGGTCATTTGTCTTTTCCAAACAGGCTTCAAAATATTGAATGGTTGGTGCTTTTCTGTGGTTTCCATCCAGAAATACAAAGTCTAGTTGTGGCATTTCATCCAGTACTTTTTCCAGGGTGTCCTCAAAAGGTCCAATTGTGAGTCGGACATTCTTTAATTTTAAAGTATCAAAAGTCTGCTGTGCAATGGCGGCAGTTTCCGGGCATCCTTCCAGGGTCCACACATTTATATTGGAGCTCACGGACGCTAAATAGGAACTGGTAATTCCCAAAGACGTCCCAAGTTCCAGAACGTGTTTGGGTTGAAAATGATTGACGAGGCGAAACAACAATTCCGCGCCCTTGGGTTTTTTTAAAGCGCTGGCAGCGATGGATGCAATTCTCCTTTTACGGGAACGTCCCGTTCCGTAATCTGTTACCCTGATGCGGGATGTGTTCAATTTCAATCTGGCACGGACCGATTCAATATTGGAGAATACATAGTAGCTTTTCCGGTCTATAATGGCGTTGGTATAAAGATCAAAAATAAATGGGGAATGGACACTGTGTTCATCTTTTGTGCCATACAAATAGCTTAGGTAAGCGAGAAATTGAAGGAATCTTTTCATAGTCGTTACGCAATATTAAGAAAGAGTTTTAAAATTCATATTCTGAAAGAGAATGATCTGAATTATATTCATCTTTGCACGGCAATTTTATAACGGGTTGGGCAGTTATACATTGATACGATTCAGATATGGAAAAGTTTACACTGGTAATACATGGAGGAGCGGGCACGATTCTTAAGAAGAATATGACGCCTGATAAGGAGTTGGCTTATAACGATAAGCTAAAAGATGCCTTGTTAGCTGGCTATACTATTTTGAAAGAGGGTGGAAGTAGCATCCGGGCGGTTGAGGCTTCGGTCAGGGTCATGGAAGACTCACCACTTTTCAATGCAGGTAAAGGGTCTGTGTTCACCAATGAGGGAAAAAACGAAATGGAAGCCTCTATCATGGAAGGAGGCTCTCTGGCAGCTGGATCGGTCACGATGGTCACCAATGTTAAAAACCCAATCTCCGCTGCTAAAGCAGTGATGGAGAAATCTTCCCATGTGATGATGGTTGCTGAAGGAGCGGTGAAATTTGCGAAAGAAAACGACCTGGACATTGTAGATCCACAGTATTTCTATGATGCAAAACGGTACCAACAGTGGCAGGATATCAAAGGCTCAACGGATATTAGGATGGACCATTTGGATGAAAGTGAGGACATGGCGAAGACTCAAATTAACGCGGAGTTCAGTGAACCGGCAGATAAAAAATTTGGAACGGTCGGTGCTGTTGCGATAGATAAAGATGGCAATATTGCAGCTGGAACTTCAACCGGCGGCATGACGAATAAAATGTATGGCCGTGTTGGAGACTCTCCCATCATTGGCTCTGGAACGTATGCCAATAACAAGACTTGCGGCGTATCCAGTACCGGACATGGAGAATATTTCATCCGTGCTGTGGTAGCCCATGATATTTCTGCAATGATGGAGTACAAAGGAGTAAGCCTTCAGGAAGCAGCAGATGAAGTGATCCTCAGGAAATTACCAGCGCTTGGGGGATCGGGAGGAATTATCTCTGTAGATAGCGAAGGTGACTTTGCCCTTACCTTCAATACGGAAGGCATGTACCGCGGCAGTATTCGGGAAGATGGCGAGCCAAATGTGGCTATCTACAAGGATTAGCAAGGTTTGCTAGAGCCATGCGTCAAGTATCTCGTTCATAAAATCACTCATCAGGCTAGGCTTTAGTAACAGCGTAAAAAAGAAGCCAAATACGGCACCATAAAAGTGCGCATCGTGATTGATGTTGTCCTTGGGGTTTTTTGACATATAAGCCGAGTACAGTAAATATCCAACTCCAAGGACAATGGCTGGCATTGGAATAACCAAGAAAAGCCCAAGTTGCATGGTTGGGGCAAAAAGGATACTTGCGAACAGCACGGAAGAAACCGCACCTGAGGCGCCAAGGCCCCGATAAGACACATCATTTTGGTGTTTCAAGAAGGTCGGAATGTCTGAAACGATCAATCCTCCAGCATATAGCAGCATGTAAAACCAAATGGCATTGCCACCAAAATGCCTGCTGTAAAATTGCTCCACAAGATTTCCGAAAGAGTATAAGACATACATATTGATGAGCAGGTGCATCCAGCTTCCGTGTAGCAAACCGGATGTCAAAAAGCGAAAGTATTGCTTGCTCCGAAGAATGGTATACGGCTCGAAAATCCAATCATTTAAGAGTTTGGGAGAATTGAATGCGGCAATGGAAGTCAATGCCGTTACACCTACGATAATGTCAGTAACCACGATAAATAGAATTGCGGTTCAAAGATAATCAAAGAGAAGGAGCAGGCGGCCTGTTTTCAGTAGATGATCGGTGTTGCCAAACACCAAAGCCCAATGCATAGGTATAGATTTCCCAGATTGTTGATAGGAGAAAGAATCTTAATATATACAACATGTTGAAAAACAGGATTTAATTCGGATTGCGGAAATGGGTCAATGACACGATTTGGTCACATGATCCGCTCTTGAACCGATGGTATGAGCAGCAAGGACTTTGTGTAAGTGTCTAATATGTAGTATTTTGCAATAAATATAGCATCTTTCTGTCGGCAAGTGGACCAATCATCCAAGACGGTTACGTAACTTTGCCAAGTTCGAAATCTGTACAGCAACAAGATTATGGCCCACATAAAAGTAATATCGCACGAAGAGTCTGAAGGTCGCTTGAGAGAGATCTATGACGATATTGTAGATAAGCGCGGAAAACTGTCTGAGGTGTTGAAAATCCAAAGCCTCAATCCAGAGTCCATTGTAAAGCATATGGATCTTTACTTGCACTTATTGTATGGAAGGTCTCCGCTCGTTAGGTATAAGCGAGAAATGTTGGCAGTAATCGTCTCTATCACCAATAAATGTGAATATTGCACCATTCATCACAGCGTAGCATTGAACCATTTTTGGAAGGATCAGGCCAAGATTGATACCCTGATAGCGGATCGGGATTCCCTCGATTTATCAGAGGCTGATAAGGCGCTGTGTGATTATGCCCAGGCACTCACCGATAACCCATCGGCCATGGATTCTGAGAAGCACATAGAACGCTTGAGAGCTGCGGGATTGAACGATACGGCCATCACAGATGCAGCGCTTGTGATTGCCTACTTTAACTTTGCCAACAGAATGATTCTGGGACTTGGCGTATCCTTAACCAAGGAAGAAACTGAAGGCTATAACTACGAATAAGGCCAGGGCATTGACGGGCTTTCATTTCGATTGTCTTCCGTTCATTTCAAAATTTCAATTTAGTAGATGAGAAAACAATTTGTCCTCTTCTCTGTGGTCTCTGTATTTGGCATTGCTGCTGTGGCACAGTGGGCGCCTGCTGTATGGTGGCTGTATGCAGTTGTCATCCCCTTGGTTTATCTCGGAGTGATGGACATGGTTCAAAAGAAGCAAACCATTAGAAGAAACTTTCCGGTGTTGGGACGGTTGCGGTATCTCATGGAGGGCATGGGCCCTAAGGTGAATCAATATTTTGTTGAGTCAGATTTGGAGGGAAGGCCGTTTAGCCGGAATTTTAGGTCTGTGGTCTACCAGCGCGCTAAGGGAGATCTTGAC
>JAESRW010000047.1 GCA_016764395.1 Flavobacteriales bacterium
TCAGGATTAATTGAAGTAACATAATTGTAGTACAGATTTTGTTCTTCAGTAGTTCCATTATCATAATACGTAATTAGTTTCTCTATCTGTATGACATCTCGGTCCCCATCAAGACAATACTTCCAAGTCCCTGTTTTTTTGTTGTTCTTATAATTTCCTTTTGCCAGAGTCACATACTTTGCCTTCTCACCGTATTTACATCCGTTCTCACTACCATAGCCATTATACCAACTTAAAAGGACTATTTTTTTCCTTTGTTCCCATTCTCCTTGTCGTAGTCCATTGCTATCAACGCAATTTATTGCGTGTCCGTTAATGGTGTCGCAAGTCTGTCCCAATGTCAAGAGACAAGGAAGAGTCATTATTATCGTCAGTGTCAATTTCATGATTAAATGCACCACAAGAGTTGGCTAAAGGAACAAGTTCCCTTATTTGCAATATACAACCCTCAAGTTGAAGGTTGTCAATTGCTTATAGGGAAACTAAGGTAATCTAAATCCACTCGAAACGTGGAAGGATTTTAAGTGTGCGCGAGACAGGAGTTGAACCTGCACAACCTTGCGGTCACCAGCCCCTCAAGCTGACGTGTCTACCAATTTCACCACTCGCGCATTTCTAACAAAGATGGTAAATAATTGAAATTCCTACCTACCTTTGTTTTAGTAATGTTTTAGTAAACACTTTTTACAAGCTCACTAAAACGCTTTATCTATCTGTATTTCAGTCGTTTAAGACGTTTTTATTTTGTTGTCAACACTAGCCCCTCAAGCTAGCGTGTCTACCAATTTCACCACCTGGGCATTTCTTCTTATTAAGGTCTTGTTGGATTTATTAATAGGATCCTGTTTTAATCACATGCCCCATCTAGTGCAGCCCAAAAATAAACCTTTAACCTTTAACCTTTAACCTTTCTACTTTCTACTTTCTACTTTTAACTTTCAACCTACCTATACTCCTCCAACAAACGTTTGGCTTCTTTAAGCTCTTTCCTGTCCTCCAATAATTGCTTCGGATCAGGTGTCCAGGTGACCATTTTTTCCAATACGGCAATGGCCTTTTCTTTCTCTTTGTTTTCTTTTAGCACCTGTGCATAATATACGTTTCCAATAAAATCTTTGGCATTGTAGGTAAGTGCTTTTTCCAAGTGCTTCTGAGCTTCATCATCATCTGGCCATGAGAGCATGAAAGGAATGTAAGGCGTCTTAAAATGAACGATTCCCAACATGCGGTAGCCGCCTCCATCTTTATAATTGGGATCCAATTCAATGACCTTCTCACACCATTCCTTCATCGAATCTGCAAGGCCTTCCTTTGCGGCCTTCATAATACCAGAAGTCTCTCCCCATTTACCCATATTCGCAGCATGCCAATAAACAGCAGCTGCTGATTTTGGATAGGCAGCCATGATTTTTTCTCCGAGTGATTTACTTAGATTGTAAACTGCCAATCGCTTTTCTTTCTCCGTTTCTACAAAGGTTCCCTTGTAATAATAACACTGCATCAACTTAACAGATGCGCTTAACTCGGTTTCGCTGTTCCCCGTAGCCTTTGTGAAATGTTCGATGGCCTTGTCAATATTTGCCGCTTGGGCCTGCAATCCCGTCGCACCTTCCGCGCGTTTGTTGTAAAAATTGACGCCCTTTTCGAGCTCCTCCTTTTGTGCCTGGGTCGAAATGGTAAACGCCAGTGCTATAAAAATGGTAAGTACAGTTTTCATTTTGGTGGTGTTTGTTTTTTTAAATAAACGGTCTTATATGATATTAATTTCTCTTCAATCCAACTCTCAACTCTCAACTCTCAACTCTCAACTTTCAACTTTTTACTTTCAACTTTCTACTTCTAACATCTAACCTCCAACACAACTACATCAACCCAATCCTCCTCTTCAGATCCAACATCTTTATCGCAGCGATAGCAGCGTCTTCTCCCTTGTTGCCGTGCTTGCCTCCGGAGCGGTCTTTCGCTTGATCCAAATTACCGGGCGTTAGAACTCCAAATATGATTGGCATATTGTACTTCATGCCCACGTTTTGAATACCGTTGGCCACACTGTCTGAAATAAAATCAAAGTGTTTTGTTTCACCCTGAATGATACAGCCCAGGCAAATTACTGCATCAACCTGCTTGCTCTCTGCCAGAAATTGTGCGCCCAAGGTCAGCTCAAAACTTCCAGGGACRTAATATTTKAYAATGTTGTTTTCCGATGCTCCATGCTCCTGGAGTGTGCTTATRGCAGCCTGRCACATGGATTCCGTGATCTCSGCATTCCACTCAGCAACTACRATACCGAATCGCATGTCACYMGCGGARGGTACTTCTTCAATCTGATGAGAAAGGTCAAYTTGGCTAGACACAGGAGYTATTTAATAGGAGCTWGGTTCATWTWTATMTTACCWCAAYRWTCTGCCACTTGCGAACTAATGTTATCTGAATCATTCGGTAAAGATAAAGCTAATRRATCTCGGTTWTMATTGAAGAATCTATCCCTKKTGATTATAGNCWMMAGGSAWWGATGCTGTCACCATANNTATWTTRATCTTGATATCCTTCAGCACAACGATTCGTAAATTCGTATAARCTTGTGGTGAGCTTAGCCGAACCATTCGTMATTCGTAGAGAATSGWYYGAACAGGTGAGCCTTACCGTAAATGCAARCTATTTAGCGTTAGCARGRGATTTAGCTCTTTCCAGATACTTCTCCACTTCCAAGCCTTCTTTTGTGTCAGGATAGTTCTTTTTGATCGTCTCATAAACACCAGAAGCCTTCTTGAAATTGTCCAGCTCCTCATAAGCAGCGGCAGCCTTCATAAGGTAAATTGGTGATGTGAAATCATTCTTTTTTCCATTCGCGGCATCCATGTAAAAAGATGCTGCACTCTTGGTCTCACCCAATTCCATATAGGCGTCTCCAATAGCTCCGGTAGCTACTGAGCTAAGTACCATGTCGTCTGAATCAAAGGAACTCAAATAATCGATCGCCTCTTCAAACATACCTTTTCTTAAATAGCAAATCCCAAGGTAGTAATTGGCCAAATTTCCAGATGGAGTAATACTGTATTCGTCTACAATCTCTTCAAATCCGGGCCATTGCATGTCTCCATAGATGGCCAGATCCAGGGAGTCCATCTCAAACCACGTCTCTGCCATATACATTTGTTGCTGTGCCTCCACTTCTTTGTCTGCGACATACCATTTTTCGTAGGCGAAATAGGCAGCAATCAGTACAACAATCGCAGTCACAATGATGGAGAGACTCTTCTGATTCTCATCAATATACTTTTCAGTCTTGCTATAGACCTCAACTACGTCTACAATCGTTTCTTCTTTTTCTTTTGCCATTTCTTGTGCCTAATATACCTTAGAGATCGGGAAAAACGATGCAAAAATAGTTTTTTTTATTTAGGGAACAGCTAATAAATCGTTTGTACTGGCATTTTGGCGGGTTTTTGAAAGAAATGAACTGATAATGGTTCCTGTTAGCTCAGTTTTTATTAATTTTCACACCTCTTCTACGCTACATTTCTAAAGAACGTAACCGGCCCATGTATCTGAAAAAACTCAGCTTGGTCAATTTTAAAAATTACGAGGCTGCAGAGCTGAATTTCACACGTGGTATTAATTGCTTTGTAGGCAATAATGGCGTTGGGAAAACCAATCTCCTGGATGCCATCCATTATCTTTCTTTTTGTAAGAGCTTCATCAATCCAATAGAAAGTCAAAATGTCAGGTATGAAAGTGATTTCTTTATCATTCAGGGCAATTTTGATTTAAAGGGAAAGAAAGAGCAAATTCACTGTGGTTTTAAGAAAGGGAAAAAGAAGCAGTTTCAACGCAATAAGAAGGAGTATAGCAGGCTTGCGGATCATATAGGCTTGCTGCCTGTGGTCTTAATTTCGCCCGAGGATACCGCTTTGATTCAAGAGGGGAGTGACCTGAGAAGAAAATTTATCGACACGATCATCGCCCAGCTGGATCACGTTTATTTGGATAAGCTCATAGCCTACAATCGCATACTCTCTCAACGAAATGCCTTGCTAAAGAGATTTGCTGAATCCAGATCATTTGATCAGGATGCCATCGATGTTTGGGATGAACAGTTGGTGGATTTGGGCACCGTAATACATGAAAAGAGAGCGGCTTTTTTAGAGTCCTTTACACCGATCTTTCAAAAACACTTTGAATTTATTTCGCAAGGCGAGGAGGAAGTGAGTTTAGCGTACCGGTCTCAATTAAATGAGGAGCATTTTTCAACGGTTCTTGCAGCGGCAATGTCTAAGGATAGAGTGCTGCAGTACTCCACGGCAGGAATTCATCGTGATGACCTGGTGTTCACGATGGGCGAACATCCCATAAAAAAACTGGGGTCACAGGGTCAGCGAAAGTCGTTTGTGATTGCCCTAAAGCTGGCTCAATTCGACTTTCTTAGATCTGAAAAAGGGTATGCTCCACTGCTCTTGCTCGACGATATTTTTGATAAGCTTGATCCCTCTCGTGTGAAGCAGCTCATGGAGTTGGTAAGTGGAGAAAATTATGGGCAAATATTTATCACGCATACGCATGAAGATAGGCTCAATGAAGTACTTGCTGAAATGGAGGATGTGAAAGTATTCCAGGTTAGTTCAGGTTCTGTTCACGATAAAACTGAAAAACAAAACGCCGATGGCTCAACGTGATTTAAAAGATACGATAAATGCTTTTCTGAGACATAATAATCTCCATGAGAAGGTCATGGAGGTACGCGTCAAAACATGCTGGGAGAAATTAATGGGTAACGGCATTGCTGCTCACACAACCGCTATTCAATTGCGCAGTAAGAAATTGTATCTCACCTTTGATTCTGCAGCACTCAAACAGGAACTGACTTATTCAAAGTCCAAGGTGATCGAATCCATGAATGCGGATTTGGGTGAAAAGGTGATCGAGGAGATCATTATACGTTAAGTTGGATTATTCCAGAAACGTCTCGGTTGCTGTCGTTGGCACATGGAAAGGAGGGCAACAGAAAATGCCTGAATTCCTGATCCAAAGCTGAGTAAAGACCAACCCTTGTCTTTATCCAAATCTTAATCTCCGTCCTTCAAATGTCAACAGACGAAGACAAAGTTAAGGACGAAGATTAAGCGTTCATATATCGGTAATAAATCTCCCTTATTGTTAAAGGATCTCCTCCGCGCTAAAGTGAAACGCACTTTCGATAACAGCATTCTCATCGCTGTCCGATCCATGCACGGCATTGCTTTCAAGAGAACGTCCGTAAACTGCACGAATGGTTCCTTCGGCAGCTTCAGTAGGGTTGGTGGCGCCTATAAAATCACGGAATGCTTGAACTGCATTCTCTTTCTCCAAAACGGCCGCCACAATTGGCCCCGAAGTCATATAATTAACGAGATCTTGATAAAAAGGTCTTTCCGCGTGAACTTCATAAAACGCCTTGGCTCTTTCTTCAGAGAGTTGAAGCAACTTCAACGCTTTAATTTTAAAGCCTCCCTTATTCATCATCTCCAGAATTCCACCAATATTACCTTCCGCTACAGCTTCTGGTTTGATCATCGTTAATGTAATGTTGCCTGCCATTTTATTTAGTATTTAAATTATAAGTCCCACATTTAGGGTATTGTTGCTTCACTTCGTCGCTTTGTCTTCGTAAGCTATTATCACCATTCTCCAACAGCGGTAAAGTCGGCGCGAAAATAATTATTAATAGTGTATCTCACACGTTGGTGGTGACATATTCGTGCAACGTCATTGCCAAAATACAAATAGGCCTTACCTTTACTGAGAATTAAGGGATGAAATAGGGCAAGGGATGCAGGGTATGCGTATACTTACCCTTTTTCTATTCCCTTTTCCACCGAGGACAATGATTGAAAAATGACGGACAAGGAAATAGAGGGAATTGCAGATTTACTAAGCTCAAAAAAACGCATCGCTATAACGACGCATCAATTCCCTGACGGAGACGCCATGGGTTCTTCCCTTGCGTTGTACCATTATCTGATCAATAAAGGGCATGAGGTAACAGTTGTCGTCCCCACTCATTACCCAGAGTTTTTACATTGGATTCCCGGAAATGAAGGCGTGGTAAACTATATGAGCCATCAACACAAAGCACTGGATATTTTGGAAGCCGCTGAAGTCTTATTTTGTCTTGATTATAACGAGCCAAGTAGAACCAGGGGATTGTCAGCTCCAGTGGCCAATTTTAAAGGAATTAAAATTCTTATCGATCACCATCCTGAGCCTGCAGACTTTGTGGATTATACACTCAGTGAGACGAAGGCAAGTTCAACTGCAGAGCTGATTTATGAGTTTATCCTCATGCTGAAGGATGAGGCCTTGATTGATAAGAACGTAGCTACTGGAGTCTATACTGGGATTATGACAGATACCGGTTCATTCGCATATGGGTTTACCACCGATCGGGCTCATTTTATCGCAGGTGAGATGATCAACGCAGGAGCAAATAACCGGGCAATCCAGAATGAGATTTTTAATAGTAATTCCGAGGATCGCATTCGCCTCATGGGGCACGCGCTGTCAGAACGCTTAACAGTTCTAACCGAGTTTCATACGGGTTTTATCGCGCTGTCCAAGGAGGATTTGATCCGATTTAATTTTCAAAATGGGGATACGGAAGGACTTGTTAACTACATTATCTCTATAAAAGGTATCAGCTTTGCGGTCTTGATGTTGGAACGAGAGCAGAATGTTAAGTGTTCATTTAGATCCATTGGCGCATTTCCAGCCAATGATGTGGCCCAACAACACTTTAAAGGTGGAGGACATAGAAATGCAGCAGGAGGAGAATATGATGGATCTCTTTCAGACGCTGTTGAACACTTTAGATCAGTACTTGTCAATTTCAAAGCTCAGCTGAAAGACTAATGTCTCACTTCATTCAATTAATGATATTGGTAGTGATGGTTTCATCTTACGGATGTAAACCTAAACAGCCTGTGCAACAGAAGGTGCTGAGCCAACGCGCCGCAAATGAGGCATTGGTAGGGGCCAACAAAGTGAGATTGAAGCTTGAACGAAAAAAGATTGATGCCTATATAAAGAGAAGGCGGTGGGACATGACGGAAACTGAGAGTGGACTGAGATATTTTATATATGAACATGGAGATGCAGATATGAAGCCTCAAAAAGGGCAGATAGCTGTCATAGATTATCAGGTGAGACTCACAAACGGTACACTTTGCTATAGTTCGGATTCAACGGGTACAAAGGGCTTTGAGATTGGAAAAGGGGAGATAGAGAGAGGCATTGATGAAGGGATTATGTTATTAAATAAAGGTGATAAGGCAAAGTTTGTTTTACCTTCGCATTTGGCCCATGGCTTACTGGGAGATGAAGTAAAAATTCCATCCCATGCCATTTTGGTCTATGACGTAAGTTTAATTGATATTCACTGATGGACATGTCGAAGGAAAGAACAAAGATCGTGGTGATGGTTGCAATACTTTTAATGGTTGGGACCATGACAACGGCTGGGGATACAATTACCACAAAATCAGGCTTGAAATATATTATTACCCAAAAAGCTGAACGTCCAAAATTTAAATTGAAAAATATTTTCAAAAAAAAGGTTGAAGGTGTAAAGCCAAATTTTGGCGACAAAGTGGTCGCACATTACACTGGGAAGTTTACCAATGGAAAGGTATTCGACAGCTCTGTGCCGAGTGGTACTCCGTTTACATTTCCACTAGGCCAGGGCAGAGTCATAAAAGGGTGGGATGAAGGATTTGCGCTGTTGCATGTTGGAGAGAAAGCTACCTTCATCATTCCTTATCACTTAGCGTACGGTGAGGCAGGGCGCCCACCGACCATTCCGCCAAAGGCAACGCTGATTTTTGATGTGGAACTTTTGGATGTCCGAGTGCCGCCTAAACCGGTTGCTTTTGAAACTAAAGGAATTAAAATGCAAGAAACGGCATCGGGACTGAAGTATCAAGTGGTTAACGAAGGTACAGGCTCCAACCCTCAGCAAGGGGAAACAGTCATTGTTCATTACACTGGATATCTGGAAAGCGGAGAAGTATTTGATTCTTCTATACCGCGTGAACAACCTTTTCAATTTCCGCTGGGACAAAAAAGGGTGATAGCAGGTTGGGATGAAGGGATTGCCTTGATGAAAATTGGTGGTAAAACCAGATTTACGATTCCGTCTAATTTGGCGTATGGGGAACGGGGCTTTGGTAAAATTATTCCTGCCAAGGCCACACTTGTCTTTGATGTGGAGCTTTTGGGGGTTCGGCCAGCTCCGTTAAGGCAGTAGCTTAGTGATGGTTGCAACGCTTACTGATCAAATATAAACAGATGCAAAGATATCTTTCATATATCGTTCTTGCCCTGGTCATGGGATGCTCGGCTAATCATGATCCGGATACTATTCTAATAGAGGATGGGCTGAACTATTATGGGAAGAAGATCGATGATAAAAAAGCGGTACAGCTACCTGAATTTGATGTATTGGCTGGAAATACGGATACGCTGTATGTCAAACTTAAAGCTGGAATTTCAGATGTGAGCCTGGAAGATGGATCTTGGTTTCGTATAAATTTGCATAATGGYAAGCGGATGCTKGTTAAATTTAAAGATAATGCATTCCAAATTCCTACAGATGTATCTGGTAAGCATGTGTTGATCGAAGGAGAAACATACTTGGATAACTTGTCAGAAGACATTCGGAAAAARCTCGCAAATGACGCTGGAGAACTTCAATGGATCATTGACACGGTTAGCGGGGCGCAAGTACATCGGATATTTATTGCTACGAGCGTTGTGATTACGGAGTAAAAGAACCTATTATGAATAGAATCTCAATTATAACACTTGTTATCACCTGTTTTTCAGTGGTTGCATTCAATACCCATTCATTTGCTCAGTGCAACGGTGATGCTGCGCTCTGTGATAAGCGATATGATGAGGTGGTTTATGTGACCACCCACAACGGTTTTAATTATAGCCCTAACTTTCAGCTCCCCAATCAGTCATTTCCTGTTTCACAACAGATGACGGATGGGGTCCGTGCTTTTATGTTGGACGTCTACAACGTATTTGGCACACCAACCCTGTATCACGGCACAGCCATTCTTGGCTCAGAACCTTTGGAAGACGTATTGATTGATATCAAGGATTTTTTAGTGGCAAATCCCAATGAAGTATTGACGATTATTTTCGAAGCCAATATTACCGCGAGTGAAATGGAGGCTGTGTTTGTGAGTTCAGGCTTGACCCCTTATTTGTACACACAAACATTGGGTCAGCCATGGCCAACCTTGCAACAGATGATTGACCTCGACCAGCGATTGGTCGTTTTTTCTGATTTGGATGATGCGGGCCCTGGCCAGGAATGGTATCACTATATGTGGGAATATTGCGTTGAAACAGACTTTTCCAATAAAAGTCGGGCCGATTTTTCTTGCGAATTTAACCGGGGGGATTCTGTCAACAGCCTCTTTATCCTGAATCACTTTATAACGGACCAGCTCAGTGGTACAGGAGAACTGGATTCCTCTGTTATTGCCAATAGCAATCCCTATTTTATCAATAGAGCCAATCAATGTATGGCAGAAAAGCTAAAACTGCCCAATTTCCTAACGGTAGATTTCTATGATGTTGGTGATGTTTTCGCCACTAAAGATCAGCTCAATGCCAATTATGTGTCAGTTGAAAATATCACGGGGAACCGCATGAGCATGCACGTCTTTCCGAATCCTGCAACCAATGTGATTAGAATTTCTCTTGAAGAAGCGCTTGTTAAAGATCTCAACCTTTCTGTAAGGGATTTAACAGGGAGGATTGTGGTGTCTTACGAAGATGCTAAATGGTCAAACGGCTACTTGGAGATTTCTCAGGAGGAAATAGGGCAGGGGCTATTCTTTATTGAGCTCTGGCAGGGTATGGATTTGATCGGTATTGAGAAGGTGGTTTTGAATTCCGCCAATTAAGCACCCAGCAAAAACACCGTCGGACGCTTCTTGAAGGAAGGAGGATGCTTTTTCCATTGTGAAACGGGCCTTGTTACAATTGATTCAGTCTGAAGGGTGATATCCGTAGCCACACACAAACGCGTATTCCCGGCACAGGATTTCAACACGTCGTCAAACATCTGCTGATTTCGGTAAGGTGTTTCAATCCAAAGCTGAGTTGCCCCTCGTAGGGCGAGTTTTTCCAGCCGGACCAATGCTTCGCGTCTTAGGCGACTGTCCTTTGGCAAATAACCGTTGAAGGTGAATTCCTGGCCATTGAGTCCTGAAGCCATTAAGGCGAGTAATAGGGAGGAAGGGCCTACAAGAGGTACCACTTTTACGCCTTTGATATGCGCCTCTCTCACAAGGTCTGCACCGGGATCGGCAACGCCTGGACAGCCTGCTTCAGACATCATCCCCAGATTCTTGCCATTTAACGCTGGCTCCAGAAGAGCTGTGATCTCATCCTGTTGCGTTCGCTTGTTGAGAGAATAGAATTCCAATGTTTGAATAGGCTTATCCACGCCAAGTTTGCTGAGGAACCTCCTTGCGGTTCTGATGTCTTCAGCCACATAATGGTCGATGGTATTGGCAATTTCCAAAAGATGGGGAGGTAGAATTTGGGAAAGCGGGCCATCTCCTAAGGAGGTAGGGATAAGATAAAGCGTGCCTCTTGAAGCCATCTYTAAAGTTTATTGATGATATTGTCACAAGCCGCATCCACCAGTTGAAAAACCTCTTCGAATCCGTCAGAACCTCCGAACCACGGGTCWGGAACGGACATRTTRGAGCCAGGTTTGAATTCGTTCAACAAGAGCTTTACCTTCAAGCGATGATCTTCACTATCTGCCAGYGATAATATATCCTGAAGATTGTTATCATCCATGGCATAAATCACGTCAAATCGATCAAAATCTTCATACGAGAACTGCCTGGCGCTTTGCGCTGAAATATCGATCCCATGATTCTGGGCAGTTAGCTGCATGCGTGGGTCGGGCTGCTCACCAACGTGATAGGCTGCTGTTCCAGCAGAGTCGACTTGATAATCCAGGCCCAGTTGCTTCACTTTGTGCCTCAAAACGCCTTCTGCAATCGGAGATCGGCAAATATTTCCCAGGCATACCATTAGTATTTTCATCGCGGGTGCAATTTAGAAATAACAATGGAATAAATGGTCTTGGGAATAGATCGGATTAATCGATAGAGATCTTCTTCTTCAGATCCGTGACATAACTTTTGAACTGCTTGTCAGTATCAATCAGGTTGTTGACCGTTCGGCAGGCATGTAGTACAGTAGCGTGATCTTTGCCTCCACAGTGGGCACCAATTTTTGCCAACGAAGACTTGGTCATGTTCTTAGAGAAGAACATAGCGAGCTGTCGCGCCTGAACCACATCTCTTTTCCTCGTTTTCGACTTCAATAATTCAATTGGAAGATCAAAATAATCACATACCACCTTTTGGATATAGTCAATAGAAACTTCTCGCGCCGTGTTCTTGACGAACTTATCGATCATTTGCTTGGCCAGCTCAATGGTGATCGGTTTTTTATTAAATGAACTCTGCGCTAATAAGGTTACCAAAGCTCCCTGTAATTCGCGAATGTTCGTGGTGATGCTGTAAGCAAGATACTCAGCCACGTCCTTGGGCATATTAATGCCATCAATTCTGATTTTGTTGTCAAGGATTGCAATTCTTGTTTCTAGATCTGGAACCTGCAAATCCGCTGACAATCCCCATTTGAATCTGGAGAGCAGGCGCTGTTCCATCCCTTGCATTTCAATCGGTGGTTTATCCGATGTCAATATCAACTGCTTGCCAGTTTGGTGCAGGTGATTGAAAATATGGAAGAATACGTCCTGTGTTTTTTCTTTTCCTGAAAAGAACTGTACATCATCGATGATCAAAAAGTCGATCATTTGATAGAAATGAACAAAATCATTTTTGTTGTTTGAACGAATGGCGTCAACAAATTGTGTTTGAAATCGCTCAGCCGTCACATACAAAACAATCTTTTCAGGGTACTTCTCCTTCATCTGTATGCCAATCGCGTGGGCCAGGTGTGTTTTGCCTAAGCCTACGCCCCCGTAGATGAGGAGGGGGTTGAACGAGGTGCCACCCGGTTTTTCAGATACAGCATAACCGGCTGATCGTGCCAAACGATTGCACTCGCCCTCAATGAAATTATCCAAGGTGTAAGAAGCATTGAGCTGTGACTCAACTTTAATCTTTTTCAATCCCGGAATGATAAAGGGATTTCGAATGGTGTCTTTGTTGATGTCAATAGGCAATGCAACGGAAGGGTTTTTAAGCACGTTGCGGTCAGTGGTGGGGATTTTAACCGTGTATGGAGATGAATTGGACGACGCACTCTCCATAATGATGCTGTACTCAAGCCTGCCCGTAGAGCCTAATTCTTTGCGCAATGTTTTCTTAAGTAGCGAAATGTAGTGCTCCTCTAACCATTCATAAAAAAACTGACTGGGAACTTGAATGGTGAGCACATTGGCTTTCAGTTTTACTGAAACAATAGGTTCAAACCACGTCCTAAACGCTTGTGTGCTCACATTGTCCTTTACAACCTTGAGGATGTTTTCCCAAGCCTGAGCGTGGTCATTGGTTTTGTAAGGTTTAGCTGTCAAAAGAGTAGGATTTACCGCAAAAAATATATTTCAAAAAAAAATAAAATCATCAAAAAGTAAGCCAGTTCCGTGGCCTTTTTGGACCCTCAAAAGCGTTAGCTTAGAGGGAGCACAAAAATTGGTAAAAAAAAAGTAGAAAAAAAATTAAATATGCCTTGTTTTATTGAGAATTTTAACTCTGCCTGTGTGCGACCCGTCTCGTTGAATTTTTTTCTCAATTTCATAATCTAAGCGTCCTATACGTATGCCGTAACATCCGGCCTGACAAACAATAACGTCCTTACCATCGCTGTTGGTATAAGTGATGGGTTTGTCAAGGTAAGTATGCGTGTGTCCCCCGATGATAAGGTCAATATTTTTTGATTTTTTGGCGATCACATGGTCAGATATTTTTTTGCTGTTGTAGCGATATCCAAGGTGCGATAAACAAATCACCATATCGCATTTTTTTTCGTGCTTCAATAGAAATGACATTTCTGCTGCAGTGGCAATTGGATCATTGAATTTGGTGTTGCCAAACATCTTTTTGTTCACGAGGCCTTCGAGCTCAATTCCCAGCCCAAAAACGCCAATTTTCACGCCCCCTTTTTCATATATTTTATGACGAAGTGTTTTGCCTTCCAGGGGGGTGTTCGTGAAGTCATAATTTGAGCTGATAAATGGGAACTTGGCATGCACCATTTGTTCCGCCAATTGGTCTAGGCCATTATCAAATTCGTGGTTGCCAATTGTGACCCCATCGTAGCCCATATCGCTCATCACCTTGAACTCTACCTCTCCTTTGTACATGTTGTAGTAGGGACTTCCTTGCAACATGTCCCCAGCATCAAACAGGAGCACATGCTCTTGGCTTTTTCTGATCTTATTGATCGCAGCCGCCTTTCTGGCTGCCCCTCCTAGTCCAGGATATTTTGGGTCATTATCTGGATATGTATCGATATGGCTGTGTATATCGTTGGAGTGAAGAATCGTTAATTTGATGATCTCCTTCTTGGCAAACGCATTCAATGGCAGTCCAACTGCCGCGA
>JAESRW010000223.1 GCA_016764395.1 Flavobacteriales bacterium
ACCGTCCGTGCAGATTTGCCAGCCTCAAGCGCCTCTTTCACTTGTGTGTATATGTTTAATATCTTCAGCGCCTCCTTATCCCCGGTTTTAGCTACTTTTTGCTGCGCAAGGATGCGCTTCTCAACCGTTTCCAAATCTTTGAGCTGTAACTCCATATCGATTACCTCCTTGTCACGAAGGGGGTCTATAGAGCCATCAACATGCACAACGTTTTCATCCTCAAAGCACCGAATGACATGGATTATCGCATCTGTTTCACGAATATTACCCAGAAACTGGTTTCCCAATCCCTCACCTTTACTGGCTCCTTTTACCAGACCGGCAATATCCACTATCTCAATGGTTGTCGGCACAACTTTCTCCGGTGTGACCAGATCAGACAATTTATTCAAACGTTCATCCGGGACGGTGATTATACCCACATTGGGTTCCACCGTACAAAAAGGAAAATTGGCTGCCTGCGCCTTGGCGTTAGACAAACAATTAAACAAGGTTGACTTGCCAACGTTTGGAAGCCCTACTATACCACACTTTAATGCCATTTTCTTGATTTAGGAGTGCAAAGTTACCAATTATTAGACAGCCGTTCACAACACTAAAGTTTTCAACAGAAAGCTCTTTCTTTTCAACATTGAAACGTTAACCTTTAATTAACATTTACATTTGTCTAACCAAAAAATTCCCTAATTATGCTAACAACATTAAAAGACCCAGAAATTGATATGGCTGACGTAGCTCACTTAGAAAATATTTGCTCCCAGGTACGAAGGGATATTGTTCGGATGGTGCACGCAGTTCAGTCTGGACATCCAGGAGGGTCATTGGGTTGTACGGAGTTGTTTGTTGCGTTGTACCATGAGGTACTGCATCACGATCCCAAGAATTTCACTATAGAAGGGACCGGTCAGGATGTGTTCTTTCTTTCCAATGGGCATATTTCACCTGTTTGGTACAGCGTTCTCGCGCGAGCCGGTTATTTTGAGTTATCGGAGCTAAGCACCTTCCGAAAACTCAACACACGATTACAGGGCCACCCAGCGACAGAGGAAGGCCTGCCAGGCATACGAATCTCTTCGGGTTCATTAGGACAAGGACTGTCTGTAGCAAACGGTGCTGCATTGGGAAAAAAGCTTAACAAAGACGATAATCTGGTCTATGTTGTAACTGGAGACGGGGAGTTGCAGGAAGGACAGGTGTGGGAAGCGATGATGTTCGCTGCCGCCCATAAAATTGATAACCTCATTGCCATTGTCGATTATAACGGCCGTCAGATTGATGGGGACTGTGACGATGTAATTCCACATCTGGACCTGGGTGCCAAATGGCATGCTTTTGGTTGGGATGTCATTGAAGTTGATGAGGGAAACAACATGCAGGAAATCCTCAATACTCTAAAACTAGCCAAGGACAAAACAGGAAAAGGAAAACCGGTGGTGATCTTGTTAAAAACTGAAATGGGCCATGGCGTTGATTTTATGATGGGTAGCCACGAGTGGCATGGAATACCGCCCAATGACGAACAGTTGGAAAATGCATTGACACAGAATGAAGAAACGCTTGGCGACTACTAATATAGCCGGCAATTTCTTCTCATGTTGGATCGTTTGATGAATACGTGAAACAGGAAATAATCCATACTACTTTGATCAAAATTTCCCGAGCAATCGGGATTTTTTGCATAATGATGTTCCTGTTGTTCCCATCTCAGCAAGCACTCTCACAGATATCAGTCAAGCGAGCAAACGGAACAGAAAGCGATGAACCGATCACACGAATCTTGTTTGTGTTTGACGGTTCGCAAAGTATGTTTGGACGTTGGAAGAGCGGTATGAAAATCAAGATCGCTCAGAGGCTACTGGGAGAGGTCATCGATAGCCTTTCGGGTAGGCCAGATATCATGATGGCCTTTAGGGCCTATGGGCATCAATCACCGGTCATATCAAGGGCGCAACGAGACTGCGAAGACAGTAAGTTAGAGGTTCCATTTGGCACCGGTAATGCCGATTTCATCCTAAAAAAGCTAAACGAGATCGTCCCGAAAGGCACTACCCCGATTGCTTATTCACTCGGACAATCCGCCAATGACTTTCCCCCATGTGATAATTGTCGCAATATCATTATCCTCATTACCGATGGTATTGAAGAGTGCGATGGAGACCCTTGTGCCGTTTCGTGGGCCTTGCAAAAAAAGGGAATTGTATTGAAGCCGTTCGTGATTGGAATGGGATTGAGCGAAGACGTCATGAAACAATTTGAGTGTGTGGGTAATTTCTACGATGCGAGCGACGAGGCGGTCTTCAAAAACGTATTGAACATTGTTATCTCTCAAGCCATGAATACCACTTCTGTGCAGGTAAATTTATTGGACCAGTCGGGGCAGCCTTCAGAAACGGATGTAAACATGACCTTCTACGAGCAATTTTCAGGTGCGATGAAATACAACTACGTACATACCATCAACCATCGAGGTAACCCCGACACATTAATGATTGATCCTATAGGACAATACCGGATGGTGGTACATACGATCCCACCGGTAACTTTGGATAGCATTGAAATGACTCCGGGCATCCATAACATCATAGCCGTTGACGCCCCACAGGGTCAATTATTTTTACAAATGCAAGGACGCAGTGATTACAAACGGCTCCAGTGTATCGTGCGGCAGCATGGCAAAATGGAAACGTTGAATGTTCAGGAGTTCAATACCAGCACCAAGTATATTGTGGGAAAATATGACCTCGAAGTATTATCGCTTCCACGCCTTAAGTTCAGTGTCGATGTTCAACAGAGCCACACCAATACCGTGCAGATCCCACAACCAGGTATCGCCACGATATTGTTAATGGCCAAAGGAAGGGCCGATATTTTTTTAGAGAAAGACAATCAGTTGGAGCTGATTTATACTTTGCCATCAAATTCTACACGTGAAACTTTGGTCATGCAACCAGGCCACTATCGGGTCATCTACAGAGCGGCCAAGTCTCGAGAGTCATTGTATACGGTGGAGAAGCCGTTTAAGGTGGCTTCGGGGTCTTCGGTTCAGATAAGGTTGTGAATTGGTGGACCGGTAGAAGGTGGAATTAGGAATTCACCCGCCTACAGTTAAAATTGGAGAAGCGTTGGTTTTCACCTTTCAACTCAAGAATTCCCATCATTCAACCTCCAAAATCAGATTGGAATATGGGCTCTACTATCAAAAAGCCAATGGGCGATTATCCAAGAAAGTGTACAAAATAAGCGAGAAAAATTATGCAGAAAACGCTACTACCACCATTAAGCGAAAACAACCCTTTAAAGAGATTACCACCCGGAAATTTCATCTTGGAAAACATGAAGTTTCGCTGATCATTAATGGAAAGGAGTCTGAAAAGGCGGCTTTTGAATTGATTGAATGACCTTTATTCCCACCGCAACTAATTAAATAGAAGCAGGCCCTACCTTTTCGTGAAATAGAAAGTTGAAGAGGTGGAGAAATAGATTACAATCTTCAAATCACATTAGGAAAACCAAAAAAGCTGCTTTAAAGGGCTTCAAACGGTTAATCAGCCATTTACCCATAGCGCAGTATAACGCGCAGAGAATTCGCCAAAAGAGACTTTGTTCTTTCTATCTCTCAAATTATCGTAGTCCTTGACTAACAGGCTTCTACTTGAGTCAAATCAAGTCGTGTTTCTCGCGTTACGTGTTCTCCCGTTTCGATGAGTCGCTTGTGGCCGGCTAATAGCCCATCCCAATACTGGATATTTAGTCTTCTCATCATTAAACTGTTCAATATATCATACACAATAGTCTTCATGCTATAGTGAATCGAGGCCCTTAACATCGTATTGCCTTCCCTTTCATAAACACTAAACTCCGCTTCCAGTGACTTTAAGCCGGGCATATTATTCCAATCGTATGCTTCAAGTTTTAGATATTCGCCCTCTTTCCAATCGGTAATCCGCTCCTCTATAGTAGCATCCATCCTAACAAAGTCGCAATGTCTGGTTGTTCCTATGCCTTCCGTTTGCTCTGATGTAATCTGAGAGGACGATACTGAAGGAAACGCATGGCAAATATTGCCAAAGTCGGCCAACGATTTCCACACCGCTTCCTTGGAGGCCTTTATTTCGATTTCTCTGGATATGGTGGTCTTTGCCATGGTAGTTAATTATCAGTCTTTAAAATAAGCGTTTTGACACGCCCGTTTCCATCCCATTCACATTCCATTTATGCTACCACCATGTGACGATTGCTGCTATTAAATTTACGAAAAAACGAGCACATTTCCCTGCCAATTTCACCAATTCCACATGAAAATATTAACCGTGCCGGTGATGGAGATTCTGATAACTCTCAYAATTCGAGAAAATAAAATCCACATGAGCACAACAATCCGTTTTCCACCTCTTTTTGGCCATATTGCGATCAATGATCCAACGGTAACCGCATCCAGCTAAATAGATCTGTCAATGGCGGGGCAAGCCCTTTATGATCTACTAGGTGCAATTGGTGAAAAATAACGTGTGAGGTATTCTCCCAAAAGCCTTAAACTCCTCTGGGTTCAATATGACGAAGCAGTGTTTAACAGGCTTCCACCACGGTCAAATCAAGCCACATTCCTCGAGTTACTTGTTCTCCCGTTTCAATATAGCGTTTATGGCCCGCTATCAACCGATCCCAATAGCGGGTATTCATTTTTTTCATCATCAACCAGTTTAAAATATCGAAGATSAACGTCTTCATACTGTAATGAATAACGGCCCGCAACATTGTTTTCCCATTCCTTTCATAGACCGTAAACTCTGCTTCCAATGATTTCAAGCCAGGCATATTATTCCATTCGTAGCCTTCAAGCTTGAGGTATTCACCTTCTTTCCACTCAGTGATTCGCTCCTCAATGGTAGCATCCATCTTTACGAAATCGCAATGTCTGGTCGTGCCAACTCCTTTCTTGAGTTCTGAGGTAATCCTGGAGGAACATACCGCCGGGAAGGCATAACAGATATTGCCAAAGTCAGCCAGCACATTCCAGACGGCTTCTTTGGTAGCATTTATTTCTATCTCTCTGGATATGGTAGTTATTTTCATTAAAATTAAATTTGAGGGGTTGAAACATGTGCTTTGTGAGTACAAAATGCAATGCCATTATCCCTTAATTTAATCTCCTACCATTGCGYAACGGCATGTATTAAATCTAAGAATTAATCAGCATTTACCCACCCTAATTATCCTATTTCTTCTCCATGTCTTGACATTAATCATTACGCAGATTCTATTAACTTTGATCTATCGAGAAATCCAATCCCTCATGAGGAAAACCATCTGTTTTTTGCTGCTCTTAGGCCATCTTATAGTCAATGCACAAACATTGCCCGTCTCTCGCTCCGTCGATTGGTCACTGGCAGGGCATAAAGGAGCCTTTTTGGAACCTTCTACCATCATTGACTTTTCAGCAGTTGGAGGAATTGGAAATGGGGTTACCCCTAATGACAGTGCTATGAGCAACGCGCTCAACGCACTCGCCGGCGATTCAGCTATYATATTCATYCCMAACGGAACCTATTTTTTCACGCAACCCATCAACCTGGTCGAAAATGTGATTATTAGAGGTGAATCAAGTGCAGGTACYAYTTTRCTATTTGACCTGATCAACCCCAAYGACCTGATCACCTTAGAAGGTGGGCCCACCGGCGATATGGCAACTATTATGGCCGATGTTAAAAAAGACAGCCTAATCCTTGTGCTCGATGATGCTACTGCCTTTCAGGTAGGCGACTACGTTGAAATCATGGAAGATGATTCTGTATTGGTTACCTCAAGCTGGGCGGTTGGCACCACGGGCCAGATCATTCAAATTGACAGCATGAGCGGTAATGCCGTATTTCTTGCCAGTCCCCTACGCCGATCTTTTACTACAGCGCAAAATGCCAGGCTCCTGAAACTCGCGATGAAGAGCAACACGGGTATTGAAAGCCTAAAAGTGTTGCGACTTGATTCCACATCCCAACAAACCAGTAACATCAATTTTGAATACACGGTGAACTGCTGGGTTAAATGTATAGAGAGTGTGAATTCCAATTTTGCGCATATCGAAGTCCGCAAGAGTACCAATCTGGAAATATCGGGCTCCTATATGCATCATGCCTTTAGCTATGGCAACGGTGGTAAGGGCTATGGAGTGATGATTCAATTTGCATCCGGTGAATGTCTTGTAAAAGAGAATATCTTTGACAGCTTGAGGCACGCCATGATCCTACAGGCCGGTGCCAATGGAAATGTATTTGCCTACAACTATTCCAAATCTTCTTTTTGGACCGGGGTATCACCCTTGCCCCCCAATTCCTCTGGTGATATGGTGTTACATGGCAATTATCCCTATGCCAACCTATTTGAAGGCAACATTGGCCAGAACATCGTGATCGACAATTCTCATGGTAAGAACGGCATGTACAACACTTTTTTCAGGAACAGGGCCGAGCTCTTCGGCTTGGTGATGAGCTCCAATCAGCCGAGCGACAGCCAGAACTATATGGGCAATGAAATTACCAATAGCGCCACCTTGATGGGAAACTATTTACTGGCCGGTGCCGGACAATTTGAATATGGCAACAACCAACTGGGTACCATCATCCCAGCGGGAACCGATAGTCTACCCGAGTATTCCCTTTTTCTAGATGAGATGCCCACGTATTATACCAGCAATTCTTCCTGGCCCCCTATAGGCACACCCAATGGTTTGGATATGTTCAGCACTGAACCAAAAGAACGTTTAAGTTTAGGTGAGTTGACCCAGTGCCCGGAAATTGTAGTGATACCTGGGGTACCTAAGAATAAAGGCATCTTGGCCCTACAGGTTTATCCCAATCCGGCTACAGATGGGATTACTGTGGAGCTAGTCAATTCGTTGGGTGCGGTCTCCGTTGACCTCTTTGATTTAACGGGTAGATTGATTGTGGAGCAAAGCTTTCGCAATCGTGGAAGACTATCTATCAGCTTAGCTGGCGTTCCACCCGGTGTTTACCTTTTGAAAGTATCAGCCGGTGAAGAGACTAGCATGGTGAAGGTAGTGAAGCATTGATTGAATATAGGTATCCCAATAATCCAGCGGGTAAGCCTTAGGATTGCAAATCCAGCTTCAGCAACAGAACTGCAGAGGCGAATATGCATACAGCTTACATTCAAACGATTAAATCTGCTAATCTTTCAGATTAATTATCTTTGGATATAGACAGACACATATAGAGGAAATAAATACTATGGGGTATTTAGCCTTTATGTTGTGAAACATAGGCCGTGAGACTTTTTAAGTAACACGGGGGCGGGTAAGTAGGACCCCTGAACCTGCCGGCAGGCAGGCGGAACGTAAGCGAAACTCTGAACAACAGGGCGGAGAGGTTCAACATAATTGGTATTGAGGTCGATTACTTTCTTGAAAATAAAATTGCTGTGTAAGTTAAATACTCGCCGCTAGCGTCTATATATTGGCGTGCGAATTGGCATTATAGGCTATCTGGACACACAGGTCAGAGTAGGAAAAGAAATAAAAATTAGAAATAGGTTCTTGACTGCACCTTTGTTCATAGTACGTAATCTAGTTTATAAGTTCATTCATTTGCGCTAACCCATCCAGAGCCCTTTTCAACACCACTACGTCATTCCTATACAGCTCTCGGGCCTTTGCAAAAGGTTTTGGAGGTACTTCTATTCGATAAAGAAGTTGAGCCCGTTGCTCTCTCTAATACAGAACGCAAACTCAATTATGGCAAATCATTTTCGAGAATCCCGTTAAACGAAGATTGTGCCTTCATCTAACCGCGGATAAACAGACCAAAAATGCACGACCATTTGGAACCCACCATTACTTAATGCCTATATTTGCTTTTAGCACAACACCCATGATAAAGTCTAGTATTGGGTGCATTGCTGCAATGTTAATACGCATCAGTTGAGACTTAATATGAAGTCTATATTGCTTCCAATTTGCTGTTTGATAATTACATTAAATTGTTATTCTCAGCAATTCATGAATGGAAGTTTTGAATATAATAATGCGCTTTGGTGCGACCTGAACATGACCAATTTGGAGTTTGATGCACAAATTGATTCAATTCAGTCAATAGGTGTGCTTGAAACTACAGATCTACTAAACGGTATTTACTGTCAGTTTGGCAGCAATGCATATGCAGCGGTTGGCCAATGGTTCCTCGGGCTAGATACATTCACTGATACAACAACTTCCAATGAGATCTCGCTAAAACTAAGTGATACTTTAACAACGGGACAACTGTATACTATCTCTTATTTTGATTCAGATCCGCAAAATCGATCGGATGCTCTTGAGTTCGGTCTCGCGATTAACGACAGTACATTCGGTGATACCATTCACACTTCCATAGTTCCAAATAACTCAACCTCCTGGACGTTTCGCGTATTCAACTTCGTTGCTCCTGACAGCGGCCAATATATTACGGTAAGAATACGTCCTGGTCAATTGTTGAAGTGGGTTATAATTGACAATTTCACTTTATACACAGGCATCAGTCCATGTTTAAATACTTATCAAACTGTATCGCTGAACAACTGTGATAGTGTATTTATTACTCCTAGCGGCAAAGCACTATCAGGCAGCGGAGTATTTTTAGACACCATTTCCAATTCGGCAGGATGTGATAGCATTACCACTATTCTTCTCAATATAGATAGCAGTTCGAGTTCAATCGAGTTCGTATCCGCCTGCGATAGCTTGGTGTCACCGAGCGGAAATTACATTTGGACGAATTCAGGGACTTTTAGAGACACAATACCCAATGTAGTTGGTTGTGATAGTGTACTTACCAAGATTGTTTCTATAAACAGTACTACCTTCGCGACAAAGACGGACAATTCTTGTGGAAGCTATACCTCCCCCAGTGGAAATTACATATGGACCGCTTCCGGCACCTATATTGACACCATTCCAAATTCGGGTTACTGCGATAGTATAATAACTATAAACCTGACGATAAATAACTCTACTTCCACGGTAAATCCATCTGTGTGCGCTAGCTATGTGTCTCCAAGTGCAAATTATACGTGGACAACTTCAGGTACTTACTTAGACACTATTCCAAACTCATTGGGTTGTGATAGTATTATTACTGTAAACCTCGTAGTTAACAATTCCGCTTCAATCCTTAACCCATCTGTGTGCGCTAGTTACAGCTCTCCAAGTGCAAATTATACATGGACGACTTCAGGTACCTACTTGGATACTGTTCCAAATTCATTTGGGTGTGACAGTATTCTAACAATTAATCTTACTGTTGATACTAATTCGGGCTCCCCATTTACTCAATCGGTTTGTGGCTCGTATGTCTCTCCTAGCGGAAACTATACTTGGACATCTTCGGGTATCTATTTGGATACGTTATCTAATGCTTCCGGTTGTGATAGTGTCCTTACTATTGATTTAACAGTCAATAATAATACAAGTTCTACTTTTACTGAATCCGCTTGCAACTCATACATCTCACCAAGTGGAAATCATATTTGGACATCTTCAGGCACCTACCTTGATACACTGTTTAATACTTCTGGTTGTGATAGTGTCCTTACCATTGATCTCACGGTCAGAAATAATACGAGCTCCACCTTAACGCACTCAGTTTGCAACTCCTATGTCTCTCCAAGCGGCAACTATCTTTGGACATCTTCAGGCACTTATTTGGATACTATTGCAAACTCAGTGGAGTGTGATAGCATTATCACTGTTAACTTAACTGTTTCCATCGTTGATACAAGTGTAAGTGTAACCGACACCATGCTCATTTCTAATTCAGTCCAATCCTCATATCAGTGGTTGGATTGCAACAGTGGTTTATTACCACTGAACGGAGAAACTGCTCAATCTTACATACCATCGTCTAATGGGGTTTATGCGGTAGAAATTACTCAAAATGGATGTATTGATACTTCGGGTTGTTTTGGCTTTTTTGGCGTGGGAGTCCAGGAAAATAAGGTGCTTCAGCCCTTTCTAATCTTCCCGAATCCAACAAATGGCCCGCTAATTATTCATTTTGAAGAATACCATGATGAACTAAACGTTCGTGTCTTCAATATTTTGGGGAAATTGATATCTACTTCTACTTTTTATAATGAAGAGCAAATTGACATAGAACTTGTAGGTTCCCCTGGTGTATACTCATTGCTAATTCAAAGCACCTTTGGTGATTCTGCAATGATCCTGGTGCTTAAAGAATAGAAGTCCACGTTAAAAATGGTGTGGACTTATAAGCAGGGCGGAAAACGTGGGTGTTGGTCGGACTGAAAAGGTGTGTGTACCAGAAGAACGGAAGACGAGATTGGAGTGAGGCTAGCCTTAGTAGTAGCGGTCTACGATTACACAACAATTGCTAAGAAAACATGCTGTCAAGGTATGCGCTTAATGCATCTGCATGTTTTGCTATATTTGGTAAACGCCGCCTGCAATGCCTGCCTTGGTGAGTAGAGTGAATGAAGAGCGGCAGGTCGGTGCTATTTGGAACGCACGTTTCTTAGCAGGGCCGTTACCTGCAAGACTGAATGATAAGATTGAAAAAACATTATGATGAACTAGAAAATCTAAAGGAATCCTTTAATAAAAGAGTTTTTTCGAATCGGACACTGTTCAAATGTGCTCTTACTTCATCATTTTCAAAATCTATTCATTTAGGAATTACAATTTTCAACAAGGATAAATCAAAAGAATCTTATTATCTGACCTCAAATCTCAGGGGAGTTTGCGAAGAAATAATTGTGCTAAAATATATTCATAGCGAATTATTTCCTGTGCGAAACAAGGTTATGGGATTACTTATGACAGAAGGGCTAAGAAAAGACCTTGAAGCTCAGAATATTTTTTTCAAATCCTATCATCCTTTTCAACCGATATTGAAACCAGACAACAGTTCGCTAAACAGCAGAAAATGCAAGTGCTAAGAACAGAAAAATCTCGCTTTCAAAACATTAAAGACTTCCCATACAAGGAGCACTATATTGACTACGATAATCTTCAAATGCACTACATAGATGAAGGACAAGGCGAAACAATCCTTGCACTCCACGGTGAGCCAAGTTGGTCCTACCTCTATAGAAAGTTTATACCGGTCCTAAAAAATTATAGATTCATTGCACCAGACTTTATAGGCTTTGGGAAATCAGATAAAATAGTTGGTTGGCGGAACTATTCCTTTGAGCTTCACTTTAAATCACTTGAAAATCTAATCGAAAAATTAGATTTAAGAGACATCACCCTGGTGGTTCAAGATTGGGGAGGAATTTCAGGACTCAGCTTATTGGGTGAACATCCTGAAAGATTTAAGAGGGTTGTGATTATGAACACATTTCTACCCATTGGAAAACCAATTTCAACGTTTTTTAAGATTTGGAGAGCCTATGCCAAATATCATCCATCGCTACCGATTGGGTATATCATCCAAAAAGGAACACATCAAAAATTATCAAAAGAGACCCTGAGGGCCTATGATGCTCCTTTTCCATCCAGCGCTTACAAAGGAGGAGCGAAGGCCTTCCCTTTATTGGTTCCTGCAAAACCCAGTGATCCCGGTGTCACGAGGATAAAAAAGGCAAGACAAATACTCTCGGAATGGGATAAGCCGGCTCTGGTGCTGTTTTCTGATAAGGATAAAATAATGAGTGGCCTGGAAAAATTCTTTTATAAATTAATCCCTTCTAGCAACGAACAGCAAAAAATTATCATCAAAGATGCGGGGCATTTTTTACAGGAAGAAAAAGGAGCGGAAATAGCGGCCTATATAGACCAATTTATAAAGGGTGAATTAAAAAAAGAAAGTGATCATTAAAAAATGACAATCCGAAAGCAATTTAGACAATCCATAAAATGTGGGACTGGGGCAGCTTATCTCATTCTTCGAGACAACGCGGAAATTGACTTTTCTATAGATATAAAAAAAGCTGCCTTGACAAGTCTTGCCAATGACCCACAATCAGAAGGTGATCGGGCAGACTATCTAGCCCGGCTCATTAACCACTCAGACAAAAAAACAAACTCGTTAACAGCGTCTTAAGATCACTAGCAACAAAAAGGCAAGACACCTGGGCGCTGGAGCAACTTTTTGAACTGGCAGCGATTTTCGCCAAACAAGGGAACGAAAAAGCGAAACAAGCAATTTACACGAGATACCACAAAAAGGTGATCTACGGCTCTCATTGGTGTGGACAAAACGCAATAACTGACCTCGACGGCATTGAGGGGCTTAAATATATAGCAGAAACAAGAGGCAAAGCCTTAGCTGAACATTCGGACCATTGTGGAGACCGTTTCACAGTTGACCAATTTCAGGAAAAAAACCCAAAAATCAAGGTATATCAAGAGCTGACTAAAGCAGCCAAAGACAACCAATTCATCAAAAAGTTCTTGAATGCGATCAAGGAAAACACAAACTTAAAGGACCAAAACTCAAAAAGGCCTAAATTCAATTATAGGATTGTCAAAGAGAACATTGAAAGCAAAAAGGTCATTCCGGTCTTTCCTGCTGGAATAAGAGAACTGACCAAAACAGACCTTAAAAAACTAGCAGCGGACTTCCTTCAAGAAACCGCCCCTGACAAACAAGTAAAATATTTAAGGATTTTTAATACGGCTAAGTTCCCCTATGACCACCAGCATATCCTGCAAATAGCCAAAGGAAAAGACAGTCAAAACAACCGACTTGTTGAATATGCTTGCAACGCCTTACGCCACTTTGAAGGTCCGGATATAAGGCAATTTGCCATCCGTAAGCTATCAAGTACCGGGAACCCGACAGGCTACTTGTATCTACTAGTTGCCAATTACCAGAAAGGAGATCATGAACTATTGACGAAAATAGTGACCAGATACAAGAACGAGGACGTCATTCACAGTCTGGTTTGGGGTTACATTGACATTTTTCAAGCAGAACAAGACAGCGGAATGTAAAAAGCCTCTTGAAATTATCTACGACAAGCTCACTTGTGGCATACACAGGAAAGACATTATAGAAATACTGTACGACAATGGAGTGCTCTCAAAAAGGATACTTCAAGAGACAGAATTTGACAGCTATGATGGGACCAGAAAATTGTATAACAAAATCAGAAAAGCAGCTGCCAATAATTAAGATTAACTTAGTTAGAGTTAAGAAGAATATTGTTTCAGTTGAATGTCTTTTTTCAGAGCACGGATTAGGCATCAAGATAAGATTTAAGAAATGGCGCTTAAACTCTATATGCTAAATAACAAAAATGAAAACACTGAACCGTCTACCTGTAAAGCTTGGATTGACAATCTTCCTTTCCCTTACCTTGTTATTAAACCTCCAGGCTCAAGTAACCAATGGAAGCTTCGAAACAATTGACAACCTGGCTGATGTTAGCGGATGGACGGCTATTTGCACCACGGTAATCGGGTCCATTCAGGATGCTGCTCCTGGTGGTGGAATGTGGTGCGCACAAACCAACTCCGGCAATACCCAAGGTTGCTTTCCTGGATATACATACCAGGTAATTTCTGCCATTAACGATGGTGAAAGATGGAAACTTGAGGGCTGGGCTAGA
>JAESRW010000224.1 GCA_016764395.1 Flavobacteriales bacterium
CGCTTCGCTGTAAGAGCGTTCGCTGGCGCTCACTGTAAGATCGCTTCGCTGTAAGAGCGTTCGCTGGCGCTCACTGTAAGATCGCTTTGCTGTAAGAGCGTTCGCTGGCGCTCACTGTAAGATCGCTTCGCTGTAGGAGCGTTCGCTGGCGCTCACTGTAAGATCCACTTCGCTGTAAGAGCGTTCGCCTGCGGCTCACTGTAAGATCGCTGCGCTGTAGGATCGGTGGGCTGTGAGACCTGGGTTGTAAGAGGTGAGATTGCTTTGCGGTAAGATTAAGACAGTATCTTGGAAGCTGAAAATACTTGTTGAAATCAATAAAAACGCACTCGACCTATGGTGAGCCAAAGGCGAACAACTTTACATCTTACAGTGAAACCAACATGAACGCTCTTACAGTAAGCCGCAGGCGCGCGATCTTACCTCTTACAGCGCAGCGATCTTACAGCGCAGCGATCTTACAGCGCAGCGGTCTGATCAAACCCTTTCCTTAATCCTGGACAAATCATACAACCGCTTGTAATGTCCTTCAAACATAAGAAGCTCATCATGGGTGCCTCGCTCTACGATTTCTCCATGGTCCATCACGATGATCCGATCGGCGGCTTGAATAGTCGCAAGTCTGTGGGCAATGATGATTGWGGTGCGATTCTCTGTGAGCGTATGGATGGCATCCTGAATGAGGGCCTCTGCCTCTGCATCTACGGAAGAGGTCGCTTCGTCGAGTACCAAAATTTGTGGATTRTGKACATAGGCCCGAAGAAAGGAGATTAGCTGCCGCTGTCCAACCGATAACATGCCCCCTCGTTCCCTAACGTCAAAATGATATCCGCCTGGCAGTTTTTGAATAAAATTGTGAAGGCCAACTTTTTTGGCCGCTTCGATTACCTCTTCTTCGCTCTTATCAGGATCATTCAAGGTAATGTTGTTGAGAATAGAATCGGAGAAAAGGAATACGTCCTGTAGCACCACACCAATGGATTTTCTCAATGATTGAAGATCGTAGTTTCTGGTGTTCACACCATCAATTGTGATGGTCCCTTTGTTGATTTCGTAGAATCTACTGAGAATACTGATAATGGAGCTCTTTCCTGCTCCAGTAGCTCCAACAATAGCGAGTGTCTCTCCCTCTTTAACTTCAAAGCTAACGTCCTTCAACACCCAGTTCTCATCATTGTAGGCAAACCACACCTGGTCAAACTCAATATTTCCGCGGATATTAATCGGTGATGTTGCCCCTGTATCTTCAATGATGGCCTTGGTATCCAGGATGCCGAAAACCCGTTCTGAGCCTACCATCCCCATTTGTAGCGTGTTAAATCGATCTGCCAATTGTCGGATGGGCCGGAACAACATGAAAATGAAGAGTATAAATGCAAAGAGGTTTCCCAGCGTGACGACTCCGCTAATTACTTCTTTCGATCCCCACCAGACCAGGAGGCCCAGTGAAATGGCGGATAAGATCTCAACAACTGGAAAGAATATGGAGAAAATCCAAACTGTTCGGATATTGGCTCTTTTATGCTCAGCGTTAATGGCCTTGAACTTATTCAAGGACTCTTCTTCTTTGTTGAAGATCTGAATGATGCTCATACCGGTAAGATGCTCCTGGACAAAGGCATTTAATCGGGCCACTTGTGTGCGCACATCCTGAAATGCAATCTTGATGGCCTTCTTGAACATATAAGTAGTTACAATCAGCAGGGGTAGGGATGCGAGCGAGATAAGGGCCAGGCGCCAGTCAATAATAAACATCGCGATGATCACCACAATCAGCTGCAAAATATCCCCAATGATGACCAATATGCCTTGAGAGAATACTTCCGCAATCGTTTCAATATCCGAAACTGCTCGAGTCACCAAAGTCCCTATAGCCGTGTTGTCAAAATACTTGAGCTTAAAATGGGTAATGTGTTCATACACCTTCACTCTCAGATCGCGAATGACCGATTGGCCCAACCAGTTGGTAAGATAGGTATTGGCAAATTGGATCATCGACTCAAGGATCAGCAGGCTGGTCATAATCAAGGTCATTTTCAACAGGCCCTTCGCATCTGGAACAATGATGTAATCATCTACCGTAAGTTGAATCAAAATAGGGCGTAGTGGAGCAAGAAATGCCAACACAACGGTCAGGAACAGCCCCAATTGAAATGCAGTCTTGTAAGGCCTGGCGTACTCCATCAGGCGCAGGAACAATTTGGTATCAAAAGCTTTTCCAGAAACTGAACTCATCGTTTACTCAATATGACCACAGAGGCCCCTACAAAAATATGGAACTACACCGGGTTTAATCGGACTTTAAAAATTAATTTTGGATTTGTGATTGCGGATTTAGGAATGCGAATGGTAAAACATTTTGACCAACTCCTTTCAACTTTCTCCTTTCAACTTTCAACTTTCAACTTTCTCCTTTCTCCTTTCTCCTTTCTCCTTTCAACTTTCTCCTTGTACCTCCATCACCATTTACCTCACTCCCCCCAATACCCTTCCGGATAGGTAACCTTGTTAAGAAACAGTCCCCGGGCGGGTACTGAATAGCCAGCTTTTGTGCGATCCTGGCCATCCAATATTTTTATAAAATCATCTTCCGAAATCTTTCCGGCGCCCACTTCAAGCAGGGTTCCCACAATTGCTCTTACCATTCCACGCAAGAAACGATTGGCCGAGATCCGGAATTCCAGCTTGCCTTCAGACTCTAGCCACTCAACGTCAAGAATGTCACAATTATTGGTTCTGGTTTGTGTATTTGATCTGCTAAAGCATGAGAAATCTGTGTGCTTCAGCAGTAATTGGCCACATCTGTTCATGGCATCCATATTCACCTTGTGATAGTGAAAATAGGCATAGGGGCCTGCAAAGACATTCTTCATGGTAATTATCCGATAGCTATATGATCTGGAAACCGCATCAAAACGGGCATTTGCCTCGTTGTGGACTCGATATAACTCATGTATCGCTATATCGTCTGGAAGGCGTCCGTTTAGTTTGTAGATCAGCTTAGGGAAGGGCTCAGAAATTATAGCGGCATCAAAGTGTGCGTAAAAATCTGAGGCATGAACGCCAGCATCTGTGCGCCCGCATCCCGTGCAGGAGATGTCTTTTTCAATGATGGTACTAAGAGCGTTATTAAGTTCTTCTTGTACCGTCACCGCGTTCTGCTGAATCTGCCAACCATGGTAATTGGTACCGTCGTAAGAAAGCCTGATGAAGTAGCGCGCCATTCAATGTGGAAAGCGGTAAAACTACTAAAGAAATCAAATGTGTGCATTCACTATTCGATTTATACGGGCTATTCTCAAGGCTGAATTTTGCTTCTACTGGATTCATCATTTGAGCCACCGGAATTCATTTTTATTGCCTTTCCATGCTGTGCATCATTCCAGTCAGTTGAAAAAATGACGGTTTCCTAGCTGACTCTCTATGAGGTGCAAATATTCAAACAGCTGAGCTCAATAAAACACCTTTACGTGAAAGATACCGAATATGTAGTGATGGAACTTTTTCGTAATGAGTTAGATGGTGTGAAGATGCATTAACAAAAGCTCAAGTTAATGGATGGATTGGTTCAAGCTTTTCCAATTGCTTACCTCCATGCATTCGGTTTAAATGGGGATCTCTGTTACCCCTCTTACCATGGCACTTACCACATCGTATGGCCATTTGCTTATATTTAGGCTGTGAACACAAGCTACTCTAGAATTTTCTTTCTCTGTATTATTTACCTCATCGACTTGGGCGGGGTAAAACAAACAATTGCACAAAATAGCAGGGGCACTGATGCCGAGCGAAAGCGAAGGATAGACTCGGTGGAAGCTGTTCTTAAATTGGCGCATGAGGACACTAACAAGGTGAACATCTTAAATGCCCTGGCTGAGGAATACCAGATTACAGATAATGAGTTAGCTATTGCATATGGCAAAAAAGCACTGTCTTTGGGTCAAGAACTGAATTTTATAAACGGGATACAGCGTGCTTATGAACACATGGGCATGGCCAATTACAATGTTGGGCAATATGAAAAGTCAGTTGATTATATCAAGAAACAACTGGAGCTCTTAGAGCCACATCAAAAGAATGAGTTGGCAGGCGTGTACCAGAGTTTTGGAAACTCAACAAGCGGTATGGGTAATTATCTTGATGCATTGGACTATTACATAAAGGCGGAAAAGTTATATGAAGAGCTGCATGATACAACAGGAATGACAGGGGCCCATCACAATATTGGTGTTATCTATTTCAGCCGAAACCAGTATGATGAAGCATTGAAGTACTATTTCAAAGTCCTGGAAATTGTTGAAGGAACCAGGTATGAGAAAGAAATGGATGACACCTATAACAACATTGCTAGTGTGTACTCGGAAATGGACGAATATAAATTGGCCATCGAATACTATACCCAATCTATCCAGATGTATGAAGGCCACAATGATGAGTGGGGTAGTGCGTACTCGTTGGAGGGAATAGGCGAAGTGTACGCTGAGCTGGGCGAGTTTGCGAAAGCAGTTGAATACCTTACAAGGGCATTGGAGATCACACAGAAGTTCGATGACAACTATCTTATGATTTATTGCTACAACGCGTTGGGTACTGTTCATTCAAAGCAAGGCAATTTGTCCACGGCCCTGGCCTTCCAAATGCGCGCACTGTCAAGGGCTGAAGAATTGAACCTTCCTGAATGCTTACAATTAGTGCATGAGGAAATTGCGTCAACATATGAACGCATGAAAGACCATAAGAAATCACTGTTTCACTATAAACGATCTACTGCCATCGGTGATTCACTTTTGAATGTGGAGAACGCAAGGCAGGTAAATGAGTTGGCAACCAGGTACGATACAGAGAAGAAAGAAAGGGAAATCGAATTGCTGAGCAAGGATAATGATCTCCATCAACTATCGATTAGCAAGCAAAGAATCATTAACCGTTCTCTAAGCGGTGGATTTTTACTGGTTGTTGTACTCGCATTTTTCATCTATCGAAGCTATAGACAAAAACAAAAAGCAAATTTGGAATTGGCCCTAATCAACAATGAAATTTCAAAGAAGAATCATAAAATAACTGAAAGTATCAACTACGCCAGCCGTATCCAAAAAGCCATTCTTCCACCTGATGGATTTATCAAGAATCACTTGCCTAATTCCTTCGTGCTGTTTAAGCCGAAAGATATTGTGAGCGGTGACTTCTATTGGTCTGCAGAAAAGAAGGATGTTGGATTGATCGCGGCCGTCGACTGTACCGGGCACGGTGTGCCGGGAGCGTTTATGTCAATGATAGGGAATAGCCTGTTAACAGAAATTGTGAATGAGAAGAATATTTCAAAACCTTCTGAAGTTTTAAAGTATCTACATGTAGGATTATTGACTTCTCTTCACGAGTCTCATGAAGACGGCTATACCAAGGATGGAATGGATATAGCCTTTTGTAAGTTGAACYATRWAACRCTKGAGTTGCAATTTGCMGGYGCMCAYAATCCRYTTTACCTGATACGMGATAAKGAGCTCAYTGAAACAAAAGGCRATAAATTGATWATYGGRGATCAGCGKTTTGGAGATGATTATACCAACCACACCATTCAACTGCGTARGGGAGATTGTTTCTATATCTTTTCTGATGGGTTTGCGGATCAGCTAGGGGGAGCTAAAAGGAAGAAGTTTTACTACAAGCGGTTCATGGATTTATTACTTGAAATCCACCAGAACTCCATGCAGTCTCAAAAAGAACACCTGGACAAAGTGATTTTGGAATGGATCGGTGATGGTGAGCAAATTGATGATATTTTAGTGATTGGGGCAAGGGTTTGATTAGAGGCGAATTAACTTCCTGGTGTGTCGCTGCCCGCTACTATAAATAACCTGGATCAAGTAGCGTCCCGCCTTGGGCAGGTTGAAGAAAAKCTCCGAAGTGTTATAAGATAGTTACCATAACCGATCAATGGAGCATTGTAACATGCCYACAAGACCATGGAATTGATTGAGTTCGTTCCAATCCTRTYCTCAAAGGCATTACACGATGCATAAAGCCACAATTGGGCATTGGCAAAATAATCTGACTAAAGATCATCTGCAAAGCCGAAATACCGGAATTCAATTTATTTCATAGACCACATTTTGTTCCAGCCAGTTGTGTTCTCCGTCATACCTGATAGAAAGCAGTGTCTAGTCTAATTGAGTGTTGCCAAAATTTCATATTTGGGGTCCTCATCACTTTCTTCTTCTTTGGCCATCTGACTCTCTGTATATTTTTCTTACATGTGACATCTTGTTATGATTCTCGGCTGGTAACATAACAAAAATCATAAGAGATTAGTAGGCATTATGAGAAACCCCAAACTAAAAATATTCGTAGTTGAAGACGATAAGTGGTACCGCAACATGTTGGAGCATACGCTCGCCCTCAATCCCGATTACGAAATAGTAAAGTTTGTCAATGGACAAGATTTACTTGACAATCTTCAAGAGAAGCCCGATATCATAACGCTGGATTATCACCTTCCTGATATACACGGAGATAAATTATTAAAAAAAATATTCGAATACGATCCGGATATTAAAGTGATTATCGTTTCGTGTCAGGATGATATTGAAACAGCGGTAAGTCTGCTTAAAGAAGGAGCCTATGATTATGTAGTGAAGAATGGAGATACCCGAAACCGGTTGCTTCATGTTGTAAATAGCATAAGAGAAAATGGTAAAAGGATACATAAAAATTCTGAAATCAAGAAGGAGGAAGCAAAGGAAACGGATTTCAGCAAAATAATTATAGGGGAGAGCAGTGCTTTAAAGGAAATGTTCTTTTTAATCGAAAAAGCCGTCAACACAAATATTACCGTTTCCATCACCGGCGAAACTGGAACGGGAAAAGAGTTGGTTGCCAAGGCAACACACTTTAACTCTAATAGGAGAAAACATCCTTTTGTTCCCGTTAATGTGTCTGCCATACCAAGAGAGTTGATCGAAAGTGAGTTGTTCGGGCATGAAAAAGGCGCTTTTACAGGAGCTAACAATAAGCGAATCGGGAAGTTTGAGGAGGCACATAAGGGAACCATTTTTCTCGATGAAATCGGTGAGATGGATATCAATCTTCAAACCAAGCTTTTGAGGGTGCTTCAGGAAAAGGAATTTACAAGGGTCGGTGGAAATGAAGTGATAAAGGTGGATACCCGAGTTATTGTTGCCACCAATAAAAATTTTGCGGAGGAAATAAAAAAGGGAAATTTTAGGCAGGACTTGTATTACCGGTTATTGGGCCTCCCTATTTACCTACCTACTCTGAGGGAAAGAGGCAAGGACATCATATTACTTGCCAAGCATTTTATGAATGTCTTTTGTAGAGAGAATAATATGAAAGAACTGACGCTGAGTGCGGAAGCCAAAAGTAAATTGTTGAAATATTCCTTCCCAGGTAATGTACGCGAACTGAAGGCTGTCATTGAATTGGCAGCTGTTCTGTGTGACACAGAATCTATTGACGCTGATGATATCAATCTTAACCACATAGATCCTATTACTGATTTATTGATCGAGGATTTGACTTTAAAGGAATACACGCATAAGATTATCAGACATTATCTCAATAAGTACAATGATAATGCAATGGAGGTTGCAGCAAAATTAGACGTCGGTAAATCTACAATTTACAGGATGTTGAAAAATGGACAAGAGGAATACACTATAAATGGTGAGTCGTGAAATCAAGATATTGCTTGTGTTGATTTGTACAGCAAATCTCTTTAGTTTCAACTCATATGCACAACAAAAATCAGACGACAACAAATCAGGTAAAGAGCTGCTTGTTTTTAAGAGAGAGGTGATCCTAAGTGGAGGTTGGTCAACGTTACAAACAGAACCCGCGGGAAGGCAAAGTGTTGGCTTTGAATTATTGCAAGTTTTTTCGGGAAAACAAGGTGATTGGGGCAAGTTACTGCTTCAGTTTAGGTTGGCGCGCTATGACAATGCCTATATGCTCATGAATGAAACGAAAATGCCGCTCATGCACTTAAACAGTTTTAACACCTGGGCAGCAGAATTTCACGATGCCTACTTCGAATATGGGGGTAAACTTAAGGGAAAACTTGCCCTGCGCTTGGGCCATTTCGATGTGCCTTTCGGACTGGAAGAAAATGAACATACGCATAGCACCCTGGTACAGCTGATGTCCATGCGAAATATTGGATTTAAAAAAGACTGGGGCTTGTCTGTGCTGGGCAGACTTGCAAAACTGGATTACAATTTCGCAATCACAAGAGGCAGTGGAGTATACTTAGTGAATCGCAGGCACAACTTTCTTATCAGCGGAAGAGTGGGAACACCAGCCGATGAAAATTTTATCATGGGAATCTCCGCAATTTACGGACGTCCAATTGATCAAATGGCCACCATGCGTGGAATGAAAATGGAAAGCATGGGGGGGATGAACAGCGGGATGGGAACGATGAACCCAGTGATGCAACCGAGCTGGTTTGGTAGCGATACAAAGCCCGCCCATGATATTATTGCGCGTTGGCGTACTGGGATTGACCTAGTCAGCCTGATAGGGCCATTTGTCGCGAAAGGGGAAGTGTCGTATGGAAAGGACGTAAATCAAGATATTTTCAATGCACTCGCTGGGTTAAGTTGCAATCTTAAATCAACATTGATGGCTGTTGCACAGTTTCAATACGCGTACCAGAATATTTCAGATGTTGGGAGCAAGAAAGATGTTTTTGCACTACTAGGCCTAAACTATAAACTTTCACCTTACATAACCTTCATGACCAGCTTTACAGGAGATATAAAGCGGCTAAAAAAAAACCGGAATGCAAATACGGTGTCAGCGCAAATTTATTTTTATTGGTAACCAAAACAAGAACAAATAATGCAATCAAAGATGCTACAGCTGAAAAGAAAAACACCTATTGGCTCGAATGTTACAAGAACCATAATGTTCTTGGTGGGGATGTGTATAATGACCACCCATTTGCAGGCAGCTATTTGTGCTTTTAGAAATCCCGACAGGGATGTATACATTCTATTTCCCGAAGCAACGAATTACAAGGCTCACTACCGGAATCTAGATAAAAGCAAACGCAAGATAATGGAAGATAAATTGGGGCAGACACTTGACATAAATGATGTAGGTACCCACACATTTTATGTGATTTTAAAGGACACTGTTCCCATCGGATTTATTCACGCAAGGGCGGAATGGGGAGCTTATGGAAATCTTGAAGTGATATGGGCATTAAACCTAGATGGAACGATTAAGGACTTCATGGTACAACGCTCGCGAGAGAAGGGGACAAAAGAAATTCAGGGAGAGGCGTTTCGAGAGCAATTCAAAAATAAAGGTCTAGGGGACAAGTTGGTCCTTCCCAATACAAAAAAAATAAACATTCAGGTTATTAAACCGGTAGAAGGGTATCAAAAAACCTCTTCACTGATTGCTTATAGCGCCTACAAAACGCTGATGTTTAATCAAGTACTTTTTGGTGCAGTCATAAAAGATTCAACATCATAACCAATAGAAGCTAAGATGAAATGAATTTAGGTGTTTCAAATAAGCTATTATTAGGATATGCCATTATTCTGTTCTTATTGGTGGCTATGGGCATATTGATGTTTGTCACTTTTGACAATGTGAAGCGAAATGCTGACGCGCTTGTCCGTGTTGAAAACCAAACCAGGGTGTTTTCCAAGGTCAAATTTGGATCCCGAAATCTTCTACTCGTGAATGACTTTATCGTTGGAGGCAATAGCTGGATGCACGATTATTATTTGCCGGAGACAAAACTGGTCAATGAACAGATAGGGCATCTTACAAAGCTGCCATTACAGGATAACCAAAGAATGAGTGTCGAGCAACTTAAGAAAGAATTTATCAGTTTACACAAGTGGACGGTACTCATTGTCTTCCACAATAGGAGTAAAGATACAAAAGGAAGGGAGTGGGATACTGTACTTGAAAACTTGGATTATCACGCCAGCCACATAGTAGAATTGCTCGAAACACTCTCTTCGGCCTTCGAGCTTGAGTTAGCACAAGCAAAAACCAATCATGATCACTCCATAGATGTTGCTAAAAACTTCATAGTATTCATTTTTTTCCTCTCCATTGCGATTAGCTTAATCGTGGCTTTAAAGACCAACAAGATTATCACACACCCTCTTGAAAAGCTGAATGATTTTACAATCAAGGTGGCAAAAGGAGATCTCACAGAGAGGCTTATTATTAAGTCGGATGATGAAATAGGAGAATTGGCAAGTTCATTCAATGTGATGGTGAGTCAGCTGGAAAGGAGTAAAGCGGCATTACTCAAGTCGGATGAACAGCACCGCCTGTTGTTTAACAACAATCCGTTACCTATGTTCATTTACTCTCTTGAGAACTTGTCCATTCTAGAGGTGAATGAGGCCATGGTGAGGCAATATGGTTACTCACGTGAAGAATTCAAAGAAATGACGATCAGTAAACTTCTGCCTGAAGAAGATATACCGGCGTTAGATCAGGCTATTGCTGCGGTCGAAAAAAGCGTCAATAAAAAAACGGAGTTGAGACACCAGACAAAAGATAAAACAATGCTAAATGTTGAGGTCAATTCAACGACCATAGGTTATATGGATAAGGCGGCAATAATGGTGGTAGTCAATGATATAACGATCAAGAAAAAAGCTGAGAGTGAACTGCTAAAGGCCAATAAGCTGGCAGAGGAATCGATTAAGTCAAAAGAGATATTTCTAGCCAACATGAGCCATGAAATTAGAACACCGATGAACGCCATTATTGGAATGACCGAGTTACTTCAAAGAACAGAGCTAAACAAAAAACAGATGAAGTACTTCAATGCTGTGAACATATCAGCCAAACATCTATTGATTATCATTAATGATATTCTGGATATATCCAAAATTGAGTCGGGAAAGCTTCAATTTGAAACGGTTGGATTCAGAGTCGATCAAGTTTTTGATAGCTTGGTTAAATCTCTTGAGTATAGAGCAGTGGAGAAGAGCATCTACTTGCATCACAAAATTGAGAATGAGGCCAGTGTCATGCTAAGTGGTGATCCGGTGAGGTTAAAGCAGATCTTACTCAATTTGCTCAGTAATGCGCTTAAATTCACCATCCAGGGAGAAGTGGTACTGATGTGCAAGGTGCTGAAAGATTCCGGGGATAAGCTCTTGTTGGCATTTACTGTATCAGATACTGGCATCGGTATTCCCGAAGATAAGAAAGAAACCATATTCGAAAGTTTCAACCAGGTAGATGCGAGCACAACGAGGAAATTCGGTGGCACCGGCCTAGGCCTATCCATTTGCAAGAACCTGGTAATGCTACAAGGGGGGGAGATCTTTGTTGAAAGCGAACTGGGAAAAGGTACCACATTCGGATTTATGCTCATGTATCCCAAGGGAACAGAAGTGGATCTACCCCAGGAGGATGAGGAGATCRTTGATTACGGATCCTTGGGGCAACTTGATGTACTGTTGGTTGAAGATCACGAAATGAATCAATTAATGGCACTCACCGTATTGGAACAATGGAACTGTAAAGTAGATACTGCTGACAATGGCAGCATAGCTATCGAAAAAATCAAGAACAAAAATTATGACATTGTATTGATGGATATCCAGATGCCTGTGATGGGAGGAATAGAAGCTACGGAAATTATAAGGAATGAGATGCCCGACCCCAAATCAAGTGTTCCTATAATCGCTATAACAGCGAATGCACTCAAAGGAGATAGAGAAAAATACATCGCTGCTGGAATGAATGAGTACATCTCCAAACCTTTTGAATCTCATGTTTTATACAGGAAAATCGCTAATTTGATAAAGGACAGTAATGGTGAGGCCGATCATAGTCAGCAGGAGCTTGGCAAGAGCAATACTTTGCTGCTGGCTGAAGATGTTGGCCACCCTAAGCTCTACGACCTGAATTTGCTCAAGAAGATATCCAATGGCAATGATGATGTTGTCTTAGAGATGATTGAGTCTTTCATCGAAACGGTAGCGGAGAGTTTGGCGGAGCTAGATGAATTCTCTGAAAACAAGGAGTGGGACAGGTTATCCGCTACTGCCCACAGGATGAGACCTTCGCTGGACGTGCTTGGAATTTGTGGCATTGAAAAGGAAATAAGGCTAATTGAACGTTATGCACGTGAAAGAAAAAACACCGAAAAGTTGCCTGGATTGGTTGCGAAACTCAATCATATCTGTGATAAGGTAACGGATGGTTTGCAAGATGATATAAAAGATTTGTCTGATAAAACACTTACTTAGATACCGGCGTTCGGGCTACCCATACAATTAAAGCTAACAAGGTCATTGTTTAAGGTAACGACTACAAAAGATTAAGAGATGTAGACCTGGGACAATGCGCTAGATCGAACGCTGAGCGCAGTCGAAGGGAGAGTGCACATAGATTGAACCCTAAGCGCAACTGGCCGGGGAGCATACAAAATACCTGATTGAACCCTGAGCGCAGCCGAAGGGAGAGGTGGCCTCTCTTAGGTATGGGCAACCAATCCAGGTCACATCAATATTCTGCTAGCGTGAGAGGGGGTAATGTATCAGCAACTTTCCCAAATTAGCGCCTGTTTTCCCAATTTGGGAAAATAGGCGCTCTGTTAAATTTTGTAACACGCTGGCATGCAACACAGTAAAGATCAATAGGCATGTGGCACATTATTGGTCTTTCCAAAGTGAAAACAAAGGTCAAATTCCAATTGAAAAAACCAAAAGCCATGAATCAAGCAGAACAATTTCAAAGGTCAAGAGTTAGCGGAAAGAAAACGTACAACCATTTGAAAGAGGTTATCGATAGACTCATCACCAAGAACAATCAACGAGAAAAGTTAATTGAACTGGGAAAGCTTATGGAAGGTGGCAAAATTAGCCCTGATGAAGGAATGGACGCGATGAGAAAAGTTCTTGAAGGAAGATAACGACCCGCAACTGAAATTGGCCTCTTTTGTTTCTTAGACAGTCAGCTCCATAAAACCTTAAAGCTATTGCCACGCTACACCTAAACAGCCAGGAGGGCCCTCCCAAAAAGACCAGCATGCAATCTTTCGAAAACAACAAGAATTAATAGGTTAAAGCGAAATTCAATCGTAAAGAACTTGATGCTCGATCAAACCCTGAGCGCAGTTGAAGGGAGAGTACACAGAGATCGCCCCCTGAGCGCAGTCCAATGGCGAGTACTGAATCTGCCTGATCGAACCCTGAGCGCAGTCGAAGGGAGAGTGCACCGAGATCCAACCCTAAGCCCATCTGACTGGAGAGCATACAAAATTCCTGATCGAACCCTGAGCGCAGTCGAAGGGAGAGTGCACAGAGATCGAACCCTAAGCCCATCTGACTGGAGAGTAGACAAAATCCCTGGGCTTTAGTTTACAACAACGTTGCAATATGTCAGGATATAGAGCACGTTTTAATTTGGCAGAACAGCTTGGTTTTCAATAAGTCATATGATCTAACCGCTCCGCGTGTCGCTGCCACCGTCGGCCATAGCCTTTGGCGGCGGCTCGAAGCTTTAGCGGAGGCACAAAGGTCGCA
>JAESRW010000225.1 GCA_016764395.1 Flavobacteriales bacterium
CGAAAAAGCTAAAACTAGCCGAGATTTTAAAAACCAACCTCAAATAAAGGGGCTAATGCCATGAAATCCTAACAGAGGGTATTGTGCAAAGGTCTCGGAGTACAACAAAGCTGGAAAATCCACGGTGAGGAAGGAGGTATTGCTCCAAGCAGGCTTTGTCCCCAAATATTTTACGCACTTCTGGAGGAACAAGAAGGGGAATGTATACCTGTTTTGCTACGAATTTGGCTTCATGCAAACCACTGACCACAACCGGGACAAATTCCTGCTGGTACAGTGGCAGCAATACATGGAAAATCCCTGAGGAGTATCTTCTTGTCTCTCAATAATTAAATTACTGAACAGTAACCTTCTTCACAATCACGGCATCACCGGTAGTATCCGTAACCCGGAAGATGTAMARGCCRGTTTCCCARTCTGCAACATTGAGATCGGTATGATCCCGAAAGGACTCSAYCATCACRTTTTGSCCCTGRAGRTTGTAAACAGAAAGTTCATAGGATCCATTCTTACTCAAAAATACAGAGATTTGATCCGTYGCTGGRTTYGGATATACAAACGCATCTATCTTGGATGGCGGAGCCGTTTCAAAGGTACTGGTCATCGTGCCCGGAGAATAGACCGGCAAGTCGATATAGCTTTGATTGGCGTTTGAAAATGCAATCCGCTGAACAGCAGTTCTAGGCGCCATTACCGTTCCCTTGTAGGTATAGGTCTGTCCATCACCTGGCTTGCGTCTGAAGAACTCACCATCTTCAATGGGCAGGTTGGGGTTGACCTGGTAGCGGTTGTAATTACTGCTGCTGATCAAGACTTTCATCTTATGGCCCTTTCCCCAGGTATAAGCGATTGGGAGCATACGGAATTTGTATTCATACAACCCGCCGATCTCAATATTGCTAAATGGAATGTGATCGAGTGAATCATTCGGTTCGTCGCTTGGGAAGCCCATATTGTGATAGTCGAACGTACCATCTCTTCCCTTTACCTGGGCACGCACATAATTCCTGGCCCGTGCATTCACACAGCCTTCCACCACAAAGTACTCCCGTCCATCGGGATAAACGTCCAGAATGCGAATGAAGAAATCGGTATCGGTTGGCCCACTCGTGACGCCCCCCGGATTGGTCTTGGCCCAAATATTTGCAACTGGAAATCCGATGACGCTCAGTGAATCTTGGATCACTGCAGTCGTAAAGCTGATGACTCCGGGCCGATTGAGAGAGTGGGGGGCATACAATGGATTGGTAAGCTCCATTTGTCCCTGACTATCCCGATCTCCCTGAGGGTCTTTAACGATCATATTGGCGCCTCCAATGGTTCTAATGGGGTCGTCGGGGTCGTGTACGTAGATCTTGTAGCCTTCATCCGCTGTAGGAGCGAACGCATTGAGCGTTCCGTTCTGATGCATGTATTTCTTGGTCCAGGCGATATTGTCCAGCAATGGAAATGAATCTGAGCTGAACCAATAGTTTCCGACCTTGTCATTGGCCGGTTCTCCATCACCATTAGGGCCTACCACGTAGAATCGTACATTGGGAATGTCATTCTTGAAGTCTATCTCTGGTATAGATTGAATGGGCTGGCCGTCCAACCCGTCAATCAACGGTGTTCCCAATGACGGGATGGTTATGGATCCATTAAAGACCGTTGTTTTAAACAACGATTCTCTCACTTCAATGGGGAAGTTATCCAATTCAGCGCCGGGAGCGCCATTGATGAAATTCAGCATTTTCTCAAAGCTGATTTTATAATCGTTGGCCGGTAGTCTGATCTCAAGGAGGTTGCCCAGTTCTTGCCACTCCTGGCTACCATGAAGTATGAATTTTGGCTTGCCCAGTTCCTTACCGGGCACGTTATTGAGGTTGTATCTGAACCAGGAAATGACTTCTGATTGCAAAACTGTCGAAATGGACAGACTATCTTCCGTGACATCTATATTTCCAACCACATCCATCACATTGGCAGGGTAGGTGATATCTCCCGTTGTCCTCGACGCGATAGTTTGGTGTGCCCATGGTCCAATAACAATCTTTTGCAAATCACGATTACCGAGACTGTTACTGGAATATTTGCGCATATTGGCCCAGGTCTCTAATTGGCCATCTACAAAAATATCCCACCACCCTGAAATATGGTAGCTGGGTACTTCCATATTGGTATAGCGGTTGAACGCTCCACTGGCATCTCCTTCTCCAAATGCATCCACTGGGGCCCTACTGATGTCCATATCCGACCGCGAGCGAGAATTGGGATAGTATCCAGCCACATCGAGGGAACCATCTGCTTTTGCATACCTGCGAGACACAAAATGGTCGATGGCCTCATTGGCTGCGTCAAATTTATTGTTCAAGCCATAGTCAAAGGAAGTGTGCAGTGAATTGTGGAGGTCCGTGTCAAATGCAGTAGAATCGTCTTCTGTTCCAGTGAAAATCTGGCCCTTGATCCACCCGGTAACCAATCTGTCACGCAAAACGCCATTCTGGAATCCAGTACTCTTGTAGAATTCACCTGGACAGACAATGGGTGTTATGCTTTTAACGGCCCATCGCGTTGCATCATTGTGATGCGCTGCCATGGCCTGGAATTGATTGTATCCGAGTGCAGACGCACCAAAGAGGCCAATGATCTCATGGGTCATCTTGTCAACAGTATCAACAACTCCGTCATTATCCAAATCGTAGTTTCGATAGACACTATCAATTAAGAATTTGATGCTGTTATATCCATCCTCGTGATTATTCCCATTCTTGGGATCAGAAAAATCGGTGAGATCCAGTATGTGCTTTACATTGTCATGGTAAGGATTCTTGTTCCAGGCATCGCTGTATAAAGGCATGTAAACGCCTTCTGAGGAAAACCGCCCTCTTTGGTCCTGGTAACCGAAAGCATACCCAAATAAGGAAATGATACCGGCAGCCTCAGCACCGGCTTTATTGTACGGGGTCCTTACAAAGATGATTGGCAACTTGTAGGGGTTGGGGTTAATTCCACCATTGATAGAATCATAAATGACCAACTGTTTCCCTTTAGAGATTAGTTTTAAGTCGGCGGTAAAAACGCCTGAACCATAGTCAATTTCCAAAGGCGTGATGAGACAGTCCTGGGGTATTGGTAGGTAAATATCCGTCATCAACTTAACACCATCAGGCATCGTGAAAGGAACTGCAAAGCGTGTTGCCAATTCTGCAGGGTCGTCTAGTTGTCCGTTAAGTGTTTGGGCGTTTAGGAAAAAGGGGCAGAGCAATAGACCCGCACTGAGCAAGGTCTTTGCAAAATACGCTTTAGTATTTACCATGAGTATGTTGCGTTAGGTTTACTGAACCGAGATCTTTTCAACGATACTGGTTCCCGTTTGAGTGTCCTCAATTCTTACCAGGTAGAGTCCACTTTGTTGGTTACTGAGGTCAATGTTAATCTGATCGGTGAATGARCCATTAWRAACAGTTTGCCCAGCAATATTCAWTAATKCAACCCGATATTTYCCAAYCTKGCTCATGTAWACTGAAAYATTGTCYTTTGCAGGATTKGGATAWACCAGCGCATTCAATACTGGTTTAATTGTTTCTTCTTCCACGGATGCAATTACACCCGGAGTGTAAATGGGAAGATCTATACTGCTCGGATAGGCGTCTGAAAACGCTATTCTCTGAACCGCAACCCTGGGATACATAATTTGTCCATTATAGATATAAGATTGGCCGTCGCCAGGCTTCCTTCTGAAGAATTCCCCTTCCTCAATTGGCACGTTGGCATTCACCTGGTATCGGTTATAGTTAGAGCTGCTTATCAGGATTTTCATTCTGTGTCCAGCTCCAAATGTATAGGCAATGGGTAACATTTTGAATTTGTATTCATATAGTTGTCCAATCTCAATATTGGAAAAGGGAATATCGTCAATGCCATCTGCTTTTTCGTCACTTGGGAAACCCGAGTGGTAGTCTTGGTCTCCGTTTGCTCCATGCAGGATTCCACGTGCGTAGTTTCGCGCTCTTGCATTCACGCATCCTTCCTGAACAAAAAGCTCTCTRCCATCAGGGAATACATCCAATACTCTTACAAARAAGTCAGTGTCGGTTGGACCGTTAATTACGCCWCCYGGGTTTGATTTGGCATAAATAGTKRCAACGGGAAAGCCAATTATAGAAAGTGAATCCTGAATAGGSTCGCCRGTAAAGGAAACCACACCTGTTCTGTTCATCGTATAAGGGGCAAAATTGGGATCYGCCAGGTTCATTTGKCCCTGGCTGTTACGATCATCCTGRGGRGTCCTGACAATCATRTTGGCACCACCGGTTGTWAGCACGGGGTCATCTGGGTCGTGAACGTAGATCTTGAATCCTTCATCAGATRTTGGTTTGGTGAARTTCAAGGACCCATCCTGGTGCATATACGTTTTGGTCCACTGAATRTCATTGACCAACGGAAAGCTGTCAGCCTCAAACCAATAATTTCCCACCGTATTATCCAATCCATCTCCAACTACATAAAACTGCACTGGTGGGGAAATGTTAGGATCGGCATAGTTCTTATCCTTCGGAGGTTTGATCTCTGCATTGTCCAACCCTTCCAGTAGAGAATTGCTGTTCGCAGGAATTTCAAAAGTCATCAACGTTGGTACGCCTTGCTTGCAGAGCTCAACTTCAATCACCATGGGAGGCAACGCGGCGAAACCAGAAAGGAAATTGATAAAATCTGCAAATGGAACGATATAATCTTCTGCTGGAATTCGAATACTGTCTACCCCGCAAATACCGCCTCCTCCAGGTTGCCATGTAGTGCTTGCAGGAATAAATATCTTGGGTTCACCCAATCCTTTTGAATAATTGAGATTGTGTCGATACCACGTTACGATATCAGAGCTGAAGATATCCGTAAGGGGCGGAATATCCGCATCTACGCTGCTGAGATCGAGGCCAAGTGCCTTAAATATATTGTCAGGATATTCCTGATCGCCAGTCTTCGTGCTTCCGATAGTTTGATGTGCCCAGGGGCCAATTACCATTTTCTGCATACGCCGATTTTTTGGCGAAGCATATTTGCGCATGAGATTGTTGGTTTCTATCTGGCCATCTACGAAAATATCCCACCATCCAAACAAATGTAAAGCAGGGACGTCCATATTGGTGTACCTGCTCAGTGTGCCGTTAATATCTCCTTCTCCCGTAGTTGCGTTAAGCATGGCACGGCTGGCATCCATATCTGCCCTTCCATTAGAATTAGGGTAGTAGCCTGCCACAGTATTATTATTAGGCCTCCATGATGTAAAGTGATCAATGGCTTCATTGGCAGCTGCGAATTTATTGTCATTTCCGTAGTCCCAGGAAGTGTGCAAGGTGTTGTGTACGCCTCCAGGGTTTCCGAAGCCCTCGTCGATGTTCCGAAAATAATTTCCGCTTCCAAAGCTACAGGTATCACAATCATCATCAACACCTGTAAAAATTTGTCCCTTTATCCATCCGGTTACGATGCGGTCTCTAAAAACTCCATTTTGATAACCGGTGTATTTCATGTGTTCGTTGGTTCCTACAATCGGCAATAGACATTTTAAACCGGCTCTCAGCGTATCAATTTTATGGGCCGCAGCTTCCTGGTACTGTGTATTTGCCAAAGCAGAGGCTCCGAAGGTGCCAATGTTAGGCGTAGCTACTACAAAGGTGTCTGGTATCCCATCTAAATTATAGTCGTACACCCTTGTCAGGCTATTATTGCCTTTTACAGAGTCCAGGTCGCCATCCAGGTCAATGTCATAGACGATCGTTTCATTTTTTAACCAATCCATAAGCGAATCGTATTGGTACTCTCCGGTAATGTATCGAATGCTATTATACCCATCTTCATGATTGTTACCATGTTTGGCATCACTGAGAGAAGTTTGGCGATCCAATGCGTGTCCCCAGGTGGGATGGTAAGGGCTTTTGTTCCAACTATCTGAATACATGGGCATGTATACCCCTTCAGAAGCATATCTGCCTCGCATATCTTGCAGAATTCCTGCGTACCCTAACATGGTCATCAGGGCCATTGCATCATCATCAGTCTTGTCATAGGGGGTCCTGGTGAGGATCACCGGCATTTGGTAGGGATTAGGGTTCTTAATTAGGTTTTGGGGGTCGTAATAATTCCACTTTAGCCTGAGCGGATTTTTCCCAAGTGTATCTGGAGGTGTGATGGAATCATAGATGATAATTTGGGTTCCCTTTTTGATAAACTCAATTTCAAATGCATCTACGATGTTCAAATTTAAAATGGTAGTGTCCAACACCAATTCGTAACGAAGACAGTCGGATAGAAGCGGAAGATAAATATCAGTTATTAACTTGACGCCATCCGGCATGGTAAATGGCACCTCCATGATCGTAGCGAACTCTGTAATATCGTCAATCTGGCCATTGTTTTCGGTGCTTGTAGTTTGGCCAATACTTGCAATTGGTAGGATTACTGCAAGAGCGAAAGATAATAGCTTGTTCATGGTGAGAGTGGTTTGAATGAGCTGAGCGTAGAATTTAACAACAATGATAGTTATAAATGCCGGCTAATACAAGAGGGGCTTCGGTATGCATACATAATACTTTTGAACGGGAAGAGGGATCCATCTATCTATTGCAGAGATTTATAGGTCAAGGGTGGGATTTTGTGTGTAGGCCATCCAGGTAGGCTCGCTTCTTGGCATACTCCTGCCTGTAAGCTTCCGCTTTTAATGTTTGTATGCGAAATTGCCTTCGCGAATTTGTTGAGAAAGTAACTTTTTAGGAGCCGATAAAATTATCCTGTACCCGAGAGCGTCTAATCTACGGACTATCTTAACACTGATCCATTGGTCTTAAGTGGCCGGACCATAAACCTGAGTAGCCAATATCCTAAAAATAGTTAAACCTCGATCGAGTACTGATATCTATGCGTATTTTTGTATCCTTAAATTCAATAACAATACGAGCAAAGTATGTTCATAAGGATTCTTATTTTTTTGGCCATTGTATTGACGATCGATTTGTATTTTTATCAAGCGGTCAAAACCCTTGCACATAACTTGACTTCTGATAAGAAACTGTTGGTGCTTGGCCTTTATTTGACGGTATCAATTTGCTCTCTCATTTTCTTGTTTTCTTTTAGATCTATGTCGGAGGTTGGGGCATGGAAGCCCTTTAAGTTATACGGCATGTCCATAGTTGGTGCCATTGCGATATGTAAGATATTGGGCATGCTTCCGCTTCTTGTTGACGATACTATCCGATTGATTAGTTGGGTTGGTAGCTATTTTACCCATAGCGGAGAAGTCGGAGCAGGTGGGAGGGGGATAAGCCGTGGTGAATTTCTTAGCAAAATGGCAATAGTAGCTGCGGTTGTTCCTATGGGCACGTTTGTGTATGGGATGATTAAAGGAGCCTTCAATTATCAGGTGCGAACAACAAAATTAAAAATGGTGGGCCTGCCCAAGAGTTTTGAGGGCCTTAAGATTGTACAAATATCGGATTTGCACTTAGGGAGCTTTGTCTCCTTGGATCCCATCAAAAAGGCGGTTGAGATGATTAATGAACAACAACCTGATATGGTGTTCTTTACCGGGGATCTGGTGAACAATCGATCTGATGAGGCCGAAGAGTTTATAGATGTTCTAAAAGAAATTAAAGCGCCTATGGGCGTCTATTCAGTTTTGGGCAATCACGATTACGGCGATTATGTTCAATGGTCCAGCCCGGAATCGAAGCAAGAAAACCTAAAAAGGCTGATCGATATACATGGTGAAATGGGTTGGAAGATCCTCATGAATGAAAATGTAATTCTTGAAAGAGAAGGGGAGACCTTGGCCGTGTTGGGCATTGAAAACTGGGGCGCACGGATGCGCTTTCCTAAATACGGAGACCTGCAAAAGGCATACCGAGGCACGGAGCATGTGAAGAACAAGTTGTTGCTTTCACACGACCCATCACATTGGAAGGCACAGGTGACCAAAGATTACAAAGATATTGACTGCACATTCGCTGGGCACACACATGGCATGCAATTCGGAATAGAAATTCCCGGCTTTAAATGGAGCCCTGCACAGTACGTTTATGACGAATGGGCTGGATTGTACAAAGAGTATGAACAGCAAATCTATGTAAATAGGGGATTGGGGTTCCTCGGCTACATGGGAAGAGTAGGGATCTCTCCTGAGATTTCGGTATTCAAGCTAGAGGCCGCCTAGTGTGCTGATTGCTAGGTCCTTCCTGATTGTTGGTTCTGCTGATCTTCTTGGATTTTGTAAGCTAACTACTGCTAACAATTAAGTAAGCATGGTAATAACGAAGTGGGAGGTGACGCCAGATCTCTTGTGAATTTAAGGGAGATTGTTCTGAGGATAGGACTGGGTGTTCAACTGATTGTGACTATTTGCGCAGTTCGATCTGGGACATTCAGTGGAATCTAGCAAGGTTAAACGTCACTGGTTAGATGAATTTAGAACTTCTCGTCGATCCCAAGTCCAAATAGTGCAAAGTCGTATTTCACAGGGTCGCTTGGATCAAACACACGAAGTGAAGCGGTCAGCTCTGCAACGGCTTTCCAATCATCTTGTTTTCTTTCTAATAATCCAAGTCTTCTAGCCACTCGGCCCGTGTGTACATCAAGAGGCATATGCAGCACCGATGGACTGATTTGGTTCCAAATCCCGAAATCTACACCGTGATTATCCTGGCGCACCATCCACCGCAAAAACATATTTATCCGTTTCGCTGAAGACCCTTTTGACGGGTCCGAAATATGCTTTGTGGTTCTGGCGTCATGTGGAATCGAGAAGAATATCCTTTTAAAGTCTGAAATAGTAGCTTGGATGTCTCCGTGATTTTCTTTAATTAATTTGTTGAATAAACCTTCTAATCCATTGTGAGTCAGGTATATGTTTTTTATACAAGCTACAAAATTATTTGTGTCAATTTCATTGAACGTACGATGCTTGAAATGATTAAATTTGGTACACGAATTCATAACGAAATCGTATGGGCTTTCACCCATCAGTTTCATCAGTTTCTTTCCATTCCGAATTATGACATCTCTCCTTCCCCAAGCTATTGTTGCCACGAAAAAGGCGGAAATCTCAATGTCTTCCTTCACAGTGAATCGGTGCGGAATTGAGATTGGATCTGGCGCAATGAAGGCATCATTATTGTATCTCAAATATTTCTCTTCAAGGAACGTTTTGAGCTCTAAATCAGGTAGCATTATGCAGCGTAAAGGTTATTCACTTACAAATGTCGGTAACTCAAAGCACTGTTCTCTCGTACGTGCACTATAATTTGAGATTTTTGCTGATAATAGCATCAGATAAATAAGAATTACATATACTTGTCGATGGTAATATGAGAGCCGGAGGATCCTATATAATATTATTTCTTCTTAGTTTACTTAGCGTTGAAGTCTCTGCTCAAGCCCAGGATAGGGAAGAAAGGAGGTTAATCAATGACGCTAGTATTTACTTTGAAGATGGAAATTACGCGGAGGCGCTGCCGTTATACCTCGACCTTTATGAGAAGTACCCTGATGATCCTATGTACAATTTTTGCCTTGGGGTGTCTTATCTCAGTTTGGCCCCGAATATAACAACTAAAATTTCCAAAGAACGGGCTATTCCATATCTGGAATTTGCCAGAAAAACCCTCAATATAGTAGACATCTCCTATTATCTTGGCAGGGTTTACCACCTCACGTATAATTGGGATAAAGCAATTGAGGCGTATGAATCTTACATAGATTCATTGGCTGTTAGTGAACCGTATTATCTAACACTTCTTTTGCAGAAGAAGGAGGAATTTGCACGCATAGAACGGTACATTGAGATGTGTGAAAATGGAAAAGTGCTGATGCTGGATACAGCTGATATCACTTTTCAAAATATGGGGCCTTTGGTTAACTCTGGCTATCCGGACTATGCGCCAGCCATATCTGCCGATAATGAAGTCTTGATATTTACCTCCAGAAGACCAGATCCTGAGGGGAAGGGTAAATTGGCCGAKAATTTTCTCCATTATGAGGACATCTACATTACGTACCGCGTAGATGGAGAATGGGTAGAGGCAGTACCCATCAGTCAAAATATCAATACTAAAAAGCACACAGCAAGTATCGGGTTATCTTCTGATGCTCAAACACTTTTTATCTACGAAAAAGGGGATATCTACATTTCTCAATTGGAGGGAATGGAATGGACCAAACCAAAGAAGTTGGGTAATAAGATCAATACCTCTAGTTGGGAGACACATATTACAATGACTTCCGCACAAAGTACCTTGTATTTTGTTAGCGATAGAAAAGGAGGGTATGGTGGCCGTGATATCTACAGGGCGTATCTCCAAAAAGATGGGAGTTGGGGGGATGTTGAGAACCTGGGTCCAACCATCAATACACCGTATGATGAGGAGGCACCGTTCATTCATCCTGATGAGCGGCACTTGTACTTTAGTTCGAATGGACACAATAGCATGGGAGGCTTCGATATTTTTTACTCGAAGTTGAGGGATGATCACTGGGATAAGCCGGTGAATATGGGGCACCCTATCAATACGCCATCAGATGACATATACTTCACTGTTTCCTCAAACGGTAAAAATGGGTATTTGTCAACCGTTAGAGAGGGAGGCTTTGGTGAAAAAGATGTGTTTATAGCCAATATGCCGGATACAGGGGAGGTGCCACTTACGGTAATTAGGGGCCTAATAAGAGGTTCGGATAACATGCCGCTGGGGGCTGAGTTCATTGTTACTGATAAAAAGACGGGAGAGGTCATAGGCCGGTATAAATCCAACTCGGTTTCAGGAAAATACTTGTTGGTCTTTCCTCCCGGTAGAGAATATGACGTTGTAATAGTGGCAGAGGAATACGTCGCGCACACCCAGACTATTGCGGTTCCTGAACAGGATCGCTTTTTTGACTTGTTCCAGGAGATTCAGTTAACGCCCGCCACCGCGACCGCGGAGAATGGTACAGACTCCGTTGTGGGGCAGCAGATCGTGGTTCGCAATGCTTTTTTCGATATAGATAGCGTGATGGCGATGGCTGATAAAGATCTGCAAGACATTGGCCAAAAGGAGCTCGCATATTCATTTTTYCTGGGAGACCTTGAGCGCGCCACTCCTGAGGAARGAGAACTTTTAGCCGAGAAGGTAGCTTCAATTGAAGGGGTAGGAGAGCAGTTGGCTTCCTACGAAGCAGTAGAGGAAGTGCATCTAACGCATGTGGGGAGTAATGTTAATCTCGAGATGCACATCCTGGGATATGATACGGTTTACACAACCTCATCCAAAACTGCTACTATTGCGAGTGARGAGCGGTTAGAAATGGCAGGCATTGAGGTGGAGAAGGTGTACTTTGCCTCTAGAGAAGAGGTAATGACGGCGGAATATACACCTGAAGCATATTTTGCAGCGCTCGGATTGAAAGAGGCCATCGAAGAGGTATTTAAAGATACAGAACCAAAAGAAGACGAGCCCGAAGAAACCTTGGTGTTGAAACCCGGGGAGGTCGTAAATGGTGTGCTTGGRCAGGATTCTAGCGAAACCGCCCAAGTTGCAACTGCCACAGGTGATACAGAATTGAAGCCGGAAGAGAAAAAGGAAGATACAGCTGAAGAGGTTGGCACCCCAACTGTTAACATGGACGAGCTGAAAAAAGAAATTGCTGAAKSSSTTGSKARWKMKSRWGANGAAGRKSAAAKMGYSMTYAGCTGATGATGTTGAGGTAAAGGAGGCCACGGTTGATCCAACTGGACTTACTGGAAAGAACTTCATCCTCTCGAATGTCTATTTYAATCTAAATAGCAGTGTGATCAATTACGCTTCTAGAGAGGCGCTTGATCAATTGTACGATATACTCGACGAGGCTTCTAATGTSAATGTRGAGATATCAGGGCATACGTGTGATATCGGGGAAGCGGCATACAATTATATGCTTTCCACATCCAGGGCTCAGGCCGTTGTGGCCTACCTCGTTCAGAAAGGCATTCCTAAAGATAGGTTGCAAGCGAAAGGGTATGGTGGCGCCAAGCCTTTTGCTGATAACGAAACGGTGCAGGGCCGCAAATTGAATCGACGAACAGAGTTGACGATCGTTGACGTTATTGATAAACCTGCAGAAGTGGATGAAAGTTTGGCTGGTGTCTCTTCTCCCAAGGATGACGGAGCTGTGGATGTCAAGAAACCCAAGGAGGGTCATCTTAAGGGTGCAGCTATTAAGATCGTTGGAACAACCGTATGTGAGAGTGTGAAAGACAGAATACCTATTGGCGCTGGAGCCACATTCAGTAAGGATGTTGGGCGGCTCTACTTCTTTACCAATATCCTATCAGCAGTTGGCCAGGAAGGCACAGTCACGCATATTTGGTATTATGATAACAAGAAAATGGCCGCAGTAACACTTGACTATAAAGGGCCACGATGGAGAACATTCAGCTCAAAGCATATTATGACYTCGTGGACAGGKGAATGGAGGGCAGAAGCCGTTTCTGAAGGAGGTGCAGTCTTGAAGAGTGTCACGTTTACTGTGAAATAGTATTTTCTGGCCGCTTCCTTAGTCCGCWATAATCCCATCCCTTATGATGAGCTTTCTGTCTGACATATTGGCCAACTCTTCGTTGTGCGTAGCGATAAGAAAAGTTTGTTGAAACTTGTCTCTCAAGGTGAAGAACAGCTCGTGAAGTTCCTTGGAATTTACGGAGTCAAGATTTCCCGAAGGTTCATCCGCAAATACAACAGCAGGTTGATTGATCAAAGCTCTGGCAACTGCCACTCTTTGTTGCTCACCGCCCGAAAGTTCGTTCGGCTTGTGCTCAACCCGGTCCTTCAATCCCAAAAAATCCAGCAATTCCATGGCTTTATCCTGGGCATCGGATTTTGATAAATTGCCTATAAATGCAGGGATACAAACATTCTCAAGCGCTGTGAACTCAGGTAACAGGTGATGGAATTGGAATACAAAACCTATGTGTTCATTTCTGAATTTGGCCAAGTGTTTTCCACGCAGTCCACTTACCTCAATACCATTTACAACCAGTGTTCCTGAGTCGGCCTTATCAAGTGTTCCCGCTATTTGAAGAAAGGTTGTCTTACCTGCACCTGATGCTCCTACTAGGGATACAATTTCCCCAGGTTCAATATTGATGTTAACACCTCTAAGAACCTTCAGGGAACCGTAAGCTTTTACTATGTTCTTTGCTTTAATCAAGTCTGCAAATTACCTTTTAATAGCTTCGAAAATTAGCACTTCAGGGGTCTGCGAATCTACAAATAGTTAACCGATGGATTGGGGAATTCGTTGTATTCTTAGCTAAACC
>JAESRW010000048.1 GCA_016764395.1 Flavobacteriales bacterium
TTACTGCCAAACGGGTTGACAAAGCACCTAAGCTTGATGGAGTTTTAGATGATGCCGTCTGGCTAGGCGCTGAAGTTGCCACCGATTTCATCCAAAGTGAACCGAACCCTGGTGAACCCTCTCGTCAAAATACTGAAGTGAGGGTACTCTATGATAATACTTCTATCTACATCGGGGCTACTTTGTATGATATTTCCGCCGACAGTATTTTGCAACAATTGAGCAATCGAGATCGGGAAGAGAATACAGATATTTTTGGGGTTTTCTTTGATACGTATGATGATGATATCAACGGCTATGGCTTTGTCGTTCACCCTACCGGAGTGCAATGGGATGCCCGGTACTCCGCCATTGGTCAGGCGGTGAGCTGGGATGCTGTTTGGGAGAGCGAGGTCACTATTGACGAAACGAATTGGTATGTGGAAATGCGAATCCCATACTCGGCGATTCGATTTTCGAAAGACAGAGAGCAGGTTTGGGGAATCAACTTTGCCAGAAAGATCCGACGGGATAGAGAGTTTAGTTTGTGGTCACAAATTGATCCTGAAGTTGATGGCTTTGTCAACCAGTGGGGAGAGTTAAGAGGCATTGTGGATATTAAATCGCCGATCCGTATTTCAGTACTGCCATATGTGTCGGCGTATTATGAAAATATCAATGACAAACCGAACAAGACTATCAGTGAAGGTTATGTGCTGAACGGTGGTATGGATTTGAAATATGGTCTCAATGATGCCTTCACCTTGGATGTGACTTTGATCCCAGATTTTGGGCAGGTTCAATCTGATAATCAGGTGTTGAACCTATCCCCGTTCGAGGTGAAATTTCAGGAACGAAGACCTTTCTTTATGGAGGGAACAGAACTGTTTAACAAAGGTGGGTTATTCTATTCCCGAAGAATAGGATCTACTCCAAGAGGATTTTACAACGTAACTTCTCTTCTTAACGATGGGGACACAATACTGGAAAATCCTTCAAGCGTACAGCTCATTAATTCCACAAAAATATCTGGAAGAACCCCTGGTGGATTGGGTGTTGGCGTATTAAATGCAATCACGGCCAGGGCATATGCTACCGTTGAAGACACTGAAGGGGGAGAGCGCATTATAGAAACAGAACCGATGGTCAACTACAATGTGTTTGTTCTGGACCGGACGCTCAAGAATAACTCCTTTATCAGTTTTGTGAACACCAATGTGTTTAGAGAAGGCGGTGCATATGATGCCAATGTTTCAGGCGCACAATTTAAACTTGCCAACAAGAAGAATACATATGCCATAAACGGAAGTGGGTCGGTGAGCCAGCTGTATTATGGTGGACTCCGGGATGATGAATTTGGTTATAAGTACTTTGTCAGAGTGGGTAAGATTTCGGGGCAATGGCAATATGGGATTTGGCAGAATGTGGAGAGTGATACGTACAATCCGAATGATTTAGGATTCATCTTTAACAATAATGAGATCAGTACTGGTGTGTTCTTAAATTATAAAATATTCAAACCGTTTTGGAAATTAGTCAGATACAGCGCTGGTCTCAATGTCTATTATGCCAGGCTTTACAATCCCAATACATTCAATTCAGTTTCAATAAACCTGAATACCACAGCTACTTTCAGATCCTATATAACCGTTGGAGTTTGGGCGGCATTTGCGCCTGTTGAAACGTATGATTATTTCGAAGCCAGGGTAGCTGGGCGATACTATCTAAACCCGAGCAGTACAAATTATGGTGCTTGGTTCTCATCTGATTATAGGAAGAAATTCGCATTAGACGGTGGGGCCAACTTTCGCCAATATGATGATCAGGGGCGCACACGATTCAATTACAATATATCACCAAGAGTTAGAATCAATGACCACCTATCATTCAATTATAATTTCTCTGTAAATGATTTTAAAGATGATGTTGGATATGTAGCCCCTGACAGCACCGCAATTGTATTCGGCAAGCGGGATTTATACACAATTACCAACCGACTGACAGCGAAATACATTTTCACCAACCGTATGGGGCTAAGCTTTAGATTGCGTCATTATTGGTCCCAGGCAGATTATACAAAATATCATGAATTGCTTGAAGACGGATATCTAAGTGAGGTTGACTACTCAAGTATTGATTTAGACGGTGAAAATTCGAGGGATGTTAATTTCAATGCTTTTAATATTGACATGGTATATACGTGGGTATTTGCGCCGGGCAGTGAGTTGAATTTTGTTTGGAAGAATTCCATACTGAATAGTGGTACTACGATTGAGACCAGCTATTTCAGAAATTTTGAGGATTTGCTCAATTTAGGGCAGACCAATAGTTTGTCGATTAAGTTCTTGTACTATTTAGATTATCTCAGCTTTAAGAAGAAGGGTGCAGTCAAGATTTCAGCCTTGGGGAAAAAGCTTAGGCCTTTTCGAGTATCGTAGCATATCCCTGACCCACACCAATACACATCGTGGCCAAGGCATATTTCTTACCTTGAATATGGAGTTCCAAAGCTGCGGTATGCAGCAACCTGGCTCCTGACATTCCCAAAGGATGACCCAAGGCAATCGCACCCCCGTTGGGGTTGATCCGCTCGTCGTCATCTGCAAGACCGAGTTCACGTGTACAGGCGAGGCTTTGAGCAGCAAATGCTTCATTAAGCTCGATGATATCAACTTCGCCAAGCGAAATCCCAGCTCGTTCCAGGGCCAATTGACTGGCCTTGACAGGGCCGATACCCATTATTTTTGGTTCCACTCCAACCACGGCTGATGATACAATCCGAGCCAGCGGGGTGAGATTGTTAGCGCTTATAATTTTATCAGAAGCTATTAATAAAGCCGCTGCACCATCATTCAATCCTGAAGCATTACCAGCGGTAACCGTTCCATCTTTTTTGAACGCAGGTCTGAGCTTGGCCAAAATCTCAACACTGGATCCTGGTTTGATGAACTCATCTGCATCGAAAATGATGGGATCCTTTTTACGCTGTGGAATCTCGACAGCTAGTATTTCTTTCTCAAATCTTCCCTTGGATTGTGCCGCTGCTGCTTTCATATGAGATCGATAGGCAAAGGCATCCTGGTCCTCGCGATTGATCCCAAATTTCTCAGCAAGGTTTTCGGCAGTTTGTCCCATGCCTTCCGTTCCATAGAGCTCTTCCATTTTGGGATTGATAAACCGCCATCCAAAGCTAGAATCGAACATTTGGGCATCTCGTCCGAAGGCCGCAGAGGTTTTGGAGATCACCCATGGGCCCCTGGTCATATTTTCTACGCCACCGGCCACAAAAAGACTTCCTTCACTGGATTTAATGGCCCTGGCCGCATGAACAACCGCTGACATGCCTGAGGCGCATAAACGATTCACCGTTTCGCCCGGGACAGAAAAGGGAACGCCTGCCAGCAATGAGGCCATGCGGGCCACATTTCTATTGTCTTCTCCGGCTTGGTTGGCACATCCCAAAATTACATCRTCGATTTGCGCCGGATCTAGATTGGGGRATTTGGCCAGCAAGCCTTTAATTACATGTGCAGCCAAATCGTCTGTCCGAACACTTGCCAGTGAACCGGTGAAATTGCCTATGGGTGTCCTTGTTCCGTCTATAATATATGCTTCTGCCATCTGATCTATTTAGGGACTCGAAGTTATGAAATTTTGAATCGTGTAGCGCTCCTAATGTTCTCTCGGCCCCAATTGGGTTTTTTAGTGGAGATACGTAAAATGATAGCAAGTCAGTTGTTTATTGGGACTTGGCCAGGCCTTTTGCTGGCGTCTTCATCATAAGTTCCTTTACTCTACTCTACTCCTCCGGAAACCAAGCCTTTCCGGTGTTGTAGGCACTGCCTTTGAAGATGGCGACATTCTCGTTGTCCTGGTTGAAGATGGTAATCTCGTAGCGGGAAATTTTATCCGTTTTGTTGGCTTCTTTAGCAACGGCCGTGAGTACATCTCCCTCTTTAACCGCTTTGGTGTGGGAGATAGAAGTTTCAATAGAAACGCACTGCTGTCCATAGGAATTCGCCGCAAAAGCCAGAGCTGAATCCGCTAGCGAATAGGTAATGCCTCCATGTGCAATTCCAAATCCATTCAACATTTCTTTGGTAACGGTGAGCCTTAGAAGCGAAATCCCCGCTCCGTCTTCTACTCTTTCAATCCCCAGCCACTGACTGAACGGATCGTTGTTGTACATTTGGTCCACTACTTTGGTGGCGAGCTCTTTTGGGTCCATAAGAGGAGTCTTGTGTGAAGATTGGAATGTTTCGGAGTTCGAATTATTACGAAGTACGAATGGTTACGAAAGTACGAAATACGAAAGCTTGATGGTGGTTAAGCGGTTTGATCAATGTTGACAATTCTTTTGAATTTGACTCCTTCTTTGGTAAAGTTGAGCAGAATGCCAAGTTTGAGCTTGGATAGTTTTATATAGTTGAGAACCTGTTCCATGTGAGTTTTTGAAAAGTTAACATCTTTCTTTAGTTCCAAAATTACTTTCTCATCAACCAGAAAATCCAAATAACCTCTTCCTACTATCTCATCTCGAAATTTGAGCTTATAATACACCTGTTCCTTGAATTGAAGATCCTTAGCCCGAAGAGCTATAGCGAGTGCTCGCTGATATGATTTTTCCGAATGACCAGGTCCCAGTTCATCAAACACCTCAAACGCTCAACCTACAATTTCATAGCTGAGCTCTGGATAAACTAGGTCCTTTCTTCTTACTACGGTTTTCATACTAACGCAAAATTAGATATTGACTTTTTCGTACTTTCCTAATACTTCGTACTTCGATCCTTACGACCTCATAGCCGTCTCAAAGAAATTCATCGCTGGCTTAGCGATTCTATAGGTATCCATTAGCTTATCAACCAGCTTAGGATCTGTGATAATACTGGGCTTGAACTGTGCGTAAAAGTAAAATGCCTTATTCGCGATCAGGGGCTGCTGCTCAAAGGCCTTCTGAAATTCCGGTGGAATTCTCTTGTGTTGGTCTCCTAAGATTTCACTGAAATGGTTGCTAAACTCTTTTTCAGAGATCACTTTATCGAAGGCCTTGAGGTTCTCGGCAATATAGCTTCTCACATGGTGCAATTGGTCCTTTTCCAGGACATGAGATCCAGAATAAAACCTAACATGCTCCGGGTTGAACTCCAGGTAAACGCCCGGAGTTGACTTGTCTTTCTTTCCACCTGGAGAGATCAGTGCGGAAGCGGATATCTTGTAAGGTGTCTTGTCCTTTGAGAACCTGACATCACGATAGATGCGAAATACAGATTCTTTGGCGCTCATGTTAATTCGTGTGTCCTCTTTCGAGAGATGTGTGATCATGTCTTCGATGAAAAGCTCAAAAGGTTTTTTGACAGACTCTTCATAGCGTTTCTTGTTTTCCGTGAACCAATCACGGTTGTTATTGCCTGCGAGATCCTTGAAGAATCCGATGAAGTCTTTAGTGAAATAAGCCATTTTTCTGATTTTGAAGTTGCATATCAAATGTAGGTAAAATTGCAGAGGTTGAATGCCAAAGAAAAGTCAGTACGATACAAGCTTGTTGCCTAAAGATGACCGTTACATGCTTGGGGTCGAGGCTATCCAATACATCTGGTAACTATAGTGTCCTGTATTTGAAAAGTATACCAAGTCAATTGTCATTCTGAGCGAAGCGAAGAATCTCCTTAAGCTTACACCGAGGCAAGTTCGAAAAAGTCCGGCCCTACTCACCCATCCACATGAGGATACTTTCAGTTCTCCAGGATGCAAATGTCATCTAATAACTGGCGTGGATGCACGGCCCAGACTTAATTCTCCAAAAACGCCTGTATCCTCTTTATTGGGAGGTGTTCTGAAATATCCTTGCCGTAAAAGGCTGTATGGATAGTCTGATCTGGATTGACCAAGAAATCAGCCGGGATGATCTTGTTGCTTCCCGCACCTCTTTTCATGTAATGTCCCTTACTGAATGCCTGAAAGGCAGTGATCCAATGCACATATGCTTTAAGTATTCCGATAACACTATATTGAATGCCATAGTGTTTGTACAGTTCCCTTTTGGGATCAGAAATGACCGTAAAAAGTGGATTTGCTCCTCCTAGATTATTTCGAATGTCTTCAACTGGGGATTGAAATATGGCAATAATCTTTAATCCCTTCTCACCGAATTCTAGGTTGTGCTCCATAAGACGATGAATCCGCAGGTTGCAAAAGAGGCATTCAGCATAACGAAAAAAGGCAATCATCAGCTTTTCCCCCTTATAATCCGCCGTATTGATGGGGTTCCCAAAGATATCTTCTACCTCGAACGGGATGATCTGATCGCCTTCTTTTAACTGCATTAGATTTTAAATTGATATTGGTTCATCGCTTTTGGAATATACGAACGCTCTTCCAGGGTGACATTGTTATCCCAATCCACCATCAATACCGTTGAGCTTCTGGTCCCATAGTTTTCAGATTTGATAAAGCTTGGTGATAAGAGGCGCTCCAGTTCTAAATCAAGCCCAGTATCTGGTAATTGAGCGTCTTCCCCGACGTCCCTGTTCCTTAGTATATTGAATATGAAATCAGGGCTCACGGCATCTTCTGAACATACATCATCTATCCTTTGCCGTCCATTTTGCACTTTTGGCCAGGGTGTGTTTAATAGGTGATTACTCAATCCATAAGTTCCTGGAGCTATCTCGGCTTCTTCCGCTCCTCGATTGGAGAAGTAACTCAGGGAGTCAACGTGCCCAAATATCAGGTTGTAACCATCATAATCATCCCCACAATCACGGAGCTTGGACGTGTACTCAGGTTCTGACAAATCATTGGAGATAAAGTCAGTAACCAAGGCTCCTCGCGAAGACTCAAATTGCTTTGTGACCGGCATCTTTCGGAAGTTAGTGATAGCCGCAAATCTTCCATTCTTGTTGATGCCCATCCACGTTCCATCTTTTTCTTGGTCACGTCCTGCCAGTATACCTTGTTGATCTTTCCACCAGTGTAAGGGAAGGGTGGGCCGCTTATAGAATTCATCCCGGTTAGCGGCAAGGATGAGCTTGTATTTTTTGTGAGATTTATACTTAAAGAGGATTAGACACATGATTGGTTACCCAAAGAAAGTCTCTCCTTTCTTAGCCATTTTGCGGAGAATTGGGCTGGGGCGATAGCGGTCCTCACCATATTCTGCCTGGAGTTCTTCCAGGGCATTCAAGCAGCTTTCAATGCCTATTTCATCGGCCCAGGCCAGTAATCCCTTTGGATAATTGACCCCTTTGGTCATCGCTAAATCAATATCTTCTTTGGTTGCTACATGTAGATATAAAGCGTCAGCCGCCTCATTGATGAGCATCGCTAAGATTCTTTTCAAAATATAGCTACCAAGTCCGTCATTTCTATCCGGATCGAGGTTATTCGATTCAGGTCCGTACTTATAATAACCGATGCCTGTCTTGCGCCCTAATCTGTTCGCTTCTACCATCCGCTTTTGCGTGAAAGATGGTTTGTACCTGGGATCGAAGAAGAACTCTYTAAATACAGTAGCGGTTACTTCATAGTTAATGTCGTTACCGATGAAATCCATTAACTCAAAAGGGCCCATCTTAAATCCACCCAATTCTTTGATGGCCCAATCAATGGTCGGAACATTGGCGAGATCTTCTTCTAGTATTCTAATTGCTTCTCCATAAAATGGACGTGCTATTCTGTTTACAATGAAGCCAGGAGTGTCTTTTGCAAAGACAGGTAGTTTTCCCCAAGCTTGCATGGTTTCCTTCATCTTCGCAGCCAATTCTGGGTCAGTTTGAACGGCAGAAATAATTTCTACCAAAGGCATAAGCGGAGCTGGGTTAAAGAAATGAAGGCCCATTACACGCGATGGAATCTTACAAGCCGCAGCAATGGATGCAATCGACAGGGAAGAGGTGTTGCTCGCAAGAATACACGTATCGTTTACGATTGACTCTAGCTCTTCAAAAACATTCTTTTTAATCTGTAAATTTTCGACAATGGCTTCAATTACCAACTCGCAAGATTCGAATTCGTCCATGTCACTTGCATAGGTGATCCTTTCTGCGATTGTGTTTGCCGACTCTTGAAGCTTGCCTTTATCCTCAAGCTTGGTTAACATCTTTGCAATCAACAATTCTGCGGCATCTTGTACCTCCTTATTTGCATCGTAAAGAAAGACCTTGCTCCCTGCTGTGGCAGCCACCTGTGCAATTCCTGAGCCCATGGCTCCTGCTCCTATAATCCCTATTGTTTTCATTGCTATTGTCCAGTATAAACGGGAGCTCTTTTTTCTAGAAAAGCGCTGACCCCTTCTTTATAATCATCACTATTTGCCGCGGCTGCTTGTATATCGGCCTCAAAGTCCAATTGTGTAGGTAGATCACAGGTTAATCCATGATTGAGTCCTCTTTTTATTAGGCCCAATCCTACTGTCGGCATTTGCGCAAGTCTAGCTGCAAGTGCTGTGGCTGTATCCATCAATGCTTCATCGTCGACTACCTGATAAATGAGCCCAAGTTCCTTGGCTTCTTCCGCAGTCATCTTATCGCCAAGCATAGTCATCGCTGCCGCTCTTTGCATACCGACGAGCCTTGGTAAAATATACGTCCCGCCACTATCGGGGATCAACCCGATTTTGATAAATGATTGTATGAACTTTGCATTCCTTCCGGCTACCGTGAGGTCGCAACAGAAGGCTAAATTTGCTCCAGCACCAGCGGCGACACCATTCACGGCACATATTACCGGTTTTTCAATGCCTCTTATTTTGTTCACGATAGGATTGTAGGTTCCCCGGACCACATTCTCGATTTTTGTATCGGGAGACATGGCCTCTTCCAGATCTTGTCCAGCGCAAAAACCCCGGCCTTCCCCGGTTAATAAAACCGCTCGTACCAAATTATTGGCAGCACACTGGTCAAGTGCGTCTTGTACTTCGGCCCCCATGCCAGTGTTAAAACTATTGAGAACATCCGGACGGTTGAGTACGATTTTCCCAACTCCTTGGTCAATTGAAAATATGATGTGCTTATATTCCATTGTTTGGTATTAATGACATTTAAAATAATCAAAGGGTTCTTTACACTCCAGGCAAATGTATAATGCCTTACATGCAGTAGATCCGAATTCGCTTTTTAATTTCGTTTCCTTGGAGCCGCAATTGGGGCATGCTTCAGGCCGTCCACTTCCTTTAGATCCACTTTGGGGTGGTGCTATGCCAAATTCTTTCAACTTTGTCTTTCCTTCATCCGACATCCATTCGGTGGTCCATGCCGGAGCGAGCACTGTTTCAACCGTAAAATTTGAAACTCCCTTCTCCTTAAGTTTGGCAATAATATCTTCTTCAATCGTATTCATGGCAGGACATCCACTATATGTAGGTGTAATAACGACTTTAAGAGAATCATTTATAATTTGGACTTTGCGTACGATACCCAGATCAATGACCGTTAAAACGGGCACCTCAGGGTCGTGGACCTCGCTCAGGTAATTCCAGATTTCTCTTTCAGAAAACTCGGAAGGTGAAGCGTCTGTTACCACTTTGCGTCGGGATAGGCCCTGGGTAGAAACTGCATTTCAGCAAGCAAGAAACCTAGGTGTTCTGTGTGGATACCATTCCTACTGCCTTTCATCATAAATACTTTTTCAGGAATCTCAAGCGTGGCTTCTTTGAATAATTCCATCACATCCTTTTCCCAACTCTTTTTGATTTCAGATAGATTTGGAATAATGCCGCTATCTATGAGTTCCTGATCGCCATTTACAGATTCAAATAGGTCATCGGTAAACATCCATAATGCATTGAGCGCATTTTGGACCCGGTCGTGACTCTCTGCTGTTCCATCTCCCAATCTTTTGATCCAGGCGCTGCTGTGTCGTATATGGTACTTTATCTCTTTCAAAGATTTTGACGCAATGGCTGCAAGTCTTTCGTCCTTACTATCGGAGAGCTCTTTCATCAGATGCATTTGGTACACGTCAAAGAGGTATTGTCTCATCATCGTCGTTCCGAAGTCGCCGTTCAGTTGCTCAACAAGTAGCGCATTCTTGAACGCTTTCAGGTCACGTAGGTAGGCAAGGTCATCTTCTGACCTGCCAGCTCCTTCAATTTCTCCAGCTAACGTAAGCCATGAGGTCGCTTGTCCTACCAGGTCCAAGCCTATATTTGTCATGGCTATATCTTCCTCTAAAATGGGCCCATGTCCTGTCCATTCTGAGAGGCGGTGCCCCAATATGAGACTGCTGTCTCCCATCCAAAGGCAAAAGTTAAATAGTGCGCTATCCATAATTCTAAATTACATGTGGCTAATCCCTTCCGGGACCGTATAAAAAGTAGGATGACGATACACCTTGTCATCTGCAGGATCAAAAAATTCTTCGCTCTCGTCCGGATTAGAGGCTGTTATGGCTTCCGCGGGTACCACCCAAATGCTTGTTCCTTCATTGCGTCTTGTGTAAAGATCACGCGCATTTTGGAGGGCCAGCTCTTTATCCGTTGCGTGAACGCTTCCAACATGCTTATGAGCCAGGCCTGCCTTGCCCTGAATAAATACTTCCCATAGGGGCCATTGTGTGTTTTCCTTGTTTTCTATTTCGCTCATGCTAATATCTTAAGATGTCCTTGATTGAGGCATTCGCACAAATTTATCAATTATGCTCAAATAAATTACAATTACAGATTCGACGGGGACAAATGAGTGCTATCACTCGGATGAATAAGTGGAGGTGGAGGTTCAAAAATTAAGTACGAGTTATGCGCAGTTACCGTATAAGAAGGATCAATCCTCTGGTATCGTCCTAATGAAGAAGCAGTTGGTGGCCTCAACGAATTGTTCTGACGACTTCTTAACCCGTATTTTGTCTCAAATTCCTATTTTTGCGCCTGTCTATTTTAAGTTGGGCATGATAATCAGAGAGCAATGGCAGCATTTCATCAGTTAAAAGTTAAGGACGTACGAGAGGAGACAAGTGACTGTGTGTCAGTTGAATTTGATGTTCCGAAAGAAATCAAGGAGGACTTTCAATTTATACACGGGCAATTCCTCACCTTTAAAATGGATGTCAAGGGGGAAGAACTTCGTCGGTGCTATTCTATATGTACAGGCCCTGGGAATGGAAGTTTACGTGTTGCAATTAAACGAGTAGTCGACGGCCGGGTCTCGAATTGGATCAACGATGAACTTCGGAAGGGGGATGAGCTCACAGTAATGACTCCAATGGGCAGCTTCTTTTCGGAGCTTCACCCGGATAACGCTAAAAATTATGTGCTCTTTGCAGGAGGAAGTGGAGTCACACCCATGGTATCGATCCTCAAAGCGGTGTTGAAAACGGAACTGAACAGTAAGGTGATTTTGTTTTATGGCAACCTCACTGAATCTGCGGTCATCTTCAAGAAGGAGCTGGATGATCTTCAATCCAAGCATGCCGACCGATTCCGCATACAGTATATTCTAGAGAAGCCGGTAGAGGAGGTTGACGAATTAACTTTGGGCATCATGTCCAAGGATAAGATTACCGAGTTAATGAGGTTGTATGTAGATACCAATGTCGATAGCGAATACTTCGTATGTGGCCCAACGGGCATGAAAGACAGTGTGATGTCCTATTTGGATGCTACAGATATTGATAAAAATACAATTCATGTCGAGATATTTGCATCTGATCCTCTTCCGGTAGAAACCGACTTAGAGCAATCTGAAGAGGCTTTAGAGGCCATTGAGTCATGCGAGGCGACTATCATACTTGATGGGGATGAGTACACCGCAACAATTAACAAAGGTGAAGTGGTATTGGATGTTGCTTTGGAAGAGGGTATGGATGCACCTTATTCTTGTAGGGGTGGCATGTGTAGTACTTGTCGTGCGAAAGTAACAGAAGGTAAAGCAGAAATGAGAATCAACTCAGCACTGACGGATGGAGAGGTTGAAGAAGGTTATATATTGACTTGTCAGGCATTCCCACTTACCGCTACGTTGACCGTGGATTACGACGAGGCGCTTTAGTTATTTACATCGTGGGGTAGAGGATCATTGTGTTAAAAGTATCCTCCTTATTGGCACCTGTGGCGCTTAAATCCGTTAAAATTGAAATTCGATGTCGGCTACCTATTGGATCCTCAGGGAATTCTCAAGCTTCATTAAACGCTGTTGAAATATCAGTTAACCTCTATGGAATGTGTAGCCTTCTATATATAGGTATAAAGAACTCTTAATACCAACGATCCCACCATGAATATAGTAATTACAGGAGCGAGCAGAGGCATCGGCTTTGAAACGGCCAAGTTCCTTTCCAATGATTCCAACAATATTGTCATTACCATCTCCAGGGATATGGAGCAATTAAAGAAGCTAGCCAATGAATCTGCGCCCGGTAAGGTTGTTCCAATTGCATTTGATTTATCTGGAAGTGTTGATACCTTCAATGAACTGCAAAGGCAGATTCATGAACATATAGATAGGGTAGATGTCCTTATTAATAATGCAGGGTACTTGGTAAATAAGCCCTTTGAAGAAATTGACGAGTTAGATATGGAACTGGTTTTTAAAGTGAATCTGTTCGGTATAATAAAGTTGTCTCAGATTCTCTTGCCATCTATGGGTGGTGATGTTCCATCACATATTGTCAATATAGGTAGCATGGGTGGCTACCAGGGCAGTGATAAATTTGCCGGTCTTTCTTTATATAGCGCAAGCAAGGGAGCGGTCGCCACTTTGTCTGAATGTATGGCGGAAGAATTTGGTGAAAGGAACATAAAAGTAAACTGTTTGGCCCTTGGAGCGGTGCAGACAGAGATGTTGAGCAAGGCATTTCCTGGATATGTGGCACCGGTGCAAGCGGTGGACATGGGGAGGTACATTGCAGAATTTGCAATAAAAGGCATAAAAAAGTTCAACGGAGAGGTGATTCCAATTGAGTTAGGATGAGCCTATTAACAATGGCTGTTAATAACTGCGAGATACGATTCGATATTTTTTTTCGAATATGTTTCTCCCGTATCAAAAAGTTATTACCTTTGCATCCCGTTACGATAGAGACTCTATTAAAAGTCACATCAAAACAGGATGCAGAAATGCAAATTTCGCATTAGAAACGTTCTTTGATAAATTGAAGAAAGCAAGAAAAGGTAAATATCCTTTAGGGATATTTATTGCTATACAGCAAAAAAATCAATTTCTATTAAGATTGACAAATCTTGAGACAATTATTTTCCTTCCTAGCAATAGGGAGGAATCAAATTCTTTACAACGGAGAGTTTGATCCTGGCTCAGGATGAACGCTAGCGGCAGGCCTAATACATGCAAGTCGAACGGTAAGGTCTCT
>JAESRW010000226.1 GCA_016764395.1 Flavobacteriales bacterium
AAAAAAAATAAAAAATAACGACACGCCAACACGCGGTATAGATAATTGCCGTGTTAGTCCGAGTTTAAGCGTTTCTGCTCCTATCAAACTTTGATGTATCCTGATAGGAAATTGATTCAAAATCGGCAACTAACCATACCGCAACATTAGCACCAATTATTTTGATGAAGCAACTACTAATATTTTTTTTCTGTGTGCTCTTTTGTACGTGTCTGGGATGTGATTCTAAGAGAACCAATTCAGATATAGAATCTATTACAAATACCGAAGAAATGACAAGTAATGACTCGGCTGTAAAGACTAAGGAGCAATCAGAACCCAGATTTATCCATACTGGATGTGGATGGACGCCTGATTTGAATAGAGAATCGCCAATAGAGTACCTAGAAATGTTAAAACTCACGAACTGTGATGCCTATTTTATAATGTTTAATGACGGATTTCCTGGCGTTGAGTATGATAGCCTTGGTAGGTGGGTTACTGCTAAAGAAGACTGGATCAAACCTGAGCACATCCAAGCCTTGATCAATTCATTACAATCTAACGAACTTACTACCCCAGTCTATACTATATCTGCCTCGATCAGCTTAGCGAAATACAAGCCTAGGACAACAGTTGGAATTGAAGCCCTTCAACTCATTGAGGGATTCCGTGACAAACGATACCCAACTCCATATCCAGCGTTTACTGCAAAGGACTCTCTAAGAGAATCGTATATAGAGAGAAAACATGAAATTGTTAGATGGTGGAGTGAGTACGAGGGGGGAGCGTGAACTGGTGCCAACAAACGCCAAAACCGCAGGATTTCCCGTCTGCCACGCCATGTCAGTTTAGCGGAGACGTTCACGTGCATTATATAGATAATTTATGAGATACTTACTTCCCATTTTCTTTTTAGGATTTGTCTCGATTTCAACTGCTCAAACTGATTCCATTACAGAGTTTGACAGTTTATTGAGCAGAGCACACTTGACTTATACCTTACCAGAAGGGCACAAGGATTTGGACATTGAGTTTTTACACAAAATCCCACATAACAAAGCAATTGGACCTACGGATTCAAGCTACCAGATAAGGTATTGGATTCGTCCGCTAGACACCTGGGTTGCTGACCACAATAAAAAATCAAAAAAAGAGAAGAAAAATAGCATGCAGCCTAATGCGCTTTGTAAGAGCATGATGATGCTTGCAGTATTAGATGCTTCAAACAATAAATCACAAGGATATCAAGAATCACAATACCCAGAATTAACGAAGCAGACCTACAACGCTGACTGGGAAGCTTCAACTATTGTAGAATCAGGTTGGCCTCAGGTTGCATTTAAATATTGCTATATATGGTGCTTACACAAAGACGATATTGGGGATGTTTACATCTATGTGTTAGCTGATAAAAAAGAGGATTTCAGTAAAATTATTGGAAATATTTCGACATCAATCAAATTCAAATAGGAACGCATCACACAATAATTCACATTGAAAACACGCGTTATTCAAACCATCAGACCAGGCATTAACCCGTTTCGAATAACAAGGAATTTGGGCAGGTGGCTATGAAAACGATGAAATACGAGATCCTCAGAGCTTAAATTTAGTTAATGCACGGACTCCGGTTGGACTATGTGATGCTTTGCAAAAAGAAGAACTACACAATCCGCTAGAGAATTTCCCAAAAGAGCTACATCATTGAGAAGACCATCAGTTTTTCGAATACTGTTTCACTTTAGTGAAACATTTTAAATCCTTGACTCGTAATGAAATAAAGGTAAGACATGGAGGTGACATCTTTCGTATTTTTTGCTTTTTTGATCGGGGTAGTCTCATTGTTTTGATCAATGGATTTCAAAAAAAGACCCAAAAGACTCCGAAAAAAGAAATCGAAAAAGCACTCAACATAAAACGAGAATATGAAAACGAAAAAAAGTAACACCTTGACACTTGAACAGTTCAAGGATAAGCATTATGGTAAGCCAGGGTCACCAGAACGAAACAGACTAGAAGCTGGTTACGGAAACTTTAAAATTGGTGCTTTAATTCATGAAGCACGAATCGAAAAAGGATTGACTCAGGAAGAATTGGCCCAAAAGTGTGGTACAACAAAGTCTTACATCTCAAAAATTGAAAACAATATTAAAGAGGCGCGTATTTCGACACTCCAAAAAATAGTTGAACTCGGTTTCGGTGGACAATTACAACTTTCCATTAAGCTGTGAGAGATGTCGAACAAAAGGGAAAACCGCTGCGAGTTGGGTAGGCGGCAGTACGCTTTGCTCCCTTCAGCTTGCACTCAGGACAGTCTCCAGAACCGAATTTCGCATCCCGCTTCCTTCGACCTTGAGTCACAGGAAACGCCTTTGCAATAAACTGCGTTAGCTACTGTTTATTAAAGATTTTAGCGGGCTGGGCCATTATTTTCAAAGAACTTAGTTTGCCATGCAATGTACACATGCAAAGTTTTATGGTTCGTTGCCTCCACAATTAATCATTATCGCCACATAGCCCATGTTGATAACGAAGATTATCGTTTATTTCCTTTCTATGGCCATCAGTATTTTGTTGCTGATGTAACTCTACGCGACAAGTTATTTTTGAAATCCAGACGCGACCCCAATACATTTAATGATAAAGAAATCAATGAGTTGCTGAAAGATTGGTTCAGCAATCATTTAGATTTAGATAAGTCAAAGCTGAGTAGAGAGGCCAAGCTTATTTTGTAGCTGGATGGCGTGATACGCTAACAATCGGAACCTCAAATTAAATGTATCAGGACGTTCCTACCCATTTTCTCTAAGTGTTGATCTGCTCTCCCGTTGTCATTAAAAGTATAAATCAAATCAAGTCCAACCTCATCTTTGTGAACATAAAGTTTACCAACATTCCAGGATTCCTGTATGCCGATGATCGTATAGATATTGAACCGATTTGGTAACCAAATCGATAGTTTGGTGGATTAGATCATTGTTGTTATTTTTGACGCAACTTAAGCCTTCAGTAGTTTGTTGTCAAGGCTCAATTTGAAATAGAGCATACTCATATTTTCAAACTTCCAGATCACCCTAACCTCCCCCATCTATAGTAACGGTGCCCTCAGATGCACTGGACTAATTTCTAAAAATAAAATCACCATGTATACCCGTATCAGTAAACTTGTTGTATTCATAATTCTATTGGGTGCTACCTTATTCAATGCCAACGCACAATTGATCATTGATGATACGCCTACCCCCGCGGATTTAGTTCAAAATGTACTGCTTGGCACAGGGGTGACAGCATTTAATATTACGTTTAATGGTTCTGCTCTCCCTCCCGTAGCCCCGGTGACTCAAATGATCGGCTTCTTTGACGAAAATGGCACCAATGTCGGCCTACCCACCGGAATTGTCCTTAGCACTGGAGATATTAACAATGCACCTGGACCTAACGATTGCGCAGGTGGAGGCGGTTGTAGCCCGGGAAGTAATCGCGCTCAGGTAGGTGATGTGGATTTAGATGCGCTCACCTTCCCAACAACAACTAATGATGCAGCTGTATTAGAATTTGATTTTATTCCTACTTCTGATTCAGCCGGATTTAGTTTTGTGTTTGCTTCGGAAGAATACCTTGAATTTGTGGGCGCCGGTTTTAATGACGCTTTTGGGTTTTTTCTCAGTGGCCCCGGAATAGCAGGACCGTTCTCCGGAGGTGCTATCAATATTGCTTTACTGCCAGATGGAGTTACACCCATCACTATAGACACGGTCAATGATGTGGATAATTCTGCTTTTTATATAGACAATAACGACGGGCTCTCCCCCCCTGAAAATGTCGATCCCTTCGTCATTCAATACGATGGGTTCACAGTACCACTCACAGCCAGTGCTTTCCCTTTAATTCCATGCGATACTTTTCATATTAAAATAGCAGTAGGTGATGCAGGTGATTTTGCTTTCACGTCGGCTGTGTTCTTACAGGCCAACAGCTTTAGCTCTGGCAATATCCCCGTCACTGCGGACTTTGGCCACAGTGCTCCTAAATGCGTAGGTGAAGGGGTTGACTTCCTAGACAATTCTGACGGTGCGCTGAATTACTCCTGGAATTTCGGAGCAGGAGCCACGCCTGCTACCTCTATCCTTCAGAACCCTACTGGAATTGTTTATTCGACCTCGGGATTAAAGCAGGTTACTTTGGTATCCTCCAGTTGCTCGGATGCAGATACGATCACTTACGTGATTGAGATCATGCCAGAGCCATCGGCCGACTTTGGCAAAACGAAGACTACACTTTGCACGGGTGACACACTCAGCTTTAACAATACCGGAAGTACCGGAGGTACATGGACCTTTGCATGGGACTTTGGTACCGGGGCATCTCCGGCTACTTCAAGYACAGAAAACCCCAGCGGTATACAATATGCAACACCTGGGAAGAAGTACATAACATTTACGGTGTCTAACGCCAATTGTGACAGTACATTTATTGACAGTGTTATGGTGACAATAACACCAGTTGCAAACTTTTCGGCTACTGCGCCTCAATGCACCGGAGCAGGTGTGGATTTCACAAATACTGGCAGTACGACAGGTATGACCTTCTTATGGGACTTTGGAACTGGAGCAACGCCGGCTACATCAACTGCCCAAGACCCCACTGGAGTAGTTTATGCTACATCAGGAATCAAGATTGTGAAACTGACAACCACCAACGGAACATGCACCGATAGTATCTCGCAAACGATAAACATCAATCAAGCGCCAACGGTAGGCTTCACATCTACAGCTGCTACCYTAACCAAATGTGGAAGTGATACAGTGAGTTTCACCAATACCGGTTCTACAGGCGGTAGCTGGACCTATGCCTGGGATTTTGGCGCGCTTGCTTTTCCTGCATCATCCAGTGCTGAAAATCCATCTGGTGTAATCTATCTTGCCGGGGGTACAAAAACTGTTTCTCTCACCATTTCAAATGGCAGTTGTTTTGAAACGTCAACTTCCACGATCACCATCAACAACAAGCCATCAGCTAATTTTGCCTCAACCGCACCAACATGTACCGGTACAGGGGTGGATTTTGTCAATACCGGGGATGTTACTGGAATGACTTTTTCCTGGGACTTTGGATCCGGTGCAACACCTGCTACGTCAGCGGCTCAGGATCCTACCGGAGTGGTATATGCAACTGCAGGTGTCAAAATCGTATCCTTAGTAACAACTGATGGAGTATGCAGCGACAGTATTGCTCAGATCATTAGCATTGACCAGGCACCAACAGTGAGCTTCACTTCAACGGCAACGGCTTTGACCAAGTGTACTGAAGATACGGTGAGCTTCAACAATACAGGTTCAACTGGCGGTAGCTGGACCTATGCTTGGGATTTTGGTGCGCTCGCTTTCCCGGCATCCTCCAGTGCTGAAAACCCATCAGGCATAGCTTACCTGGCAGGTGGGATAAAAACGGTTACCCTGACCATTACAGATGGCACTTGCACTTCTACTACAACCAGTGCAATCACCATAAACAACAAACCCACTGCAAGCTTCACCAGTACAGCACCAGAATGTACTGGCTTGGGAGTCGACTTCACCAATACCGGAGACGTAACAGGGGTGACTTATCTCTGGAATTTTGGAGTGGGTGCAACACCTGCTACTGCCACTACTCAAGATGCAGCTGGGGTGATTTATGCTACGGCTGGATCAAAAATAGTGATGTTGGCTACCAGCACTGTGACCTGTAGCGATACTGCCTGGCAGACGATTAATATTAACCAAACCCCAACGTCCAGTTTTACCTCTACAGCAAACACCTTGACCAAGTGTGGGGAAGATACGGTGAGCTTCACCAACACAGGCTCAACTGGAGGCGGCTGGACCTACGCATGGGATTTTGGCGCACTCGCTTTCCCGGCATCTTCCAGTGCTGAAAATCCATCAGGAATAATTTACCTGGGAGGTGGCACTAAAACGATTACGTTGACCATTACAGATGGCACTTGTGCTTCCACTACAACGAGTACGATCACCATAAACAACAAACCCACAGCTAACTTCACCAGTACAGCAACGGAGTGCACTGGCTTGGGTGTAGACTTTACCAATACCGGCGACACAACAGGGGTAACCTATCTTTGGAATTTTGGAGTAGGTGCAACCCCTGCCACTGCTACCAGTAAAGATGTATCAGGGGTGATTTATTCAACGGCGGGGTCAAAAATAGTAATGTTGGCAATCAGCAACGGTACTTGCAGTGACACTTCCTGGCAAGCCATCAATATCAACCAAACACCAGCTGCTTCCTTCTCATTCACAGATTCAATATGCACGGGTACCGGGGTGAACTTTGTCAATACAGGCAGTACAGGTGGCAATTGGTCCTACTCCTGGGACCTGGGACAGGATGCCATTCCAGCAACTTCGGCATCTGAAAGCCTGGTAGGAGTACTTTTCAGCAGTGGAGGTAGCAAGATCATTACTTTAACCATTTCAGATCAGAACTGCACGCAAACTACGTCTGATACGATTACCATCTTGCAAACGCCTACAGCTGGATTCTCATCCACAGCACCTGAGTGTACAGGACTCTCAGTTGATTTTTTGAATACGGGGGATCCAGGGATGAGTTATGTTTGGAGTTTTGGAACAGGTGCCGCTCCAGCGACTGGGTCGGTTGAAAATCCTACGGGAATAGTTTATAGTTCCTCTGGAACAAAAGCCGTGATGCTCACTGTCACCAACCCAGTTAACAGTTGTTCATCTTTTATTACTCAAACGATTGATATCAACCAGGCCCCTACGGCCAGTTTTTCCTTTACTGACTCCATTTGTTCCGGGACTGGGGTGAATTTCACCAATACTGGTAGCACAGGTGGGAATTGGTCCTACTCATGGGATTTGGGGCAGGACGCCATTCCGGGTACGTCTTCCGCTGAAGACCCAACGGGCGTTCTCTACAGCAGTAATGGGAATAAGGTGGTAACCTTTACCATTGCTGATCAGAATTGCACCCAAACCATTTCTGACACCGTTACCATCTTGCAAACTCCGGTGGCTGACTTTACCACTTCAGCACCCTCCTGTACCGGTGATTCTGTAAATTTTGTCAATACTGGAACCTCTGGAGCATCGTCTTATGCCTGGACCTTTGGTACCAGTTCTTCACCTGGAACTTCGACTACAGAAAGTCCCACAGGAATCGTGTATTTAACCGAGGGTATTAAAACCATCACACTGACAACTACCATCGCCACCTGTACGGACATTAGTACCCAGACMATTAATATTTCGGAAACGCCGGCGCCYGCCTTCACCGCCATTWCAGTTACTTGTGACGCTACRGCTATTGACTTTAACTATGTTGGTACCACCAAYCCKAACTGGATMTATCAGTGGGATTTGGGAGATGGAGCAGATCCGKCWAGTTCAACGATACAAAGTCCYCAAGGTGTTGCTTACACAGGAGCGGGAATCAAAACAGTATCGGTGACAGTAGCCAACGGCACCTGTACGGAAACATTTTCTCAAACCCATACCATCCTAGARACACCGRTWGCTTCATTRACBTCAACYGCSCCTTCATGTACAGGTGATTCTGTTGACTTTATCAAYACRGGTAGYACGGGTGGTTCCTGGACMTATTCCTGGTCGTTTGGCGCYGGTGCATTTCCRGCYTCTTCTACGGATGAAAACCCCGCTGATGTGGTKTACGCAACAGATGGCTCCAAATTGGTGATGTTGGTKATTACTGATGGYACTTGYACGGACTCTATTGTTCARCCTATTGATGTSAATTTGAGACCTACGGCAAGTTTCAATGCTCCSGCTRCTCAATGCGCGGGTACGGCCACCGATTTTAATAATTCAGGTACTTCAGGAACGGTGTGGACCTACCTWTGGGATTTTGGAGGCAATGCCACCCCAGCTACCTCYAATGCAGAAAACCCTACGGGAGTGGTTTTTGCCACTGGTGGCACACAGGTTATTTCRTTTACCATAGCTGATCAAAACTGTGCRGAAACRTTTACAGACACCATTAATGTGAACGTACTACCGATTGCTGATGCGGGTCCGGATCAGACCATCTGTGCCAATACGAGTGTGACCATTGGGACTCCTCAAATAACTGGAAATACCTATAGCTGGACTCCGATAGGAACATTGGATGATCCAATTGATCCACAACCGAATGCAAGCCCGACGGCGGGGTACACTACGTATATTGTAACAGTAACCAATACAGCGACAGCTTGTGAAAACACCGACTCTGTCCTTATTACCATGTTGGTATCTGCTATTGTAGATGCTGGTCCTGATGCCGAGATATGTGATCAAGACACTACGCAATTGGGTATGGGATTAATTGAAGGACAGACTTACTCTTGGGCACCCRCTGCAGATCTTGATAATCCAACCTCACCCAACCCTATGGCAAATCCTGATACCACCACCTTGTATACGGTAAGTGTAAGTTATGAAGGTTGTACGCCTATCACGGACGAGGTTTTGGTAATTGTGCATCCACTGCCTGATGCTTCCGCTGGATTTGATGTCAGTATCGTCAATGGATCAGGTGTGCAACTACTTGCGACTGGAGGTGCGGTATATGCATGGTCGCCTCCAACCGGATTGGACAATATCAGCGTATTTAACCCCTTTGCCAGCCCTGACTCGACCCTTGATTATATCGTCACGGTGACCAGTATTTATGGATGTGTTAGCACAGATACGATAAGAGTGACTGTAGAGGATCCAACGCAATTCATTCCAACAGGATTTACCCCTGACGGTAATGGGTTTAATGATGTCTTTTTTGTTAGAAGGCCTGATCTGAAGGAAGTAGAAATCAGAATTTTTGACCGATGGGGAGAGCAGATATTTATTACTACTGATATCACAATCGGCTGGAATGGTACCAAGCAAAAATCCGGGAAGGAATTACCGGCTGGAGCATATGTCTACTCTGTAATTGGCACTTCGGTTAATGATGAAGCCGTAAAATTGAGTGGAATCATCAACTTGATCAGATAATATCCATAGGATCACAACTAATAAATTTCAATTATGAACCCAAGCAAGTTCTTATCCCAAACACTTTTTATCTTCTGTGTTACACTTCTTTTAACTGGAAGCTATTCCAATGCACAGGATATTCGCTATACCCAGGCGTACAACGCTCCTTTGAGGCTCAATCCGGCACTGATGGCGCGCAATACAGCGATCAAGGGAATCCTTAATTACAGGAGTCAGTGGGCCAATATTGCCAATGGTTTTACGACCTATCGCTTTTCTTTCTTATACCCCCTCATCATGAATGAGGATCAGGGCAAGTTGGATATTGGGCTCTCTGCAATAAATGACCAAGCAGGTGTTTTTAATAACTTAAATATATCATTGGCGCTTAGCTACTCGCTGAGGATTTCCGGTGATCATCATATCTCTGCCGCGCTAATGGGTGGATTCGCGCAAACTACGGTTGACCCCGGAGACTTGACTTTTGATGAGCAGTATGTGCTAGGGTCGTTTAATACGGGCAATTCGAACAATGAGCTGATAGTCAATGAAACTAAGAATTACCCGGATTTGGGCACAGGCTTATTGTGGTACTTTACTCCGGATGAGAACATCAATGCATTTGCTGGTGTGGCAGTGTTCCATCACAATGCGCCCAATCAATCTCTGACCGGACAGCAAAGTGACTTGTCTACATCCACCAACATCCATGGAGGTGTTAAGATCATCGGTGACAACTTTGATGTTACTCCAAACGTAAGGTTTAGTCAACAAGGTGGTGCTGAAGAGTATTCACTGGGTGCCAATATTGATTATAAGATCAACGAAACCATGAAAATCCCCGTGGGCTTGTGGTATCGTTATAGAGGGCAAAATTCTTTTGCTGCCATGCTGGGTTTTGAACACGAGAATTTCTTGGTGGCTTATAGTTATGACCTGGGAAGTTTTACGCTGATAGACGCCATTCCTAGATCTACCACGCATGAGATCACCTTGGCTTTCTCAGTCGATCAAAAGGAAGGTAATCAAGTATCTTCATTTGAATAGATTCCAATTGTATTGGATTCTGGATCGACTGTACGTTGGGTAATGTACCTAAGCATTACCCCTCCTTGACGGTGTCGATGAGGCCCGAATCAATTTTCGGCCTGTTCTTAATGTGCTTATCAAAACCTCCCGAAAATCAGTTTCTTTATAGATGCTCGGTTAGTTGTACATTAAGCAGTCCGATTTTATCTGAGGTCTACACAATCAGTTGACATATGTCAGGCGAAAAACCTTTAGTCAATTCAGAATATTTGTTGCGGAAATTTCCAGGGAAAGGAGGTTGGACGTATGCGGAAATACCTGAAATTATTCAAAATAAGAAAAGTCCTTTTGGCTGGGTAAAAGTTAGGGGTACCATTGACGGATTTAACCTAATGCAATACAAATTGATGCCGATGGGAAAAGGAAGATTATTCCTACCTGTAAAGGCAGAAATTAGAAAAGTAATAAAGAAACAGGCTGGGGACTGTGTACATGTAATTCTCTACGCTGATGAATCCCTACTTGAAATACCTATCGAAATTATTGAGTGCTTTAAAAATGAACCGAAAAAAATATTTGAACATTTTCAATCTTTTAGTGAAGGGGAACAAAAGGCCTATTTGGATTGGATTTATGGTGCAAAAACGGATGAAACAAAAGCCAGCAGAATAATACGAATGATGGATAAAGTTCAAAAAAAGTTGAGATTGCATGACAAGGAGGAATCGGAATGAAATCCTCTTCGTTAGTGGTAAGTTAAAAATGAAAGCAATGAAAAACATGACTAATATCCTACTTGTCGCATTCTTAATGGCCAGTTGTAATACATCAACTACTTCTGATCACAACATACAGGATAAAAAAGCGCTTCCCGAACAAAAGCAAAAAGTCGTTAACGACACTATACCGAAAGTTACAGGAATAGGAGGTATATTCTTCGATTCGAAGAACCCGAAGAAAGTAAGAGAGTGGTACGGTAAGAATCTAGGGCTGGCCATTGACGATTATGGCTCACCATTCGAATTTAGAAACGCGAATAAACCGGAGGAAATCAATTATCTACGGTGGAGCCCTTTTAAGGAGGGCGCAGAATCTTTCAAGCCATCCGAAAAGTCATTCATGATTAATTACAGAGTGCAGAACATAGAAGGGTTGGTTAAAAATCTGAAGGCAAACGGCGTGACGATCTTGGACAAAATTGAATCGTATGAATATGGAAAGTTTGTTCATATCATGGATCCGGAAGGCAACAAAATTGAGCTATGGGAACCCATCGATAGCTTTTTTACGCAAATGGGTGGGGCCACTACCAAGTAAGATTAAGATATGGATGAAATACGCCATAAATCTTGGAAAGTACTTTTTAACGAACACTTAGAGCGCTCACAGCCAGGTCTATAGAGATTATTATGGAGAAAAAATAGGTGTTTCAAGGTAGGTAATGGGTTGCCCTATAAAGATCAACACGAGCTGAATCCGCGTTTTACAGTCTTATTGCAAGGAGCTGATATAACTTTGCTTCAATAGGAGTCTTATCTGCTTAACTTTTGGCCCACCGTACAATAACTTTACCTCAGTGCCTTGATTAATCAAGACACTGAGTCCTATTTCAGTTTTTTCTCTTGCCGTAACCACCGGAACAACCACCGGAACAACCACCGGAACAACCACCGGAACAACCACCGGATAAAACATGATATTTACAGAGTTGATAGCCATCGGATCAAATGATTATATAACAACCGGATATATATAATTTTGATTATCTTTGCTTTATGGATGATAATGTTGAATTCTACGTTACCCCTGACGCAATGGAACCCCTGTTCCCTGATGATACCTCACAGGGATTGGATGACCTGGCTATGGAGTTAATCCAAAAGTCTTCAAAATTGTCAGGAACAATGAATCCTATTACCAGGGCTGCGATCGCAGACTTTCTGAGGCCAATGAATAGCTATTATTCAAATTTAATTGAAGGATCTGACACACACCCAATTGACATTGACAGGGCTTTGAAAAATGACTTCTCGGAAAACAAAGCTAAACGCTACTTGCAAAAGGAAGCACATGCCCATATTAACGTTCACCTAAGCGTATCCAAAGAATTCAATAAGGGCCATATTGACCGGATACCCACCTCAATCAGCTATCTAAAGGAAATACATAAAAGATTCTATGACCACTTGCCTAAGGAATTTAGGAAAGTTGAATCGAAGGATGGAAAAATAAAACAGGTCATCCCCGGTGAATTAAGGACTGCTGAAGTGGAAGTGGGCAGGCATATTGCGCCTAAATCTGAGTTCCTAAATCTGTTCACTGATAGATTTGAAAATTTTTACGATCCCACGACACATTCGAACAATTCAAAAATAAAACGAATTATTTCTATTGCTGCCTCCCACCATAGACTGGCGTGGATACATCCCTTTCTGGATGGGAATGGCAGAGTGATACGACTCTATTCTGACGCTTGTTTTATGTATGAAGGCTTGCATTCCTCGGGTCTGTGGTCAATTTCAAGAGGCTTGGCACGTAGTAATGAAAAGTATAAATCGCATCTGGCCAATGCGGATTTAAAAAGACGCAACGACTACGATGGCCGAGGAAATTTATCAAGCGAAATGCTGACAAGGTTTTGCAGCTATTTTTTAGAAGCTGCAATAGATCAAATTGATTACATGTATCGTGTGATCGATACCGAAAGCATGTTGAAAAGGCTCAAAGGATTCTCTGAACTAATGGTTGCGCGTGGCAGGTTTAAACCGGCAGCAGAATATATTCTGACTGATGTTTTTCTTAAAGGGAAAATCTCCAAATCGGAAGCGATGAGAATTACAGGTACCTCTGATAAAACCTTAAAGAAAATAACGGATTCATTGGTGAAGATGGAGTTGCTTTCTCAAAAGAAAGAGAGTATATCCATGATGTATTATGTGAGGTATCCCATAGCGTTTTCACCGATGTTGTTTCCAGGTCTTTATCCTGCCGATAAAGAGATAGACATGACTAACAATATCTGATAATTAATCATTTAAGTATGTTGTAAATGTAGTTATGATGCTGGACCAGCAAGGCCATCTTTATAGTTTGAGTTCCAAAATATCTGCGCACCCGAGTATTCAATAGATGCCTAAAATCAATTTAACCACAAAAATTAAAGCCCCCGTTGAACGCGTATTCGACTTAGCCAGGAGCATCGACTTGCACATACTATCCACCACTGGAACCCATGAAAAAGCGGTGGCGGGTAAAACAA
>JAESRW010000049.1 GCA_016764395.1 Flavobacteriales bacterium
AGCCTGGATTATTCAGCGGAAACCGCTTTGTCCTGGTCCAAGCTTATTGCGCGGTCCGTGGAGATCAAGAATAAGATCGTATTGGAAGATCCGACCGAGCAAGGACTGCGGAAAGTGTTGAATTTTGGACATACTGTGGGCCATGCGGTAGAGACCTACTTTCTGAATACAGAAAAACCGTTGTTGCACGGTGAAGCGATTGCTGTAGGTATGATTTGTGAATGTTACCTCTCTTCAGCCATTACCGGCATGAAATCAAATACCCTGGACGCCATCACCGAGGTTATCTCCTCGCTATTTGGATCGGTGCAACTGGATCAGGGTATCCATGGTGAATTGTTAAACGTGATGCAACAGGATAAGAAAAACCAGGAAGGGAAGATCAATTTCACGCTGCTAAAAGATATCGGTGAGCCTTTAATTGATCAGTATGCCGATGATACATTGATTAGAGAAGCACTGGGCTTTTACGAAGAATTTGCCGTGCACCATTAGAGGGTCACCTACTTTTCACAATCTTTCTGGTCCAGACGTTTTGACCGTCAGATACCTCTACAAAATAAAAGCCCGGCACCAATTTGTTCAAATGGAGCTCCTCGCTAAAAGCACCATCATAGGATGGTACAACCAATGAGAAAACGCGCTCACCAACAAGGTTGACAATATTAACGGTTATCTCATCAACTCCCTCAACAACCCCATAAATAGAAATAGATAACAGGTGTTTCCATCTTTACAGATACATTCCTCAGCTCCGTTCCGACATAGTACCCCTTGTCGTTCCACAATGAAGCATCCCAAGCCTTAAAATCAATATTTCTTACGAATGAGGGTAACGTTTCCTCATCCTTGAAGAGCCCATTCAGCCGGTCACCATTGCTGCGTTGAAGTGTGGTAAAGGTGCCCCATTCATGCGCTATAAAGTGCGCATTCTCCTGAGCGTGCGTAGGTGCACAAATGAAAAGTACTAGAACGGCGGTGGTGAGTCGCATAGTTGAATTTAAGTTCCAGAATACTATATTTGAACAATTAACCACCATTTCTGAGTATTATTGTTTTATGGACCTCCTAAAGGCTATTCTCGATTTAGCCATCGCCAACAATGTGTATATCCATTTCCGAACTCGGTTATTTCAGCCCTTGAATTGTACAGATAAGTTATGATATACCGGATATGCGCACCCAAGAAACTTCGAGGCAGCATTTCGCTGCCTGCGTCAAAGAGCCTTAGCAACAGGCTGCTCATCGTAAAGGCGCTCTGCTCAGCGGAAATCAACATAAGCAATCTATCAGCCGCAGAAGACACCAAAACCCTTGAAGCACTTTTGGCGGCTGATTCGAATCCACTCGATGTCGGGCACGCAGGGACCACCATGCGCTTTCTAACGGCTTACTTGTCTACTTTGAACAAGACATCCGTTTTGACGGGTTCTGAGAGAATGAAGCAGCGCCCAATTGGGGTACTTGTGGATGCACTCCATCACCTGGGAGGTGATATCAAATATTTGGGTGAAGCAGGATATCCGCCCCTTCAAATAAACGGAGGTGGCATTGAAGGTTCAGAGATAACCATCAAATCGAACGTAAGCAGTCAGTTTATTTCAGCGTTGATTCTTATTGCACCCACGCTGCCCAATGGCTTGACAATACATCTGGGACACAATGTGGTGTCACATGCCTATATCGAAATGACATTGAAGGTTATTAGGAACTTCGGCATTACAGCTATTGAGAAAGCGGACAGTATCAGCATAAAACCTGGAGCATACGCCGGTGGAAATTTTGCAATTGAAGCAGATTGGTCAAGCGCATCCTACTGGTATGCTATGGTTGCCCTATCTGAAGATGAGGATGCTGAAATTGAATTAACCGGTTTGCATAAATGCTCCTGGCAAGGCGACTCCACTGTTGCAGATCTGTTTACGCTGTTGGGTGTAAAAACAACCTACACTGAAACCGGTTTAGTGCTCACCAAAATGGCTGTGCATGCACAAGAACTAGGCTTTAATTTTATCAACTGTCCTGACTTGGCTCAAACCCTGGCCGTTACCACTGGTGCATTGGGCATACCGACCCGATATACTGGCTTAGAAACGCTGAAGGTAAAGGAAACAGACCGTATTGATGCCTTGAAATCCGAGCTTAAGAAAGTAGGTGTGGAGGTCGAGGAACTTAAGGTAGGTGAGATGACGTCATTTCCTTCCACAGTTGCCCCCGCTTCAGCTCCAATATCCACGTTCGAGGACCATAGAATGGCGATGTCTTTTGCGCCACTCTCCTGCATACTTGGAGAAATGTCCATTGAAAACCCAGGTGTAGTTGGCAAGTCGTACCCAAATTTTTGGGAGGATTTAAGGTCTGTGGGATTTGAGGTGAAGGAAGTGTAGTAGAGGCTACTGTCGCAACACTGTAACGGTATTTCCCTCAAGTGTTGGTTTCCAACCTGGACCAAATATTAGATTGATGTACCGTAGGAAGAACTTGGTACGAGCAGTTGCCATCGTTTGGCCATCTCCTTCATTCAGGCGATTTTCACCAGTAAACTCATAAGACATCATGCGGGGGTGTTCCTTTAGATACATCTTAATAACCGCAGCAATTGTTGCCATTACTCGGTATATCTCCCCCCTGTTTACCACCACATATTCCCCTGCGTCATCACTTTCAAACTCCTCATTTAGCACTCCGAATACAATGGACGCTGCCAATATGTTATTTTGCTTTCTTCCGAATCTCACCTCATATTCAACCCCAGAATCCGTTTCGAATAGGAAGGTGGAGCCTGAGGGAATTGCGGGCGGTATTATTACATAGGGTTCTATTGCCGCCATTAAAACTTAATTCGAAGCTGCGCTTTGACTTCCGACTTCGTATTGCCCTGAATTTCGGTCACCCCTGAACTAATCACACTTCTGTCATCAAAATACGTTTGGGAATAACGGATCCAAAGATCCACCCTTTTCAGCAGTTTCACCCTGGCCATAACGTACATTCGTGTTCCTCTGAAGAAGTAAGCCGGAATTGAAAACGCATACAACACATCCGTTTCATAGGCATAGATCCTGGCGTTATAGGTGTCTGTTTCAAACATGGCAAATCTAAAACTAAACGTTACCGGAGCTTGTTCCATCTTATAGGAGACATCCTGGTAAACTAAAAAACCCTTCTCACGCTCACCATCCCCAAGAATAAATTCAGAAACCTCAAGGCGTGATTTTAGCCTCAAGGCATCACTCACCTTATAGGAGGCATGATACCTTAAATAAGTCCTTTTTCTATTCACCAAATAGTCAATCCCCTCAGATTCATCCTTTGCATTTTCCTGCTTGACCTCTCTTCTCCCCCGGATGTACATTTCAATGGTCCTTGAGGGTTTATAGTTTAACTGGACCAACCACTCTGAACCAATTGAAGGGGCATCTGTTTTAAACCTCAACCAGGGAAATTCAAAGACATCATAATACGCTGAAAGCGTCCATCTTCTGTTTATCCTTGAAATCGCGCCGAGGTACCACCCTTTCTCATTGACATTCCTACTACTCTCCCCAATGGCGTTACTAAATAGATTTTGAAAATCTCGCTCAAAGTGCCGATGGAATATAGAAAGCGCGAGGCGTGGATCAAGACTGATTATAGCCCCGTTGAGATAGGCCATCCCTCCATTTTTTGATCTCGAAACTTCTCCAAATACATTCACATTTTTAAAGATGAAGCTATAGTCGGCACCAATATTTAAGTTGGCATCGCTGGAGAATTCGAATTGGCTATACTCCGAAAGGCTTCTGTTGAGGTTGGCGCTGTACTCGGAATTTGTAACGGTAGCACCGATCCTAAATCTGCGGGTTTTGTAAGAGATATTTCCTCCAAATATGGTTTCCCCTATTGCATCTTTATCTTCCAATTCACTCCTGGTAGCATGGCTGCCAGATTGCTGAAAGGAGGTCACTTCAATTACCTCCTGGCTGCTGGTATCAGAAACTGAGATATTGGCATCAATTTTTTTCTTTGAAAAGAAGGTGGTTACCTCAAAATTCTTAATCGCAATAGTGGTTGCCGCCCCTCTCAAAAATGCATTTTCATCAACCGAAGTATACGGCCGAATAATCTGGGCAGATTTCTTGATATTCATCACGTCAGCCGACTTACCAAAGGCCAAGCCGGACCACATGGTGAGCCCCTGGCCCAGCTGAACCTGAAAATCACCTATGGCAAGCCGCTTCACAACTCCAAGATCCTTTGCGAATAGATGGCCGGATAAATAATCATACCCCTGCTTTTGGCTGCCACTAAAAAATTCTTCCCCAATATCCTTTTCACCCGTAAGTCCGATGGAAATGTTCCTGCCGTATTTAAACCTGTAGCGCGTGTATATTTTTGGCTTACTTCCCAGGTATCGCGAGTTTGGGCTGGCAGCGAGATCCGCGCTATCGATGGGTAAAAAGCCCTTTTGGTCCTCCACTAAGAATTGAGTCCGCAGAAAAAGCTCGTGTTTTCCATTCTTCAAGACCTCTTTGGGTGTGATGCTCATCGTTTCAAAATCTCGTTTTACCTTTACAAAAGGAAGAATGTTTGCGATGGTTTGGAGATCGAAACCGGAGATTGACTGCAGCTCGTAGATGGCGATGAACTTCCCGTTCATCTCTATATGACTCAGCAAGCTATTGATTTGTATCTCGTTCAGCATCATGAGCACCGACAAATCCTCGCCGGTGCAATTATTGAGATTGATGGGGTGGCCAATTAGGAAATTGAGTTCATCGAAGAGCGTAGTGAAATCGATGTCCTCATCCTCTGCATTCTCTGCTATGATCTCTATTGTTGCTTCAATGATTGCTGCATCACTTTGCTCTTTGTCAATTTGAGCAAGCACCTGTGTGTATAGTAACACACAAAGAAGTCCTAATATATAGCGTGTTTTATTCAGCAACTTTCGGTTTTCTTTTTGCGAAGTTATAAAGGAGGCTAATCTGCGTGGTATAGCCTAGAATTTGATGCTTTGAAGCTGCAAAATCAAGCCTGAATCCATTCACATCCAAGCCGAAACCAAAGGAATTATAAACGGGATCGCTGGACAAGCCTCCCCTTAAGTAGAGCATCTCAATCGGGTGATATTCCACCCCTGCTTTAAAAATCGCTTTGAAGAATATATCTTTCTCTGTTTCCAGCGTCACGTTTACCTTATCGGAGAATGCATAGTTAACGCCGAGGCGCATGATGGTTGGCACGTGTTCAATTAACCCCTTATCCTGTACCGTGTATTCCAATAACTTAGTCCGGGTGAGATTGAAGATGTGTATTCCAATGCTCAAATCTTCCAGAATTTCGGCTTGCACTCCTACTTCGGCAGCCATTGAGTTTTTGCTTCCATAGTCGTTACCGATACTGGTTTGGAGGTAATCCAGCTGTAACCCAACAGCGTATTTGTTACCAAATTGTTTGCCGTATGCCAGCCCTATCTTCATGTCGCTATAAGCTGAATATCCGAAGGAAGTCACGCTTACGCCTAGGACATTACCACTTGCTCCAGGAAGGGGTAATGCGAACACGGCTGCCTTTAAACTGAGCTCATTTAGAGAAAATCTGTTTTCATAATGTATCCCAACCATGGGTTCCGTTATCCCCGCAATACCAGCCTGATTGTGGTGCATTGACCAGATATCAGATAGGGTTACCGATGCATTGCCCAAAGCTGCCGACCGGGCCCCGATTGGATAGTTCTCACCACCAGCATGAACGCTATTCACAGTCATTGCAAATACCACCAATACTGCTCCCAATAAAACTGCTTTTGATTGCATAGGCTCTTATAGCTTAATTACTTTTTCAGTTATTAGACGATCCCCAATTCTGGCATTTAAAATGTAAACTCCAGCATTTTCTGTACTCCACTCCACCACATTTTCCCCAACATGGCTTACACCCTTGTAAATATAAACTTCTTCGCCAATAAGATTATAAACCCTCAATGTTATCATTTCCAGGCCTTCACTTTCATAGGTGAGTACCGTTTTATTTTTAAATGGATTGGGCGCGATGTTATGCCATGCGCGTTCGTCAAATTCGTCCAGCCCGACAGCTCCAACCTGAATGTAACAAGTCTTGGTGGTGGTCCCAGGCCCATTGCCATTTGTTGCAGTCAGCGTTACCGGATGACAGCCATCAACCGTATATACGATACCAGTAGGGTTTTGATCCGTTGAAGTAAAGGGGGTGCCATTGGTAAATATCCATGACCAGGAGGTTGGTGCATTGGTTGAAAGGTCGAAGAAAGCGATACTATCACTTGGGAGTATAGTGGTTTTATTGGCGGTAAAATCAACTATGGGAACGGGCCCCGTTGATTCATTGATGAGCACCGAAGACGTGACTATTGATCCCGAATTATCTGTAACCGTAACCGTATATGTTCCCTGGCATAAACCAGTTGCAATTGAAGATGCTTGAACCGGAGAAGTGCTCCAGGCATAGGTATATGGTGGTGTCCCACCAAGCGCAATTACCGTTGCATTACCATCACAATTTCCGGGTGTGGCGTCGTTGGATGAGATGGATGAATTTAAGGCACCTCCTTGTATCGCAGAGGTATTGGACTTAGAGGAGTTAAAGTTTTTGCCTTTGTCAGCTGTACAGCCCGTGGGGTGAACCACTTGGATGGCGTAGACCATATTGCCCGGTGGAGGATTGGGGTCAGTATAGGTAAAATTAGAGGGCGTAACAGAGTCAAGCACGCCGAAGTTCCCCAGGCCAATTGAGTCCCTTAGAATTCTGTAGAAAAGAAAGTTGAACCCTTCGTAGTTATCCCATATCAAATTAAAAGCAGGTGGTATACCGAGGTTTACGGTTAAGTGAATGGTTTCGTGGAAGGCGCTTAGTGCACTTTCATTTCCACAAGTGTCGATAGTAGATATTTTATAACGGTATGAAGTGACATTTGGATTGATCCCATTGGTAGAATCTACAAATTCGCTAACATCGGCATAGGGCACACTTCCGATGTGCGCATAGGTCCCAATAATATTGCGGTAGATTCTGAAACTATCTATAGAAGTGGTGATCGGCTTTTCCCATACCACCTGGTTGAATGTTGAGGTACTATCAACGGTAATAATGCACAATTCCTGGGTCAATGCAGCACTGGTTACCAGGCCGGTTGCAATGCCAGAACAATCCCTGGCATCTGTTACTGTTACTTGATAGGTGCCGCCACAGAGACCTGTTGCAGAGCCGCCCGTTTGAGAACCTGTGTTGCTATCCCAAGCATAGGTATATGGCCCAACGCCACTACAGTAAAATCCAGAAGAATCGCACACATCAACTGCCAGTCCTCCTGCGCAAGCTGTATCGCATAACACGCTGGTCATATCGAGGTTCAAGCGGATTTCCGCGTCGTAAAGATTGGTCAGGGAAGCGCTTTCCTGCATCGTAGGTGTATTGGTTGTATTTCCGGAAGACACCGTTAGCGTTGTTGTGAAGTCGGCCCAGAAATTTAACGCCATTGAGGTGAGCCCCGTGGAATTTGTTTGACAGCCAAATGAGTTGCCTAAAGCATCCGTTTTGACGATATAGGCATCATAGGCCTGGAATAAATCAGATAGTTCGTTGCCAAATGTGTTCCACACGTCACCTGCAATAGCAAAGCCTCCATCTGAAGTCGCAATGATTTCATATCCCTCATTTCCAAAATCAGCATGATATGATTTATCCCAGGTGAGCAATCCAGTTGCATCTGTTCTCACCACATGCATGCGTGTAAAGCCTGCTATATCAGTGGTGCTTCCCCCTATAATATATCCGCTTCCCGGTAATTCGAGCACTGACCAGCCCTTATCCATGGACGTGCCCCCATAGGATCGAGCCCAGGACAGTGTTCCAGCACCGTCTGTTTTAACGAGAACCATATCAAACAGCCCCATACCTCCTGCGAATGAATGACCCGAAATGATATAGCCCCCATCAGCCGTTTGCTTGACCGAGTGCGCCTCATGCAGGGTGAATGTGGTATCCCTAATTGTTTTGGTCCAGGTTGCATCACCGGTAGCATTGATTTTCAACAATAACATTCCAAAGTTAGTGCTCCTTTCTTCCCCTGCGATGATATAGCCTCCGTCCGAAGTTTGCTGAATGGCATTTCCCTTGTCATCGCCAGTACCTCCATACGTTTTGGTCCATGACACGGTCCCAATCGCATCTGTTTTGATTGCCCAAACATCATAGTCCCCAGATGCGTTTCCATAGCTCATCGTTCGTCCTATTATCATAAGGCCTCCGTCCGAGGTTGCGATTACCTGGTTTCCAAAGTCCTCATCCACGCCCCCGTACGTTTTGGTCCAAAGCAGGGTTCCCAAAGAATCGGTTTTGAAAAGGAGCACATCATTTTTTAAAACGCCGTAGCTTTCGGTTTCTCCACAGATTACATATCCACCATCCGCAGTTTCAACAATGGATCGCGCAATGTCGTCAGCCGGCCCACCATAAATCCTGGTCCAGAGCGTATCTCCATTGGCATCAAATTTCACCAAATAAACATCATTCAGGCCCAGTCCGGTACCGTCCGAATAACCTGCCACTATATATCCTCCGTCTGATGTTTGACAGAGGCCCGAGGCATGCTCATATTTATTGTTAAACGCTCCATCTCCGCTTCCAAAGGCCTTTTGAAAGGTAACCTGAGCATGTGCAGTAAGACCAATGAATAATCCCCCAATTAAAATCACCACCGTCTTCATCTTTTTGTATGCTACTTTATTCAATAATAATTTTTTGTACCCCCAACCCTTCGTTTGTTTGAACACTAATGTAGTATAAACCTGGTGAAGACAATACTTCTATTTCAACCTTTTGCGGTAAGGTGGAAGTGGTTTTAAATGTTACCTCCTGGCCAACAATATCATAAACCTTGATGCTCAGGATATCAAGTGGTTTTGAGATGTGCAAACTGAACTTGCCTAAATTGGGATTGGGGAATATACTGATGCCGGCATTGGGGCCATACTCATCAAATCCTGGCGCAATCTCTGATCCTACCACAACCGTATCTGTAATTACATTTCCAGCAGCGTCTGCCAGGGTGATAATATAGTTTCCAGGACACAAAGCAGTTGCAGTTGCCGTACTCTGAAATTGAGGATCGCTCCATGTGTAGGTATACGGAGGTGTGCCACCACTTGGATTTATAGTTGCGGTACCATCACAGTTCCCAAAGGTCGCATCGGTTGTGTTGGTGGTCCAGGCCATGACTGGTGTGTCATCCGATCCAAACGACGAGGTGTTAGACTTCGCTGAATTGAAGTTCTTGGTCTTGGTAGAGGTGCACCCATCCGGATGTGTGATACTCACACTGTATAAAAGATTTACCAGCGTAGGGGGCGTATCCGTAAGAGAAGTGAGGTTCGCAGGCAGAGAATCGATCACCAACCACCCTGTTGAGGGCGTAAAACGGGAAATAAAGTAAGTGCTGAATGCAACTCCTTCATAATGATCCCAGATCAAGTTCATGGTGCCACCTAAACCGGAATTGATGGTAAGGTGAATGGTTTTATGATCCGAACTCAGTCCAGATTCATTGCCACAAGAATCCACCGAAGCTATTTTATATCTCCAGGATCGAATTGCAGGATTGGAAACTGTATCAACAAACTCACTGACGCTGCTATAGGGAACGTTGCCGACAAGATAATAGACGTCTTGTTGCGTGCTTTCTTTGTAAATATTAAAACTAGCCGCTCCAACAGACTGCGCTTTTTCCCACACTACTAAATTGGTGCCTGTTAAACTATCAACGGTAACCAAGCATATTGGCTCAGGAGTAGACATTACCGCTTGAATCGTTGCATTTGCAGCACCCATACAACCATTGGTATCTGTGATGATCAGGTTATAAGGGCCTGGGGGGACATTTACAAGATCCTCAACCGAATCAACAATTGCTCCGGTGGAATCCATCCACTTAAAATCCAACGGTGGAGCACCTCCAAATACCGTTGTATAAATGGCACCAAGCCCACCACAATCTGCATGTTTAACAGAGTCAATTGAAACGGTTGTTCCTCCCGTTTCACCCAGTGCTGCAAAACCATTGGCCGTGCAACCACTAGCATCAGTGACGGTCACATCATACACGCCCCAAATAAGTCCGGAAACAATGGAGTCTGTTACTCCTGTAGACCAGCTGTATGAATAAGGCCCTGTTCCACCACTTACACTTACCCATGCCGAGCCATCAGCATTGCCACATGAAGGGAATATTTCCGTTATAGTTAGGTCCAGCTCATCAGGCTGAAATACGGGTATGCTCTTGATGGCCCCACATCCGTTTGCTCCCATCACCGCCACTTCATACGGCCCTGCTGCCAAACCGGTTTGATCCTGCGTAGAAGCACCATTCGACCACTGATAGGTATACGGGCTTGTGCCACCCAGGACAGTAATCGCTATTGCACCGTCTGTGCCTCCAAAACAAGTGTTATCTGTGACGGAATTGACAATAATATTTGGAGCGCCTGCATCGGCGACCATTGCAATACCCAAATCATTACAGCCATTGGCATCCACCACTGCCACCATATAAATACCTGAAGAGACGCTATCAATAGCCGCAATGGTATCGCCACTACTCCATTGATAGGTATATGGAGCAATCCCATTTATGGCAATAGCGGTTGCGCTGCCGTCACTCTGTCCGCAAGTTGCATCCGTGGTAGTTGTATTCACAATAATTTTAGACGGCTGAGATACGAGTACTACCCCCGTTTTTACGCAGCCATTGGCATCCATAAGCACAGCTGGATGAGCGCCCGCACAAACTCCTAAAAAGACGGAATTCGTATTTCCATTGTACAAGTAGGGTGGCGTACCTCCAGAGGCGGTAACCGCAATGGCACCGTCACAATCGCCAAAACATGTAGGGCTTTGCGTGACAAATGATACCGTAATATCGGAAGGCTCCCCGATAATTATAGAGTCACTGCTAGCACATCCTGCTGCATCTGTAACCTGAACTGTGTAATTCCCAGTGATTAATCCGGTGGCGCTGCTGGTAGTTTGAACAGGTGAAGTATTCCATTGGTAGGTATAAGGTGCAGTTCCACCAGTAACAGTCGAGATTGCGCTACCATCAGCTCCACCAAAACAAGAGACGTCGTTAGAGGAGTTGATAGATACAACAGGTCCTAGGGCCGGGGCAATTGTGAACGTTCGAATCGTATCGCAGCCACTTGCATCTGTTGCAGTAACCGTGTAGGATCCTGATTGGAGCCCAGAAATACTTGGTCCTGTCATCGAGTTACTCCAGCTGTAAGTATAAGGTGAAGGTCCTGAAGTCAAGGCCGCCAAGGCTGATCCGTCCGACCCACCCGCACAGGTTGGAGAAGTAAAAGTCAACGTTAATTGCGGAGCTGTACACTGGATCTCGAAGGCACCAATATCCGTTACCCCAAATCGGGGGAATCCCCTCTGATCAAGCATGGGGGCTCCAGCAGCAGTACCTGCATCTTGTGCAGGACTACCAAATTGGATAGGCATGGTTGGCGTGGGGCCGCCAAATGCACCAAGAGGATCCAGTAAAGGAGCGAGAAGATTCAAATCTCCGGTCCCTGTTAGTATCGTATTCATGGTTATATCACTACAGAGATTAAAGCCGTTAGAGGCCGGTAGCACAAAGGACCCTGCAGAATAGTTATTTCCGCCAGTTGGATTGTGGATGATGGTATTTAGAAATGAAACATTCGCCTCATTAGGAGAGGCTGCACCAATCATGTGGATCTCGTTACCACCGCCGGATGCTCCATTTCCGGAGAAAGTACAGCTCACTATATTGGTTGTACTGCCCACATCCCCTGAAAGGCCACCCCCGCTGGTAGCTTGATTGTTGGTGAACGTACAATTGGATAAATTCAAAATTCCGGAGCTTGCATTTCTGATGGCTCCCCCATTTCCTGCACCGATAATTGTATTATTATTAAATGTGCAGTTATTGACGTTGGCATTGCCGTTGGCATCAACATCAATTCCGCCTCCCCCATTATTTGCTGAATTGGCCTTCACGATGCAATTATTCATCGTTAGCGTGGCAACTGCAGCAACGCTCAGTGCGCCTCCTGTTGCAGTTGAAGAACAGCCTTCGATTGTGCACTGTTCAAGGGTAAGGGTAGCTCCAACGACTTCGATTCCAGCCCCACTCTGGGTTCCGCCTGGTAGATCTCCATCCTTAATCGATATCCCGGCAATCAAAGAGGTTCCCCCTGTAATTCTAAAGACCCTTACCGTTGCATTACCGCTGACGATTAAATTGGGTGCGCCAGGCCCCTTGATGGCGATATTCTTGTTCCAGCTAATTTCAGTGGCTAAAGTAATTGTCCCGGTGACTGCAAAAGTTATGGTATCTGCTGGCGTTGACACGGTAATTCTATCCCTTAAAGAGCCGGGGCCTGAGTCGGCGAGGTTCGTAACGGTAATAATATTCCCTTTAACGTAAGGTGTTAACAGGGCGAGGAGCATAACACAAAGCGTAAGGCGAAGTCTTTGAACGTTCATGGTCCGGAATTGTGTAAAGCGGGTGGTTGTCAACCTCCTCCAAAAGTAGAGGGGGGCTCCAGACAAATATCGACAATTCTTCGATGATTTAGATAATGGGGAGGGCCTTAGAACATCGGGCGCCCAAAAAGGTCGAGTTCTGGCTTTTTCTTCGGTTTCCTTTTGTCTTTCTCTTTTGTCTTGATCAAACCAAATAGATTGTAAAAGCCTCTTCTTTTCTTGATTCTTCCATTCTTCTTCCTGGTCGTATTTTGCTTCCTCTGGTCGCGCTCTTTGCCCTTTACGGCAAAGGTATCCTTCATCTCAGGCTCACGTTTGGTTTGACCAAGAATATTCTTCTTTTTTCTAACTTCTTTCTTTTTCTCGTTGTATTCGTTCATTGGCGCCTCTTCCTTACCTACTTTCTTTACAAATGCATCATCCACTTCTTTGGGCTTTCTGGCAAGTAAGCCCTTAGCCTCTCGAACTTCTTTCTTCTTGGCATCATAGACATATTGAGGTGCATCGTCCTTCTTCACTTTTTGACTGAATGCATCTTTTTCCTTTTTTGGCTTTTGGCTAAGCATTCCGCCCGCTGTGGTAACCTGTTTCTTTTTCTCGTCGTATGCATACATTGGCCTATCATCCTTCTT
>JAESRW010000050.1 GCA_016764395.1 Flavobacteriales bacterium
ATCTTTTCGAAATACCGTATTTCTTAACCTAGTTTAAGAAGGCTTATCAGATTGAGAACGAGATCCATTTGCTGGTTGTTGAATATATTATTACAAGAAATTGTGATGATCAACAGCCAGGATTTTGGCTCGGGTTCTCAGATGATATAGGCCTTCTTTTCGTGGTTACGGGATATTTGGAATTTCCCTTTTCGGCTATTCATAGGGATTCACAGSATTAAATAAATTACMGTGTCAAAAAGCAARCAGGWAGCGAGAATAAATTTCTCCTCAACCAAACAACCAATACCTTACCCAGATTTTCTAGATGTACAATTACAGTCCTTTAAGGACTTCTTTCAACTGGAAACKGCTCCTGAAGACAGGAAAGGTGAGGGACTCTTTAAAGTATTTTCTGAGAAYTTCCCGATAACCGATGCAAGGAACAACTTTGTATTGGAGTTTATCGATTATTTCGTCGATCCGGCGAGGTATTCAATCTCCGAGTGTATTGAAAGAGGTCTTTCTTACAGTTTGCCGCTCAAGGCGAAATTAAAGCTTTACTGCACGGATCCKGAACACGAGGATTTCGAAACGATCGTTCAGGATGTGTATTTGGGAACAATCCCCTACATGACACCTAAGGGAACCTTTGTAATCAATGGCGCTGAAAGAGTAGTTGTTTCGCAGCTACACWGATCTCCTGGTGTATTCTTCGGTCAGAGCTACCACGCAAACGGAACAAAACTCTATTCTGCCAGAGTCATTCCGTTTAGAGGTTCTTGGATTGAATTCTCTACGGATATCAATTCGGTCATGTATGCCTATATCGATCGTAAGAAGAAGTTGCCGGTAACAACGCTTCTTAGAGCGATAGGATATGAGAATGATAAGGATATTCTTGAAATTTTCGACCTCGCTGATGAGATGAAAGTCACAAAAGCTGGATTGAAGAAGGTGCTTGGCCGTAGGTTAGCTGCAAGAGTGCTTAAAACGTGGGTGGAGGATTTCGTTGATGAGGATACTGGTGAAGTAGTGTCAATTGAGCGAAACGAAATTATTCTTGACAGAGAGACAGAACTCGAGAAGGAGCACATTGATATCATCATAGAATCAGGTTCAAAGAACATCATTCTTCACAAGGAGAATATGGAACACGCTGATTATGCGATCATCTTCAACACACTTCAAAAAGATCCGTGTAACTCGGAAAAGGAGTCTATCGAGCACATCTATAGATTGCTTCGAAATGCTGAGCCACCAGATGAGGAAACCGCAAGAGGTGTCATCGATAAGCTATTCTTCTCAGAAAAGAGATATGACCTCGGTGAAGTGGGCCGATTCAGGATCAACAAGAAGTTGAAACTGGAGATTGATGGGGATGTCAGGGTGCTTACCAACCATGATATCATTTCAATTATCAAGTACTTGATCCAATTAATCAATGCCAAAACGGATGTTGATGATATTGATCACCTAAGTAACAGAAGGGTACGTACAGTTGGAGAACAGCTTTACACCCAATTCGGAGTGGGCCTTGCAAGAATGGCAAGAACGATTCGAGAGAGAATGAATGTGAGAGACAATGAGGTGTTTACTCCTATTGATCTTATCAATGCCAAGACCCTGTCTGCCGTAATTAACTCATTCTTTGGAACAAACCAGTTATCTCAATTCCTGGATCAAACCAACCCGCTTGCGGAAATCACTCATAAGAGAAGGATGTCGGCACTAGGGCCAGGTGGTCTGTCAAGGGAAAGAGCGGGCTTTGAGGTGCGTGATGTGCATTATACGCACTATGGTCGGTTGTGTACAATCGAAACTCCTGAGGGTCCAAATATCGGACTGATTTCTTCTCTGTGTGTGTATGCAAAGATCAATCAAATGGGTTTTATTGAGACGCCTTATCGAACGGTAATAGACGGTAAGGTGGATGTAAGTTCTGAGGTTCATTACCTTTCAGCTGAAGAAGAGGACAATCAGGTGATTGCGCAGGCAAATGCGCCAATCGATGAGAGCGGTGCCTTTTTGAAAGATCGGGTTAAAGCGCGATTTGAAGGTGACTTCCCTGTTGTGCCTCCGACAAAGATCAGCTTAATGGACGTGGCGCCAAATCAGATTACTTCAATTGCCGCTTCCTTGATCACATTCCTGGAGCACGATGATGCAAACCGGGCCCTGATGGGATCGAATATGATGCGTCAGGCAGTTCCGCTATTGATTCCACAAGCACCGATTGTCGGTACGGGTCTTGAAGCCAATGTGGCACAAGATTCAAGAGTACTCATCAATGCAGAGGCTGATGGAGTGGTAGAGGCAGTTGATGCCCAGCAAATCCACATTCGCTACAATCGAAGTGAGGAAGAGCGAATGGTGAGCTTTGAAGATGATGTAAAGCCATACCAACTCGTTAAGTTCCGGAAAACCAACCAAAACACTTGTGTTAATCTGAAACCAATCGTCAAGAAAGGTGAGAAAGTAAAACAAGGTCAAGTTCTTTGTGAAGGTTATGGTACCGAGAATGGAGAATTGGCATTAGGACGTAATCTGAAGGTGGCATTTATGCCATGGAAGGGATACAACTTTGAGGATGCAATAGTAATCTCTGAGAGGGTTGTTAAAGACGACGTTTTCACTTCCATTCATATCGATGAATTCACGTTAGAAGTAAGAGACACCAAGCGAGGGCTTGAAGAACTTACTGCTGACATTCCAAACGTAAGTGAGGAAGCAACCAAAGATTTGGATGAGAACGGTATTATCAGAGTAGGAGCGCATGTCACTCCTGGAGATATTCTAATTGGAAAGATCACGCCGAAAGGTGAAACGGATCCTTCACCTGAGGAGAAGCTGCTTCGAGCAATTTTTGGGGATAAAGCTGGAGACGTTAAAGATGCTTCGCTTAAAACACCTCCTTCATTCAGGGGGATTGTAATCAAGAAGAAACTCTTTGCGAAAGCAATCAAAGATCCAAAAATCAAAGCTGAGGATAAGAAAATAATCCAAAGGCTCGATGAAGGATTTAACCAGGCGGCCAATGATCTCAAGTCGAAGTTAGTTGATAAGCTTTTTGTATTGGTAAGTGGCAAAACTTCTCAGGGAGTGAGCAACAAGTTCAAGGAAGAGATTATTCCTAAAGGAACCAAGTTCACGCAAAAACTGCTTCAGAAAGTTGATTATACCGATATCAGTCCAAATAAATGGACCACTGACAAGAAGAAAAATGAGTTGATCCGCACATTATTGCACAATCACAACATCAAGCTCAAAGATTATTTAGGTCAGTACAAGCGAGATAAATTTACCATATCTATTGGGGATGATCTTCCAAAGGGAATCATCAAACTGGCAAAAGTTTACCTCGCACAAAAGCGTAAGTTGAAAGTAGGGGATAAGCTGGCAGGACGTCACGGTAACAAAGGTATTGTTGCTAAAATTGTACCGGAAGAAGACATGCCATTCTTAGAGGATGGAACGCCCGTGGATATCGTATTGAACCCATTGGGTGTACCGTCTCGAATGAACCTTGGACAGATTTATGAAACTGTTCTAGCCTGGGCCGGTGAACAACTCGGTCAGAAATTCGCTACCCCAATTTTCGATGGAGCTTCGCTGGATGATATCTGTAAATACACAGATGAAGCCGGCCTTCCTCAATTTGGAACAACGTACCTCTATGACGGGGGTACAGGGGAGAAATTTGATCAGCCTGCTACCGTTGGAATCATATATATGTTGAAATTAGGACATATGGTTGATGATAAGATGCATTCACGCTCAATTGGGCCATACTCACTTATTACGCAACAGCCACTGGGTGGAAAAGCGCAGTTTGGAGGCCAGCGATTTGGTGAGATGGAGGTATGGGCATTGGAGGCATTTGGAGCATCCAATATCCTACAAGAGATTCTGACAGTTAAGTCCGATGATGTAGTTGGACGAGCTAAAACGTATGAGTCCATTGTGAAAGGGGAGTCGATGCCAACACCTGGTATTCCTGAATCGTTCAATGTATTGTTACATGAATTAAGAGGGTTGGGACTAGAGGTAACCCTGGATCAATAATCGTCAACGAGTTGAGTATTTAGATTTCGTATCACATATATTTTTAGAGACATGGCATTTAGAAGAGATAATAGAGAAGCACGACAGAGAAGTGATTTCAAGAGTATTACTATTGGGCTTGCTTCCCCTGAAAGAGTTTTGGAACGATCCAGTGGTGAAGTTCTAAAACCAGAGACCATCAATTACAGAACATACAAGCCCGAAAGAGATGGTTTGTTCTGTGAGAGAATCTTTGGACCGGTAAAGGATTGGGAATGTCACTGTGGGAAATATAAGAGAATTCGGTATAAGGGAATCATCTGTGACCGTTGTGGTGTTGAAGTTACTGAGAAGAAAGTTCGACGTGAGAGAATGGGCCACATCCAATTGGTTGTTCCTGTAGCTCATATCTGGTACTTTAAATCTCTTCCCAACAAAATTGGATACCTTCTTGGTTTGCCAACTAAGAAGTTAGACATGATCGTCTACTACGAAAGGTTTGTAGTCATCAATGCCGGTACAGCAACCGATGCTGAGGGAGAACCATTAAAGTATCTGGATTTCCTTACTGAGGAGGAATACCTGGACATCATCGATAAGATGCCTAAGGAAAATCAGTATCTGGAAGATAGTGATCCCGATAAATTCATCGCGAAAATGGGTGCAGAGGCCATTCATGACCTCCTGCAAAGGCTTCAACTGGATGAGCTTTCATATAACTTGCGTCATCAGGCGAGCTCTGAGACTTCACAGCAAAGGAAAAATGAGGCCCTTAAAAGGCTACAGGTTGTTGAGGGCTTTAGAGATGCAAATCTTCGTATTGAAAACCGTCCTGAGTGGATGATTATCAAAGTCGTACCGGTTATACCACCGGAGTTGCGTCCGCTTGTGCCATTGGATGGCGGTCGTTTTGCGACCTCTGATTTGAATGATCTATACCGCAGGGTGATCATTAGAAACAACCGATTGAAGCGATTGATCGAAATCAAGGCTCCTGAGGTAATTCTGCGAAATGAAAAGAGAATGCTCCAGGAGTCTGTTGATTCGCTCTTCGATAATTCAAGAAAATCAAGTGCGGTTAAAGCTGATGGGAACAGACCACTGAAATCTTTGAGCGATAGCCTGAAAGGTAAACAAGGACGATTCCGTCAAAACTTATTGGGTAAGAGGGTGGATTACTCTGCACGTTCAGTAATTGTCGTTGGGCCCAACTTGAAACTGCATGAATGCGGTATTCCTAAAGATATGGCTGCCGAGCTGTTCAAGCCATTTATCATCAGAAAACTGATTGAGAGAGGGATTGTGAAAACGGTAAAATCAGCAAAGAAATTTGTAGATCAAAAAGAGCCGGTGGTTTGGGATATTCTAGAAAATATTTTGAAAGGGCATCCTATCTTACTCAACCGGGCCCCAACCCTACACAGATTGGGTATTCAGGCCTTCCAACCTAAATTGGTAGAGGGTAAGGCGATTCATCTCCATCCGCTTGTTTGTACAGCTTTCAACGCTGACTTCGACGGTGACCAGATGGCTGTGCACCTTCCGCTTGGACATGCGGCGATTTTGGAAGCTCAGTTGTTAATGCTCGCATCTCATAATATTCTTAACCCAGCTAATGGTGCTCCTATTACGGTTCCATCTCAGGACATGGTCTTGGGCCTATACTATATGACCAAAGGGGCTCCTGAACTTAAGGGGAAAAAGGCCGCCAAAGGAACTGGATTGATATTCTATTCAGCAGAGGAATTGGTAATTGCCCACAATGAAAAGAGGGTTGACCTGCATGCCTGGATTAAGATCAAAACCACGGTGTTCGAGAACGAAGAATTGGTGACAAAGATCATTGACACTACGGTAGGACGTGTCTTGTTCAACCAGGTTGTTCCTAAGCAAGTAGGGTACATCAATGAATTATTGACCAAGAAATCTCTAAGGGATATCATTGGTAATATCCTAAAAGTGGCCGGTGTAAAAGAGGCTGCTAAGTTCCTTGATGATATTAAGGAATTAGGATTTATGAGTGCATTTAAAGGAGGGCTTTCCTTCAACTTGAATGACATTATTATTCCGGAACAAAAGGACGAATTGGTCCAGGAAGGGTATGACCAGGTTGATGAAGTAATGAATAACTATAACAGTGGATTCATTACCAACAATGAACGGTACAACCAGATTATTGATATTTGGACGCATACCAATTCAAAGCTTACACAAACCTTGATGAAACAACTTACAGAAGATAAGGGTGGATTCAACTCTGTCTTCATGATGTTGGACTCTGGCGCAAGGGGTTCGAAAGAACAAATTCGTCAGCTATCTGGTATGAGGGGGCTGATGGCCAAGCCACAAAAGTCTGGTGCCACAGGAGGAGAGATTATCGAGAATCCAATTCTAGCCAACTTTAAGGAAGGCCTTTCCATTCTTGAGTACTTTATATCTACACACGGTGCGCGTAAAGGTCTTGCTGATACTGCCCTTAAAACGGCAGATGCGGGTTATCTGACACGTCGATTGGTCGACGTTGCGCAGGATGTTGTTATTATAGAGGAAGATTGTGGAACRCTCATGGGGCTGAACATGTCTGACCTCAAAAATAACGATGAGTTGGTAGAGTCTCTTTATGATAGAATTCTAGGAAGAACATGTGTACATGACATCATTGAGCCTTTGTCAGGAGAAATGCTTGCTGCATCTGGAGATGAATTGGATGAAAAGATCTGTGAGCAAATTGCAGCATCTCCAATCGAGACGGTTGAAATCAGGTCTGTATTGGCTTGTGAATCAAGATTGGGTGTATGTGGCAAGTGCTACGGAAGAAACCTTACTACAGGACGAAAAGTTCAGAGAGGTGAAGCCGTAGGGGTCATTGCAGCACAATCCATCGGGGAACCGGGAACACAGCTTACTTTGAGGACCTTCCACGTGGGTGGTACGGCTTCTGCCATTGCAGCTGAATCAAGAGTGGAGGCAAAGCACGATGGTATTCTGGAGATCGAGGAGCTAAGAGTTGTGAAGACCAAGAATACTGAAGGAACAGCGGTGAATGTGGTGATTGGCAGATCTGCGGAGATGAGAATTCTTCATGCGGAAACAAAGATCGTTCTAACAACTACCAACATTCCTTACGGTGCTGAGCTTTATAAGAAGTCTGGTGACAAGGTGAAAGTAGGTGATCAAATTTGTTCATGGGACCCATACAACGCTGTAATTATATCAGAGACTGCCGGAAAGGTTGAGTTCGATGATATTCAGGAAGGCGTTACCTATCGTGTTGAGATGGATGAGCAAACAGGATTTAAGGAAAAAGTTATTTCTGAAAGAAAGGACAAGACCAAGAATCCAATGGTCAAGATTATATCGGGTAAGAAGGATGTGTTAAAGTCTTACAACATCCCTGTCAATGCACACATAATTGTGAACGATAAGGATAAGATCGAGGCGGGAACGATTCTGGTCAAGATTCCTCGGTTGGCTGGTAAAACAGGTGATATCACCGGTGGTCTTCCAAGGGTTACTGAGCTGTTTGAAGCCAGAAACCCATCTAACCCTGCAGTTGTTTCTGAGATCGACGGTGTTGTAGAGTTCGGAAAGATCAAGCGTGGAAACCAGGAAATTCTGGTCGAATCCAAAACAGGCGAGGTTAAGAAATACTTGGTCTCATTGTCTAAACACATCCTTGTTCAGGAGAATGATTACATCCGTGCAGGAATGCCATTGTCAGATGGTGCCATTACGCCGGCCGATATTTTGGCTATTCAAGGCCCTACTGCGGTGCAGTCGTACATTGTGAATGAGGTACAGGAAGTTTACCGTTTGCAAGGTGTGAAGATCAATGACAAGCACTATGAAGTGATCGTACGTCAAATGATGCGTAAAGTATTCATTGAGGATGCTGGAGATACGAAGTTCCTAGAAAAACAAATCGTTGACCGCTTTGACTTCCGGGAAGAAAACGATTGGATCTTTGGAAAGAAGATCATTGAGGATCCAGGAGATTCGACAGCGCTTCGCGCAGGTCAAATTATCAACTCCAGGAAACTACGGGATGAAGTTTCTGTTTTGAAGAGAAAGGATAAGGCACTTCCTGAATATAGGGATGCCGTACCTGCTATATCCAGTCCTATACTGCAAGGTATTACCAGGGCCTCATTGCGCGTAAAGAGCTTTATCTCAGCAGCGTCGTTCCAGGAAACTACCAAGGTGCTCAATGAAGCTTCAATTCAGGGGAAACAAGATCATTTGAAGGGCTTGAAAGAGAACGTTATCGTAGGGCATAAAATTCCAGCGGGAACTGGCATAAAGGAGTACTATGAAATGGTTGTCGGATCACAGGAAGAATACGATAAGCTAACAGGTGCCAAGACGGCAGAGGCCAAAGAAGAATCAGAAGAGGCTGAAGAAGTCGTAGAAGCGAAGTAATAGAAAGTGTTCGGGTAGGCCTGCCAATTGGCAGGCCTCTCTGGCTTTGCTGGAGGTGTGGATGGCGCAAAATGGGTGGAAGCCTGTTAAGTAAATGCGCAAATGCGTAAATATAGGTTTCGGCGTATCGGCCTGATTCTCGGATAGCATTGTAGGTAGGTCGCAATCAACGTTCCCAGGTTTAAGAAGTTCAAAATAAATAGGATTATGACAGACGACAATAACAACAACCCAAACAATGATAAGGCAAATCAAGGCCAGCTCAATATTGAATTAAGTGAGGAAATAGCTGAAGGCATCTATTCTAACCTGGCGATCATTACCCACTCGAATTCTGAGTTTGTCGTGGATTTTATCAAAGTAATGCCGGGTACGCCCAAGGCCAAGGTCAAGTCAAGAATCTTATTGACACCACAACATGCTAAGCGCCTCATGCGTGCCTTTAACGATAACATTGCCAAGTTTGAGCAGCAGCATGGTGTGATTAAGGATGTGGAGCCCGTAAATGTGGTTCCCATGAGTTTCGGTGGGCCTGATGCACAGGCTTAAAGACGGGGTGGCGATTGATCAATAGCCACACTAACTGATTCTAAATCCAAGCACAAGTTGGGCAGCACCTCCTGTTCCTGAAAATCCCCCAAAGGGAATCCGAAACGGATCCAGGGCTTTCCAGCTAGTATTCGAGACATCGTACTGCGCACGCAATTTCAACCCGATTTTAAAGTCACCAATAAAATATCTGGCCTCCAGCACCACTTGTGGCGCAATGATTCCATTCTTTGCACGGAGGTCACCGGGTAAAACGGGATTCGGCATTCTAAAGTAATAGGACCCAAATTGCACGCCCATGCAATACACGAGATCAAAATTTTCTTTACCAGAAAATAGGTCCTTACCTGCCATACATACACCAAGCTGATAGCCGGAGAAAGAATATTCATTGCCGTCCAATCCCCGGGCTGTATTGGGCAGTTGATATTGCACACTTATAAATGCGTCCTGGCTATTCTCCTCGTTAATCTCAAATGATATGGCAGCGCTGATTCCCAGTACGGTAGAATAGTTGRCAAACTTCACCGAATCCACGCTGTAGATATATTTGTCCAGCGTGTCSTTCCTCAAGAATTGCGTTCCAAATAGGGCGTCGATGCTGGTATGCTGCGAGCCTTGAAGCTTGAAATCCGATTGTCCAAATCCAACCTGATAAATTACCAGGAAGAGGAATAGGGCCAGCATGTGTTTAAAGGCGTGAAAATCAAGCATGAAGTAGAAACCAATATGATCGAACCTGTTAAACTACCGGAAAGTTACAAACTATTCTACCGCCCTTCTGTTGAAGATGACATATCCAAAGCGAAAGAAAAAGGTGAGTGGTATCTTGTTTTCCCGGGTGATCTCCGGTAAGTTATGGTAATAGTTCAGCGAAAAACTCAGCGGTCCTACAGGGGAGTGATACACCATTGTAGCGGTGCCTATTGTGAATATTTGTCCAAACTCGGTACCCAAAGTCACCGTACTGTCTTGTTGAACAATTGCTCGGTGTGGTTGGAATAAATATCCTGAGAGACGGAAGTCAACATTGGGGCGCACTTGAAAGATCATGCGTTGGCCTACAGCCGCATATTTRTGRGCCCTMAAAGATTCCAGGAAGAGGGTTTTGCTTTCTGCGTTTGGTTGAAAGGCAGGAGCCCTTAGAAGACTTGAGGTGTAATTGTTGAACAACGGCTGCGTCGAGAAAACCGCCTCAGCAAATAAACCCAGTCTCAGCTTTCCCTTACTTTTATAATAATTGTTGAACTGGAGTTTGAATTGTACGTATTCATGGAAGTCGTACCAACGCGATTTGTTAATAGAGGTGGTCCCTGGGGTTTGTCTTTCCTGTCCAATCGTGTGGCGGACTTTTAATGCAAAATAAGCCCCTTCAGAAGCATATTCTTTTMGATTCAACGTACTGCGTTCCAGGGTGGCATAGGAGATGAATGCGTTGAAATCAGTGCGGTCAGCGGTATCAAGTTTGGTGAAGTTCTTCGTTTGATAGTACTCGTCCCTTAGGTTCGCGAAATTAGTTCCCAATTTAATTCTGCCCTCATTTTTATAGGGAAATCCAAACTGTACACCTACAAAGATCTCCTTCTGAACTAGATAAGAAGGCGTTTCATTGTCAAAGAAGGCAGCGCTGCTTTTAAAGTAATCCCAACGGTTAAAAGCAAAAATCGGCTCCACGTAAACCGGTAGTTTAATCGGAAAGTCAATTCTCGTCCTCAGCTGAGCGGCTGAATACAGCTTGCCTAGATAGGCATTGGCGTAAGTACTCACTCCAACATCGCCCAAATAGTTGTACTTCAGTCCTAAGAATGCCCCGCTGATAGGCCTGCTCGATACCAGCCCTCCAAGTTCCAACGTGATCTCCTTCGCCTTTTTAATGTCAAGGTATAGATCGTACAGTCCTGTGAACTTGTTGTATTCCGCACGTGGGTAGATGCTTCCAATTTTATCATCTTCAAAAACCCGGAAATAGGGGTGCTTGATCTCCTCGAGCTTGAACTGTCCCCCTTTTCTATCAGAGAAGAGTTTTCGAACATACTTAGCCTGTCGCTTATTGAGGCCCTCTACATGGATGTCATCAATGATTAAAGGGGGCTGCTTATCTATGAATGCCTGTCGTTTTGCTGCCAATTCTTCCTTGGAGATCCTCCTGGAAATGGAAGCCTTGATCTCCGGCATCTTCTTCATGGTAGCCGTATAGCCCGAGTCAATAATTGATTGCACATTATCAAAAGAGAAAGTACTGGCACCATGATCTGGTTCAATCATAATCCCGTTATCACAAATGATGCTAAACTCCTCCCTTCTCACCAGCATGTTTCTGATTTGGGACAGCACATTATCTGCAGTTGGTGGGGCAATTTCGCCTGAAACGTTGCTACCCAAAATAATATCGGGGTAGAACTCATTGTACATGACATCCGTTGGAAAGTTATTATACAATCCACCATCAAAGAGCAGTTTACCATCGATAGAAATGGGATTCAGGTAAAAGGGAAAAGTAGCAGATGCGCGAATGGCTTCATTGAGATAACCTTCTCTAAAAACCACCTCTTGCTTGGATACGATGTCTGCCGCTACACATCTAAATGGTACAAAGAGTTTGTTGAAATCATATTCAGCGGCCGCAGAGGGAGCAGAGAGATTCTCCAGCATGAAAAAGTCTATGGCCACCGGGTTGATTACGCTGGTAGGAAGGGTGGTCTCCCACAAGGAGTCTTTCCCTACTTTCATCGAGAGCCAAGATGGATTGGCGTCCTCTTTCATAAAGTAGAATTTGTACTTCCGTTCTATTTCACCGGTGGCCATATTCTTGAATTGGTCAGAGTTGACCAGGCCCTCCATTTGGGCAGGTGTCAGTCCTACACAATACATCCCACCTACTATGGCACCCATTGATGTTCCCGTTAGATAGTCAATAGGTATATTGTTTTCTTCCAGGGCTTTGATGACCCCAATATGAGCCAGGCCTTTGGCCCCTCCACCGCTCAGTACCAGGCCCACTTTTTGTTCCGGCGCTTCAGTGAGATTGTTGCGAGGCTCGGTTTCATATTCTGCCCAGTATCCGTCGTAGATTAAGTAAGGATCCTCTTCAGTATCAGATACATCTAGCTGAGCATGGGTAGAGGCAACACCGAGGAAAAAGCACACAAAAACCGGAAGGATTAGCGGAAATAGCCTCATTATCAGTAAAAAACGTAAGAAAGCGGGGTGTATTACAAAAGTAATCTAATAAAGAGGCATTATCAACAATGGACCACCTTGAAAATTCAGTAATTATACTAACTAGATACGAAGATCATCGGTCGGTGACAGGTCAGCGTAAAACGTAGAAGCCTCCTTTCGTTTAACGCAAGTTTATAGCAATGGTTACGAGTATCGAGGAATTGGAATGGCCCTCTTCTTGTAATTGTGGGTGGCAAACTATCTTTGGTAATAAAGCAAATCTATTTCTTCAACTTTCTTGAAGCCAGCATCAGCTGTAATGACTGGAACGTCTAAATAATAGGCACTTGCAATGATTATGGCATCGGGTAATTTAACCTTGTACTTTCTTCGGATGTTAACAGTTTCTGCCTTAATCCTGTTGTTGATATCTATAACCGTACATAGATTGAGAAAATCCGCAACCTGTTTTTGTTCAGCTTTGGTAATCTCTAAGTAACCTAAGAGTTCTAATTGACTGATAAAGCTGATATAAAATTGCTTGTCGTCTAAGATTTCAGCTAAAGTCTAATCTCCGGACAGAAGATATAAGATGATATTGGTGTCTAGAAATAATTTATTCCCAATCATCTCGCAGCTGCTTCTGTATTTTTAAAGCATCTTGATCTTAGACTGGCTGCTTCCTTGTTTTAGTACGGCTATCATATTAATTCATTTCTTTATAATAAAGCTGACGGTTTTCTTCCTGGTTTTGTTTCACTTATCCTCAAATGGGGTTTTATGCGTTCAAAAGTATTTTGATATTTATGTTCCTTTAGCAACGCACATCGTTGAATTTACTGGGAAGTATTGGTAACGTTCTGCGAGAAATTAGGCTGAATAAG
>JAESRW010000227.1 GCA_016764395.1 Flavobacteriales bacterium
TTTGATTTGCAGTTCCGTTATACTCTACCAAATTGCCACTGGCTGAAGCGTTCAGTACGGCCCCGTTGAAATCCAGGCAACGATGGGTAACTTTAAGAACCGAATTGGTCGCATTTGTCCACACTGTTCCCCCATTGTTATCTCTCAGGTCTCCTCCAGTTACGGTAATAGTACCGTTATTAATTATTGTTATTCCATCTCTAATCTCTATGATGTTCCCATCGGTAGTGATTGTTAAATTAGCCGTTGCGAGGATCGTCTTATTGCCAACCTCCAACCTAAAGGCATTCGCATTAAATATAGTACCCGTTCCATCAATGGTAGTTGCTGAACCGGTAAGGGCAACCCTGTCACTGCCTCCATCATGGAAACCGTCGTTTTTGTAGTTGCCCGTAATGATCATGCGATTACCACTGTTATTCAATCTTGAATTGGCGCTAAGGGTAAGATTGTTAATCGTTTCATTCACGGTCAACGTTACCGTATCTCCCGTACTGATAATGGCATTGGCCCCATCAGGAGGATTACAATTGCAATCCCAAGTGGAAGGCACATCCCAGTCACCATCCTGGACGCTTATTACAACGTCTGTTATGGTTATCGCTATACTACTCGCTGCTGCTGAGCCACACCCTCCAGCATTTGCTATTACCTTCACTTCACCAGTACCAGAAGTACCCCAATTTACAGTTATACTGTTCGTAGTTCCCCCGGTGGCTTGAGTGCCACCAGTGATGGTCCAGGTATACGTGTAGCCGGGGTTATTGATTACGGAATAGGCCTCTCCAGTAGAGTTTTCCGCTACAGAATAATTGCCGGTCATTGCAGAGGTGGGCAATGCGTGTTTGTTCACATTTTTGATAACTTCCGCACCGCCACCGCAGGCGTCTGTTTCGGTTACCCGTACTGTACCAACACCTCCAACACCATCCCAATCGACATCAACACTGTTGTAATCCACCCCACTGCAGCTTGACAATCCGCTGCAAGGCGCAGGTAATGAGAAGGTGCCACCACTCACTGTCCAGGCATAGGTATTTCCAGAAGTAAGTGTTACGCTGTATGTTTCACTGGTAGCTACACGACAAACAGAGTCCGCTCCTGTTATAACAGATGTGGTTGGGAGCGTGCAATTGGTTGTATCGGCTAAACAAAAGTGTGCAGTCAGCGTGGTTATATTACTGCGTTTTCCAGTTTTTGTAGGGACATCGGCCGCTACTTGATTGCCGTTGATTCCCCAGTCGAATGTTTCATTTGCCCTAATTAGCACCCGTGTWTCGGCCACAAATGGAGAGAAGCTSKTAAAGTTTGTACCGGTGAGTTCTACATTATAATCAGCACTGGTRAGACCATTGTTGACCGTGAGTATCCAGTAGCCCTCGCTGAAAGTATTGCGAGCAGTTTCCGGGCCATCAGGCCAGGGGTTCCCATAGTCCCTTGGGTCTGTATCTACAAATTCCCCGATGAGGGATCCATTTGTGGGCAAGCTATTAAAAGTGACATTTGCAGGGCGGTAATCRCTTGMTGTACCCACTGGAAATAGAATCGGAGGACCGGGGCTGACAGTCGTATTGATCCAACGTTCGAATTTACCGATAACAGTACCGCTGACTCTTGTGAGTGTGCCTAGATTGGTAGTCGCGGTACCRAKGGTTAAGATATTGGTTTTCATRTCGATATTCCCCGAAGTCATGGTAAGCGTACCYCCAGCAGTGGTGGAAACCGTAACATTATCATTACAGGTCAATGTGCTTRCYCCCTTAATTACTTCCAAGTCATARAATGTCTCTCCACCYGTAGCACTKAGCGATTGYGCTMCTGTTCCATCYAARGTCACYTTACGTGTGCCTTCAATAAAAGCACCTGTATTGCTCCAATTKCCYGCWACAGMGATGTCTATWCCMGCMGCWKCGATATCAAAGGCRCTACTGATGGTTAGGTTYCCATTGATGTCGAGGTTGCCTCCACCATCAGGWGTTTTRGTTCCMCCTCCAGAAAGCGTCAAATGCCAATACGTRAATCCGGAAGGGTCGTATACYGTTTGAGCWCCWGCGCCGCCGTTGTATTCCACTGTATTACCAGKCGCGGTAGCGTYTAGCGTACCGCCATTGGGGAAGAAGTCCTCCCCGACCCTCAGTGTTGAGTTGGCCGCGTTGATCCAGGTTTCAGACCCACCAAAAGTCTGTAAATCACGGGTAAATGTAATAGAACCGTTATTGGTCACTGTAATATTGTTACGTATATGCCCCCGATTATTACCGGCAGAATTATTTATGGTGAGATTAGCTGTTGCCAAAATTGTTTTGTCTCCGACTTCCAGCCGAAATGGATTGGGATTGATTACCGTACCGATACCGTCGAGTGTTGTACCGACACCGGTCAACTGTACCCTGTCATTACCTCCATCATGAGTTCCATTGTTGACATAATTGCCAGTTATGGTCGATCGGTTACCATCTTGGTCTAAAGTGCCATTTGCATTGATGGTGAGATGACGTAAGGTGGTATTGCCAGCGAAAGTGACTGTATCTCCAGCGCATATTTCAATATCATCTCCAGCGCCGGGTGTTCCAGCAGCTATCGCACCGCCACAAGACACTGTTGACCAGGTGGCTGCTACATTCCAGTTGCCGTCCTGACGGGAATAATAAGTTGTTTGCGCAAAAAGGCAGGTCGTGAATAAAAGCATTACTCCTACCCCTAGAGCCTTCCTCCAGGTGTCATACAAGCTATTTTTCAAGGTTTTGCCTACCATATGCTATTTGATCTCACGCAATTTAACGAGTATTTGCCTTTATGGTTTCCAAGCACTCACTCATTTACACTAAGTAGAATTACTCAATTTTCGACTAACACGCAATCAGGATTGAGTAATTCATAATCCTGAAGGCAAACATTTGGCCTAAAGTTACCTCTTGTACGTGGAAATTTGCCGGGAGTTGCACGTGTGATTTACATTCTCTCTTTTATTCTTCCAAGACACTAAATACCACTGTCTAATGCTGTGTTTTGTACGATTAATACAGTCTCCTTCCGAGAAGAAAATTGTGGTAAGGCCCAAACACTCGGTTAAAACAGGAAAGATCGACAATTATAGAACTGCAATAAACAGGTATGAGTAAAATTACCTATGTTAATTTGTGAACAAAAAAAATGCTACTTTTTATGATAGATGGTCTTTGCCCACGAATTGCAGAAAATTAAATAAGATCGTTTTTAATGGCAAAACTGACCATCTCAGCACTCGTGTGGATTTCCAGTTTTTGCATAATATTGCTTCGGTGATTGTCAACCGTACGTGCTGAGATAAAGAGTTTATCGCCTATCGCTTTGCTCTTGAGACCTTGCGCCACCAGAGAAAGGATTTCTTTTTCCCGCTTTGTTAAAGTTACGGACTTTTGATCCCCCTCTTTTGCGGCACCTGACAACTTGGATATATAACTTGCCAGTAAGAGTTTTTCTGTGTTTTTTCCGAAGAACTTACCGCCAGCGGCAATGATTCTTATCCCTTTTAAGAACTCTTCTCGATCTGCATCTTTGAGCATGTAACCATGGGCTCCAAACTTAATGCTCTTAAGCATGTACTCCTCTTCGTCATGAATAGAGAATACCATGCTTTTGACCTTTGGATGCTCGTCCTTTAGCCTGACAATGAGCTGTAGGCCATTCATGTTGGGCATATTGATATCAATTATTGCTACGTCGGGCTTGAGTTCACCTATCTTTTCCAATGCATCCTCCCCATCAACCGCCTCCCCTATGAGCTCAATATCCACCTCATCCTGAATAAGGTAGCGCACTCCATCTCTAATCATGGCGTGATCATCTGCTATCAATACCTTAATCGCCTTCATTTTTGCACTTTTTTCAGGGGGAAGTCAACAGTTATCGTGGTGCCTTTACCCTTGGTAGATTCTATCAAAAGCTCACCGCTTAACATCTCAGACCGGTTTTTCATGTTTCCCAGTCCGTGGCCATAACCTTGCTGCCTTCTGGTATTCGAAAGTATGGTTTTTGGATTAAATCCCACACCATCATCTTCGATCATGAGTCTCAACGTTGGCCCATCCACAATCAATTGCACATGAATTTCCGACGCTTTGGCGTATTTTAAGCAATTGTTTATGGCCTCCTGTACAATTCGGTATACGCCTATTTCAGCTTCTTCGTTCAACCGCTCTTCCAGGCCCAAATCATGGAACTGAATTTTGGCGCTCGTCACCTCTTGCGATTGCTTGACAAATTTATTGATGGCTGCAATTAATCCGAGATCACTTAATAACACAGGCATTAGTTTATTAGACATGGCCCTTACCTCCGCAATCATTTCATCAATACTTCCTTTAACCCCTTGTACCTGACTCATCTTATGGCGCATACCTTTCCCGCGGAGAGCAGTATCCATTCGAAATCTGATTGAGGTTAATATTTGCCCCAATCCATCATGTAATTCCAAAGAGATGCGTCTTCTTTCCTCTTCCTGTGCGTCCACAACAGCCTTTAAACGGCTCTTCCTTTCATTCAACAAGCGCTTTTCCGCCAGCCTTCTTTTGGAGACATCGGTAATATGCTGAAGCAAAGCCGAAACACCCCCATATTTAATGAGGCTGAGGCGAATTTCAACAGGAATGGCCCTGCCGGATTTGTGTTTAAAATAGGTTTCCAAATGGGTTGTTTCACCGGTACGAAAGCCTTCAAAGTCTATAGCCGCAGCTTGCCTATATTTCTTAGGCATCAAATTGAGAAAGCTCTTGCCAATTATTTCCTCCCCTGTAAGGCCCAAAAGATGGAAAGCTGCCGGGTTGGCATCAACTGTCTTTCCCTCTTCATTTTGAACCAGAATAGCGTCTGGAGACTCATCAAATATCACCTGAAATCGTTTTTCCGTGTCTACGATGGCGTCTTCCATATATTTTTGAATAGAGATATCGCGAATGATTCCCTGGTAACCGATTATTTCGCCGTTCTGGCCCTTTCTCGCAGTGGAGTTTAACACCCCAATAAAATCGGATCCATCCTTTCGTTGAAGTTGTAGTTCATAGTCTATTACGTAACCGAGCTTCTTCATTTCGGCCTGGAAGCGGTCTCGATCCTCCTCCCTWCTGTAAAATTTGGTCGTGTTAAAATCCACCAATTCTKCACGCGWATAGCCGAACATATTGCAAAGTGCCTGGTTGGCACTCTGAAGGTTACCGGAYAAATCCGATATATAGACGCCATCTCGTATGCTCTCGAAGAGGTCAATATAATCTTGCCTTCTTAATAGCAATTTATTCTTGGCTTTTTGTTTTTTCACTTTACGTCCTAACGGTATTTAGGAATTTGATAAATATATTAAAAATAGAGGGAGGGATTGAAATGTCGGCCTCAAATGCTCCTTTATCATGCTTCCGTACCGAAAGCGCAAAAAGTGGAGGAACGAGCATTACTTTTATTTCATAATATACTGTTAATGAGGTATTTTCGCTACAAAACTCAGCACTGCCCTTTTGAAGTCGTTATTCATTTCTCTTACATTTCTTCTCTTTTTTCTGTACGCTACCGGTGTGGAGAATTTTTATATTGTTTCCCTAACTGGCAATAAGATCGTAGCAGGAGATTCCCTGGAACTCTCTGACCCACAATTTCCACTTTACCAGAACAAAACAGCCAGGTACAAGAGCTTAGTGAGCCGTGTATTTCTGAAGGTTATAGAGGAAGACAGAATTCTACTAGACTCTAATTGGAGCGTTTCGGTGGATTTGCTGGTCACCTACTCTGATACTTCCGAAAATGCCACAGTAAATATTCCTGTCTTGCTTGAAGTGAATTACAAAACAGGCATTGCCAGTTACCATGGCAAGGATGCGTTTGAAATTATGAACGCGCAGTATGTCAAGTATAAAATAGTTTCTGTCAGTGATTCCTCTCTAACGCCCTATCTTACACTTGGTATTGAGATGGGTGCAGAACGGTTTTATAGCTTCGATCCATTTGCAGTTGTAGGGAATTTATCACATTCATTTAACATCGCTACCAATAAACTTGAATTATCCTGGTCCCCCGTGATGGGAGGGGAACTTTACGAAGTTTCGTGGCTATGGGTGAACAATTATGGGCCTTCCGGTAACAGCCTTTCCGCGACACAGATGGAAACGAGCTTTAAGCATCGCTCTTCCCGCATCATCTCGGAAACTGAGCACTATGAAATACCTCTAATTTATGACAAGGGCTTTATAGTTTACAGGGTAAGGCCAATCGGAATTGATGGCCCAGATTTCAATCACCTTGTTCGAGGCTATTGGACATTTCCAAATCACGACAAGCAGTTCAACCTCTCCACCACTCCCCATAAGCATCGAATTGTACAGGGACATGACCTCAACCTGAATTATCAACATACTACTGGGTACAATGAAGACGGGAAGCGACAGGATGGTGTTGTGTATGCAGATGGCCTTTTCATGCCCAGACAGTCTGTAACAAGTCTCAATGAAGAGGGAAAATCACTCATTGGTGAAACCATCTATGATTTCCATGGCCGACCGGCGGTTAAGATTCTGCCGGCCCCTGAACCTGGACAAGGGACACTGAAATTTGCCCACCATTTCAACATGAATGATCAGCAGTCAAACTATACCGCGACAGACTTCGATTTAGACAGTTCAAATACGGGATTGCAAGCAGGCCCACTCCAAACTACCAGTGGAAGCTCCCAATATTATTCGCCGCAGAATCCCGACCAACATGCGCATTCCGGATTTATTCCGAACGCTGAGGGTTACCCATTCGCGCAGACCTCATACACCACTGATAAGACAGGCCGCATCAAATCCGTTGGCAGCACCGGTAAGGAACACCAAATCGGCAGTGGGCACGAAACCAAATACTATTATTCCAAACCTTTTCAAGTAGAGCTGGACCGGTTATTTGGGAATGAAATTGGGTACAGTAGCCGGTACAACAAAACAAAATCATTGGACCCTAATGGAGTCGTTCATGTAAGCTACGTGAATGGCAGTGGGAACGTTGTCGCAACGGCTTTGGGGTCGGCCACCGCGGATAATTTACTACCAGTTGAGTTGGAGAGCGATACGATTCGAGCAGATTTACTTGATAACAATGAATGGAGCTTGACAAAATTTGTAAAACCGGCCACCCAACCATTGGTGGTGACCGATTCTGGAACGTATCTATTTCAATATCATATCCACAGTCCTCAATACACTTATAGCTGCGGCAATCAAACCTTTTGCTTCAATGTGAATTATCAGGTGATCATAAGTGTTGTCAATGAGAATGGACTGGAAATGATCCCAAATGGCCCCATAACATTTGATTTGGGAGATCATGATTCATCGGTATATTCATGCTCCGGGCTTACAGATACGGCTTTGAGCTTTCAGCTTTCTTTGGTCCAGGGCCAGTATACTATTAGTAAGCGGTTGGGAATGGATATGAACGCCATTGAAGAATTTGTTGATTCAATAACTGCCAATTGCACACCTGGAATTGAAACGTTTGCTACTCCTCCAGACCTATCCGGGTGCGTGACAGATTGCCAGCAATGTGAATTAACACCAGGGGACAAAGTTCAGTTTTTAGCTCAAGGTGGTACAGAGGATTTGTGGGAAGACATGGTGAATATTTGCAACACGCTTTGCGATACTGTTTCTATCTGTGCCAGCTATTATAATATTATGCTTTTCGATGTAAGTCCCGGAGGTTACTATGGTGGAGTTTGGGACCAGGATGGGGTCATATCTCCGGCTAATTATCCCTTTTCAGTCTACAACGAACTAAACCTACTAGGATCTGGAGCTCTGGATTGGCGTCATCCGGCTACACCTTATCTGGATGAAAATGGAAACAACGATAGCATACAGGTAGGCAATGGTCAATTTTATGCTCCTCAAAACCTACCAAGCCTGGAAATATTTTTAAACAACTGGAAGCAAAAATGGGCACACTCCCTGATGCCGTATCACCCTGAATACTGCTTTTATCAACGCTGTACAGAATTTGAAATGTATAGAGCATATGAATCAGCCACATTCAGTACATTATCGTTTCAAGATGCACTCAATGCGGGGTACATGAATCCTCTGGAGAACGCTGATACTACTATCATACCATCTATTTTGCTTAACCCTACCACATTAGATCCCCTGTTCTTAAACGGCGCACCTGGGGCCGCCTACCTTGATTCCATGAGGGCCTGGATCAACGATTACAATAATTCAGGACTTTCTTTATGGAGTTTCATAGGCCTTGTATCTGGGTCCTCCGCCTGTGCTACGCCCAGTGATTCATTGAAATTCGGAGCTACCGGGACATTAAACACAGCTACGCTGGACCTGCAATGGCTAATGTTTAGAGCACATTACCTGGTGCTTAGAAACAGAGTATTGGATCTCCTGAAAGCGCAATGGCAAATTGACAATAAATGCTTCAATGTCTGTCTTGATAAGCAATCTGCCATTAAAAAGAGCGCAAGCTTGGCCCCGAGTTACACGCACACCCTTTTGGATTTATCTACCCCAACTCAGATTGACATTTCGGAAGGATTGGTAAAGTATGACACCCTGATAATTATTGATTCGGTATGCTTCTACAAGAATGACCCGGGTACGATTGTAGACCTCGGCACGCACATCGGCTATCCCAACCTAAACGATGTGTACCCCTGGACCGCTCAGAACACTACTCTTCCAGTTGGCCAGCTAGGGACTGCTATAAAACCAAATACCAAACCAGATTCATGTGTGTGTAGGACCATGAAGGATTTGTTTGAAAAGTTTCCATATCAAAATAACCTTGTTGCATTCACAACATACTACGATGCCGTATTTGAAACCAATCTCACTACCCAACAGGTAATCGACATTCTCTACGCCTGCAGAGAGGAAGAGCATTTTGAAGGAGGGTCCAATGATTTCCCTCAACGATGTGTGTTTGATGATCCTTTCAATTATATTCCTAAGTCAAGCTCAAGCTGCGATACCGCATTGAGTAATTTTGACCAACACTGCGCTACAACCTGTGCCTATAACATTCCGTATTGGCGCCAACAATTAACTCCTTGTATTTCTGATTCAATATTAATGGCGAATATCCTGGAGAGAATGGTGGCCATTTGCAAAAGTGGATGTGACCCGACGCATCCCATGGGCAGTAGTACAAGTCCACCTTCCTATCTGACCTCTTTTGGAGACAGCAGTTTTCAGCAGTTACTTCAAGCCAATACATCTTGCAACCCCTACATCATTTCTCAACCTCCACCCTATGCGTACAAAATGGCAAATAGTATCGATGGGCAAATTGATAGCTGTGCCTGTTCTGATGTGACTAGTGCGTACAGTGCTTACCCAGATTCTCTAGATTTAGTCGGCTTCACTACCGATTACAATTCAAGCAGAAGCTTGTCCATGTCTGTGAGCGAGATTAAATCATTTTTGTGTATCTGCCAGGGCACAGTAGACAGCAATCAACTTTGTGACCCAAATTCCGATATAACCTTAATGGTCTCCAACAGCATCAGATGCAGTTATTGTGTAGCATGTTCAACTATTGAGAATCACTTAAATGATTTCGCACTTGCGTACCCAGGTATCGATATCGGGTATGCGAATGCCTCCATTATTCAAAACTACTTGAATACCCAGCTTAACTATACCATTGGTTTCTCATCCTATATGAGCCTTATGGATACCACTTTTATTTCTTGTATTGCCCAATCGGCAACTATTTGTAACGGGCCTCTCTTTCCTGATGCACCTATTGACTCGTCGTGTTATGAAGATGCACTCATTTTCGCGCAACAAGAGTCCGCGTTCATGCACCAACAGTATCAAGACTCGCTAAAAGAAGTGGTCCTGGCCAGTATCATGAACCAAGCACTGGATCATCCTTATGAAGAATTTGAAATGACCTATATCTTAATAGAAGGCTATTACACTTTGTATTATTACGATCAGGCCGGAAATCTTGAACGCACCGTCCCACCAGAGGGCGTTCAAATCATTAAGGATAAGACCGTGCTAGCTGGTGTGCATTTACATCGGGAGCATCCTCAGACCTATCCTGCGGTTTATCCAGCTCACAAATTATCCTCCAGATATTTATTCAGCGCTCTGAATGGAACCTATCTTAGGAACACACCTGACGGTGACAAAACCTTGTTTTGGTACGACCAGCTCGGTAGAATAACCGCCACTCAATTAGCCAATCAAACTGCAAACGACCGATACAATTACAACATCCATGATGGGCTAGGCAGGTTAATTGAATCCGGAGAGCTAACAAATAATTCACAGATATCACTTACCCATGGCTTGAGTGAAGCCGACTATCATCTGTGGATTGATGACGGAACAAAACACCATTTTACCAAAGTTTATTTTGATTCAGCGGCTTATGAGGTACCGGGCCTTCGTCAAGTCAATTTGAGGAATAAGGTTTCCGCTATGGTAAAGTATGATTCTCGCCATGACAGCCGGTTCACGACTCATTATACGTACGACGTGCAAGGGAACGTGAACGCTGTTGTACAGGAAAACTCATTGATACCAGCGGTGCATAAGTTTAAAAAGACCGAATATGAGTATGATATTTTGGGTGGCACCATTGATCGTGTGACCTTCCAAAAAGGACAGCAGGACCAGTTTATTCATCGCTATTTCTATGATAAGGATGTCAAGCTAATTACTGCTCAAACCAGCGTAAATGGGTTCGACTGGGAAGAAGATGCCAGCTATTCCTTCTACCAACACGGTTCATTGGCGCGCATTGAGCTGGGTGCTCTGAAGGTTCAGGGTACGGACTATGCTTATACCATTCAGGGTTGGCTAAAAGCAATTAACTCAGGAACACTGGTTAAAGGTGATGACATGGGCATTGATGCCGACTTGGGTATGCCCGGAAATCCTCATCAATATGTGGCTAAGGACGCCTTTGGTTTTATCATCCAATACTTTGAGGATGATTATAACCCAATTAACGGATTCAATCAGTTTTTGTCCGGCACGGGTGGCAGTAGTTTGTATCAAAATTCTGGGGATCTATACAATGGTAACATTCCACTAACGATCTTACACAAAGAAAATGAACCCATCGTTGGAAAAGCGTATCGATACGACGTGCTCAACAGAATCAGGTCCTCTCATATTTATGCTAATTTTGATTCGCTGAACGGACAGTGGCTGAACAACGGTAACTTTTCACTGGAGCATAGCACCACTTACCAGTACGATCTAAATGGCAACTTTACCAATCTGACTAGGAAAGGCACTTTAGATACGGCACTCAATATGGATGATTTGAGCTATTCCTATTATCCTAATTCCAATCAGTTGGCGTATGTACAGGATGCTGATGCAAGCTCCTCTTATAGCCTTGACATCGACAATCAGCAACCGAACAACTATCGTTACGATCCATCAGGAAACCTAATTCACGATACGCAAGAGGGAATTGAGTATAATTGGTCAAGTTTAGGTAAGGTTGAAGGAGTGGTTGGGAGTGGCAACTCCAATAGGCCCAACCTTTCATTCTATTACGATGCTACTGACAACAGGGTCATGAAGGAGATAGAAGGAGATTCGCTGCTGTGGTATGTATACGGGGCAGACAATAGTTTGATGGCGATTTACAGTATGCGATCCAATCCTGTTCCTCCGCCTACTTACGAGACTGCACCTGAGATCAGGAACCCCTCTCTTCCAATAAATATAGCGGATACCACTCGCAATCCTGTAGCTGAACCCTCTACGTTGACCTATAGCCCATATCTTATGCGGCTGGTTGAATATCCGCTCTACGGCACCGTAAAATTGGGACTTTATAGTCCCAACAAATTGCTCTCTATGAGTGTCCCGCCTTCCGGGAATATTGACACGACCCATTTCAATTTGGTGCGCGGGGATAAGCGATACACGTTGAGTGACCAACTGGGCAATGTACAAATGGTTATATCAGATAAAAACAAGGGATACGATGTAGACAATGACGGAACTGCTGACTATTACCAGGCTGTGGTAATTAACAGCACAGACTATTATCCCTTCGGAATGGAAATGCCTGGCAGGGGTGTATCCAATGAGCAATATCGATACGGCTTCCAGGGCCAGGAGAAGGATGAGGAGGTCAAGGGAAAGGGAAATTCGATCAACTACACTTTCAGGATGCATGACCCGAGGTTGGGGCGCTTCTTTGCAATTGATCCGCTTGCTCCTAAGTATCCTTCGAATTCACCTTATGCTTTTAGTGAGAATAGGGTGATGGATGCGGTGGAATTGGAGGGGCTGGAGGCATTCTTTTACTCCGGAACGAATTCATCCCCAGAGTTGTCATGGCATACAGAAACAGCTCAGAATCTAGTCAAAGGCATCCCTTATATATTTGAGAGTTCACAAAGTTTTTTCACCGAATGGTCAGGGAGAAATAACAGCAAGTCTCGAAGAATTGCTGTAATGAACTTAGCAAATAATATTATTGATAACTACACCGGTAAGGAACCTATAATTATTATTGGACATAGCCACGGTGGAAATGTTTCTATGATGGTGGCGAAGAAAGTTCGCGAAATGATCGGTCCGGATATTAGAATAATCTTGATTACCATGAATACACCGATGAGGGACAAGAATAGCCAGCCAGAATACCATTTCAGCAGCAGTCAATTAAACGATGATGCCCTGGTGCATTTTAATTTTGCGATATATGAAGATGACGTGCAAAAAAACAATGGCGGCATCACGGAAACGGGAATCGTTGAAGACGACTCCAGGGGCGCCACAGCATCCTGGTTGGGATCACCAAAAGGCTATATGCTTGGAAAAATACTCAACCTATTGGGTATCAACAACACCTTTGGAGGGGAGAGAGGAAAGTCACCTCAGTTCTACGATAATGAAAAGACCCATAATTATATTTGGCATACAAGATATGCAAAGTGGAACGTTAAAAAATCTCATCGGGTGTGGGAGGAAAAAAATTCTGAACCGGCCCTTGAAATTCTAAAAGGATTTAAGGAGTTTATGGACAAGTAC
>JAESRW010000051.1 GCA_016764395.1 Flavobacteriales bacterium
GTACGAAAGTGGCACGAAACTACGAAGTACGAAAGCGGTAGAAAGCTACGAAGTACGAAAGCGGTAGAAAGCTACGAAGTACGAAAGTGGTACGAAACTACGAAGTACGAAAGCGGTAGAAAGCTACGAAGTACGAAAGCGGTACGAAACTACGAAGTACGAAAGCGGTAGAAAGCTACGAAGGGCGAAATCGGTACGAAACTACGAAGTAAGTGATCTTGCGAAAGGTGTATTGGGTACAAGGTTTACTTTAGGGACCATAGCATGTATGCATAATGATGCAGTGCTAAGCGGTCAGGACCATGGTTTCAAATGCGGCCACTTTTTCTTGCAACTCTGCTAGCTTTTCACCGTCGGTTATGCCTGTGTCGTTATCAAATTTTTCAAAGAAATTGCCCAGGGAAAACACACCGGATACCCGTGCACCCATGTAGGGAAAATAGTCTTCTGCCAGACGCAATACGATGATTGCTCCATTGGGTCCAGGAGAGGCGCTCAAGAGCAATACGGGCTTTTGCTGCCATACCTTTCCCTCCAGCACAGAGACCCAATCTATCAAGTTTTTAAATGCTGCTGTATAGGAACCGTTGTGTTCGGCAAGTGAAATGATGATCCCATCATACTCGGCTAACCTATTCCTAAATTCCATGGCTTTCTCAGGAATACCATCCTCCTTGTGCCTATCAGATCCAAATAACGGCATTTCATAGGCTCTCATATCTACCTGCTCCGATTCGCAATCATGGAGTAAAGTAGACGCAAATCCAGCTAAACTCCTGTTAATAGAAGCGGCCTGGTTAGAGGTTCCTATTACTAATACTTTCTTTCCCATTTACAATATCATTCCCTGTGCCTAATCGCTGAAATGCAATATACATTCACCGCCATGCACCACGGTTCTTAAGGTACACTAAGTACCGGAAGCTTCAAATCTCACTAGCTCTAGCCTGTCCCCGTCAAAAACCGCATAGGTATTATTAATGATCCAATCACCCAGGTTAATATATCTACAAGTTTCTGAGAGCTTGATATCATTTGGGATGTGGCGATGGCCGAAAATAAAATAATCAAAATGATTCTTCTGTAACTGCTCTTTGGCAAATATTATTTGATGCTCCCGCTCTTCTCCCTGAAATCTTAGATCTTTGGTATCTACCCTACTCCTTCCCGACCAGTAATTAGCAACTGCAAAAGCCAGGTTGGGATGGATCCTTGCAAAGAGCCACTGACATATTTTATTGGCAAATACAGCTTTTATAAACTTATAACCATGATCTCCAGGACCAATTCCGTCACCGTGCCCTAGAAAAAATGTTTTCCCATTGAGCTCCTTAATTTGATTGGTCCGATGTATTTTAACGCCCAATTCCTCTTCTAAATACCCGAACATCCACATATCGTGATTCCCGATAAAGATATGCACCGGAATTCCCTTATCCGTAAACTCAGCAATCTTTCCTAAAAGCCTCACGTAGCCTTTCGGCGCTACGGTGTTATACTCAAACCAAAAGTCGAAAAGGTCACCCATTAAGTAGAGCTCCGTACAGTCTCCTTTGATCTCTTCAAGCCATTTAACAATGAGCTTCTCTCGTCGATGGCTATCAGCCAGGTTGGGAAACCCCAGGTGAAAATCAGATGCAAAATATATTTTCATTGAAAATGCTGCGCTAAATGAATGGTATGAATTCTTTGATAAGTGCCATATTACTACGCTTCACCAGAATCAAATCCCAATCTGACGAATTTTCGAGCATCGGGGAATTGCCCCAAAAGCCCTTTTCGGATTTTTTCCAACTGAGCCATGATGTTGAGCGTGTCATCAAGTTGTTCCGGAATCATGTTCATAAGTGTTTCAAAAGCGATGAGCGATCGCTCAGTTTCCAACAAGGCGACCTTGGCACTTCCATTAAAATCATTTTGAATCGTGTCATCCCAATAGTCATTGCCATCCATTAATCCATCGAGGGCCCTTCTTGTTTTTACGTAGATCGGGTTCATATAAAATTGGATAACTTCAATCGCATCCTGGATTCGATCCCTTTGTGCCAGCTGTTGCTCTGGATGTATTCCGAGTTCGACGTGCTTTCTTAACTCATTAAGTTTTTTATCTAAGGTTGGTAGCTGTTCCTTCAACCAGGTATCCGTCATTCGGGTATAGTCCCAGGTTGCTTTTGAAAGCGGATGATTATCGATTTGATCCGTTCGAAGTTTCCGCTCCTGCTTCCATTCGTCTGCGTCATTTGACAGTTCATCCAGATCTATGCCAGCTTCTTGGGCCCAATCATACAGCATCTCAAAAGTCTTCTTAAAACTCCCCGATACCTCCTCAAGGGTCTCTTCTATTGTCAGTTCCTTTATATTGCCGTTCTCATCAGATATTCCATCATAAACACGACATTGCATCGCAAAGCGACAGCGTTCACACCAACGGTCGCAGTAGTTGTAGACACCTGCGATGAATCCTTCTTCATCCAATTCCGGTTCCCGATTTCCCATTCGAATGCGTTTTTCTGAAATGCGTTAACTAATTTGGTGATCCCACTATTAGCCACCTTTTCTGATTAAAGGCCTAATGAGGAATTTTCCGAAGCAGCTCAAAGGGATTCATGGCTGCTACATTAAACACAAACCTGATGTTCTTCTCATAACGCGTAAATGGCAATCCAGTGGAAGTATAGATGGGGAAATAAATTTCAAGGAAGTTGGGAACAATCACTAAAGCGGCACCCGCACCTACGATCAACGTCTTGGATTTACCTGATGACCAGCCGAAGTCAGCATAGAGTGAAATAGGAAGGCCCTTTAACGTCGATGACTGAATATTGATGGCGGTTAGCCACGATTGTGCGTTGTCCATCACAACCGCATTTTTGAACCCCCCATCGTTGCGAACAAATTGTGCTCCCAAGGTTCCACCAGTTTCTGCCCGCCCCAGCAATATATGGTCGTACAARTAATCTCGATTKCCGTGCATWGNARAANGCRAAYTTATCATCCARGKYAGGGAATTCRTTGAACAGGAATCTGCCCGAGAACAACCTTATGTCCAAACCCCTCCCTTTTCGATAGGTGACATGATAGGCGCCCTCAATCGCGGCTTTTACAAACTTATCTGACTGTTCAATGCGCACTTCAAAGCYATAGGGGTTGAGGGTACGGCGATTGCTGTGTGAAAAAGCTATTCTATTCACATAATAGTCTTCCTCAACTTCCGCAATAACAGCAGYAGGACCYGAACCYTGAGAAAATTCRTTYTTCGCCAATGTTGTAAATAGYAGCTCGTATTTTGTCAAGARWATCTGGTTCAMCACYTTAGAYCKGGCATTTGAATTTCTCAGTGTGAACCCCAATTCAGCCTTAATYTTATTGGCCTGTACATCATTATTATTCGTTACTCCTTCGAGTGTTGTTACTCTTTGTGAACCATTGCTATATCTACTTGCAGCTACCGTCAATCGTATATTTTGAAATGTCTGCCCTTTAGGAAGCCAGTTGTATCCCAGCTTCGCCAGTCCCAAAACAGTGTTGGTTGATGTGCTGTATAAAGGCATTGCTATGTACTCCAATTGCCGAGCAGGTATTAAGCCATTGTACACTGCAAGGCCAGGCATAAAATGGTCGTATTGATTCCATCCAACAACCGGGGTCCAAAATATTTGTGTTTTATCTGGATTCTCCAGACTGGAGAGCCATTGAAGTCTAAGTGGCTCAAGCTGCTTAAACATGCCCTTTGTTTTAAAGGTATTGTTTCTCCTATTTATCTCAGGAATGTCCCTGGAGAAGTCGATTTTAAAGGCCTCATATTCCCCTGCTGCAAAAGTTACCGTCTCAGTTTTCTCAAAACCTTCATACCAGGTGGTATTGACTGCAACGCCGTCTACAATACCCGAAATACTGAATGGGGCCACGGTATGTGTGGTATTCCTGACTTTAATTTTGTAGCCGGTTTCCTCACTGCTTACACCTGCGATTTTATAATCTACTTGTTCGATACCGTTGATGAAATTATCGAAGAACCACGATAGATCTTTGCCCGTTTCTTCTTCCAATACTTTGCGAAGATCTTCTGGTTGTGGGTGCTTGAATTTCCACTTCTCAAAATAGGCCTGCATGGCCTTGTCCATTACATCATTGCCCAGGTAAGCCATCAAGTAGTCAAACACAAGAGCCGTTTTTCCATAAACTACCGCACCGTAGTTAATCTGAGAATATTCCGCCGATTTAAATTCAACAGGCTGATCAAAATTCCTCCTTGAGTTGAACAAATAACCTAAGTAGTAGCTATCCTTATGTGTATACCCCTCCAAATCCAAGAGTTTCGCGCCTTTGAAGTTGATTCTTCCGCCAATTAGTTTTTTATCAGGATACTTAGTCTCCACATAACGATTCTCGTTAAAGGAGTTAAGTCCTTCATCCATCCACGGGTGGTCGCGTTCATTCGATCCAAGAATTCCGTAGAACCAATTATGTCCAACCTCGTGCATGATTACCGTTTCTAAGCCAAACTCATTGCCCGACCTGCCAATGACCGTAACATTGGGATATTCCATTCCACCACCAGCACTCAACGCGCCGTCCACGGCCGTTGCATGTTGATAGGGATAATCACCGTTCCATAGGGAGTAATAGTAAATAGCGTCATTCATGTACTCGATGCTGTTCTTCCACAGATGTGCCTCCGTATCCGTGAACATGACCCAGGTATCCACTTTTTTCTTGGAGTGTGGCAATTCTACTTCTCCTTTTAAAACATACCAACGCTTATCGGCGAACCATCCAAAGTCGTGTACATTTGATTGTCGATAATGCAAGGTTTTAGTCTCTGCAGCGGAGGCAGGAAACGTTAAATCATCTATTCCCACCGACTTGGGCCTGGGACCATTGACACTTATGGTTTTCAAATATTCTTCCGTGCGTTCAATCTTTGTATCCAAAAAACGCTTCTCTTCATCCCCTCCAATTAGATCACCGGTAGCACCTACTACGTAATTTTGTGGAAGTGTAATATGCACATCAAAGCTTCCATACTCAGAGTAGAACTCCCCTTGATCGAGATAAGGCATTGGGTGCCATCCATTCTTATCATAAACAGCAGGCTTGGGGTACCATTGCGTGACCTGATAGGACTCTCCAATATGACCGAGCCGAGAATAGACTCCTCGCGGAAACTTCACCCTAAACGGTGTTGAGATCATGATGCTGCCTCCACTTTTCAGCGGCTTATTGAGGATGATCTTACAGATATCAATGTGCTCCGTGTCGAGTTCCCATGTTACTTTTTCACCATCGACCTGAAAATCCAGACTATCGATATAGCCCCGGTGTTCTTCTATTGCATAATGCAATTCGGGCTGGCCGTTCTCCAATTTCTGCTTGCACAATGCGGTTGACTGATCCTTGTAGGCATTGGGCCACAAGTGCATGTAAATATACGTCAGTTCATCTGGAGAGTTGTTGATATACTGGATCGTCTCATCTGCATAGATGAAGTGTTTTTGATCATCTAGTTTGACGTTGATGGTGTATTTCAGTTCTTGCTGCCAATAATCCTGAGCTTTGCTTGGATTCAGGGTGCTAACTACTAAGACTAAGCATAGCAATAACTTGATAAGTATGTTCATAGTGATTTTCAAGGCCTGTTCGAATGTTTAGCCAAAAATCTCCTTTAGTCTTTTCTCAAGCTCTGCTGCGCGGAAGCCTTTGGCAATGATTTTTCCATCTTCATCAATGAGATAAGTTTGCGGAATGCTTCTCACATCGTACAGCTTTGCCGCTGCTGAATTCCAAAACTGGAGGTCACTTACGTGAATCCATTCGAGACCGTCTTGCTGAATTGCCTGCACCCAGGCGTTCTTATTTTTATCGAGTGAAACGCCATAAATCTCAAAGCCCTTGTCCTTGTATTGTTTGTACAGTTTAACTACATGGGGATTTTCAATTCGACAAGGTTTACACCAGGATGCCCAAAAGTCAATCAATACTGTTTTGCCTCTCAAGGAGGATAAAGAAACTGTTTCTCCTTGTGGATTATTGAGCAAGATTTGAGGTGCTTCTGCCCCAACGGCCAACTTCGTTAGCTGGGCCACCTTCAAATGCAGGTTTTTCACGTAGGCCAAATCCGGATACAACTCGTAGAGCTCTTTATCCAACTTGATATAATACTCGGCATCCGAGGTAGGATCCAAATACTGAATGGCAGCCATCGAAGCGATGGATGAAGTATGCTCATCGACAAACTTCTTCAAGAATTCCGATTTCTCGCGTAGCATATTGTTGTAGGTGTTCTGCATTTGCATTTGCAACTCCAAGGTCATTCCGCCAGCGTTAGCCCCCACCTGGCGCATGGAGTCCTCCTTGACCCCAAACAACCGCAAGTATTCATTCAGCTCATAGAGTGCAATTGCATCGCGAGACCCTTTGATTTTGTAGCTGTTGTATAAGTAGGTAGCATCGCCCTCAATCTCCAGATTATCATCGGGGTGAAGCACGATGTTCACGAAATTATTATCCGCCAAACGCAGTTTATAGAATCCTACTTCACCAATGACGCCTTGTAATTCAAAGTTGCCATCCTCATCAGCTACGGCAGAAGTAAACAAACTAGTGCTTGTCGCACTGAGCTGGTCGAGGTAGACGGTAACACCGCCACCGTTCTTTAATTTTCCAGCTATGCGAAAAGTACCTGGCTCACGTGATTCGCATCCTGCAAATAGCACTACAGATAACAATATAACTATGTACTTCTTCATTTTCACTTTGAAATAATCAGTCTCATTTCAACAACTCTTGTACGAGCTGATTGGCTTTTTTGGGATCGGCCTTACCTTTTGATAGCTTCATCACTTCTCCCATAAAAAGTCCGATTAATCCTTTCTTTCCGGCCTTGTACTCTGCCACTTTATCCGGATACTTTTCGATGGCCAATTTCACAAAATCCTGGATACTGTCCTCATCACTATCCTGAATCAGATCGGCTTCACTGGCCAATGTTTCCGGATTCCCCTCAGGGTGGTCCAACAACATTGGAAAGACGCTCTTTGCTGCAACAGAATGGCTGATTTTGCCTTCATCAACCAATGCGATCAGGCTTGCAATTTGTTTGGGCTTAATTACAAACTCACCTATTGACATCGCATTCTCATTCAAATACGATTTGATGGGCCCCATCAACCAATTCGCGGCTGCCTTATAATCTGTGGTGACCGAAATTAACTCCTCATAGTACGCTGATATGGACTTGGAATCAATAATTACCGTGGCATCATAAGCGGAAAGACCTAGCACCTTGGTATACTTCACAAACAACTCATCGGGAAGCTTTGGTAGCTCAGCCTGCACACTGTCAACAAACTCTTGATTCACGATCACCTGAGGCAAATCCGGTTCCGTGAAATACCGGTAATCGTCTGCCGCCTCCTTGGTGCGCATGACTGAAGTGGTTCCCGCAACCGCGTCAAATGTTCTCGTTTCCTGGTATATCGGCTCCCCTGTTTCCAGGCAATTTTTCTGTCTTTCTATCTCATGCTCCAGCGCTCGTTGCACATTTCGAATGGAGTTCATGTTCTTCACCTCCACTTTTTCACCAAACGTATCAGAACCTCTCAGCATCACCGAAATATTCGCATCACAACGCATAGATCCCTCTTCCATATTGCCATCACAGATATCCAGATATCGCACTAGTTTTCTTACCTCCGTAAGGAACTGATAGGCTTCCTCGGGCGTTTTAATTTCAGGCTCAGAAACCATTTCCAGCAAGGGTACGCCAGCTCTGTTGAGATCGATTAGTGTGTTGAATGGGTCCTGATCATGTAAACTCTTGCCAGAGTCCTCTTCCATGTGAATGCGGGTCAGGTTGATTCGTTTCTCACCACCTTCTTGATCCTTAATGGTAATGTAACCACCATTGCAAATGGGCGTTTCGTGTTGAGATATTTGATAGCCCTTAGGCATATCTGCATAGAAGTAGTTCTTCCTTGCAAATTCATTCGTCTCTCGGATTCCACAGTGACAAGCCAGGCCCAGCTTCACCGCATACTCGATCATTTTTTCATTGACCATCGGTAAAACTCCAGGATGTCCTAAGGATATTGGGGAGACATTGGTGTTCGCAGCCGCACCAAATTCAGTGGAATCACCACTATAAGCCTTCGAGTCTGTAAGTAGTTGAATATGTACTTCAAGACCTATTACCGGTTCGTACTTTTCTTCATTCATGGGATTGCACTGCCTTGGTTATGTTCCCAACAAAATTCCCTTTATCCGTTGTGATATGAATAAAGTACTGCCCTGCCTTTAAATCATCCACTGCATATTCAATGGATTGACCAAAGTAGCCCTTTTCTGATGTAGACACGATTCTACCGGCAATATCAATAATTTTAATTGTGCTTACTTTAACCTGCTCTTCAAAAGTAATTTTCACTTGATCCGTAAATGGATTGGGAGCTATGTTCATTTTTAGCTTTTCTTGTTTAATACTTTCGATACCGGTAATGGCATTGGTTGCATCAAACACGAATAAACCACTGTTCATATCAGATATCAAGATATTTCCTGACGGCAGAAATGGATAGACGCCCCAGGCACCACCACCTGTAACAGTATCCCCAGCACCAACATACAAATCGTAGTAGCCGGCAACTGTAGTATTGGTTGGATTGGATATATCATAAATCCACAAACCATCCAAATAGTAGCTCACATAGGCAAAGTCACCTTTAATAATCGGGTTATGCGCGATTGCATTTGAATCTCCTCCAGTATTTACATTATCTAAAGGTTGAATATCCGTTAGATCGGTAACATCAATTACCTTAATATCCTGATTCGTAGTTTCATCCGCAAACACGTACACATTCCCCTGCTTATTCAACCATCCGGAGTGGTTGAATACTGAAGCGTTTACATAATTACTGTAGGTGCCAATCAATTGAGGCGAACCAACATTGGCAAAATTATACACGAACATTCCAGATTGGCCACCGTGAGCATATACCGTGTCATTTCTAACATAAATATCGTGTATGCCTGCCGGAGTTGCAAAATCATTCAGCAACACTGGATTAGTAGGATTGATTAAGGAGTAAACACCGATCCCACTATTGGGACTTCCACCCGCAGAATACATCAATGCACTAGTTGAATCAATAAATATATTGTGAGACCTGGTGAATAACGCATCAGAGTCGTATACCAGGGATACAGAATCCGGTAAACTTGAAAGATCCACAATTTGCAAAGAGCCGGGTTCTTCATCGGTTACCATATACAGATACCCATTGTAGTCATGATAGTCCCGATGAATACAAAAACATGACTCATCTTTACCTGGCACATAATCAACCATAACTGGTGTGGATGGATCGGTAACATCTATAAAATAGGTACCTTTCAAGGTGCCGATCACTGCGTACTCCCGACCATCTTGGGCAATACCCCAAACTTCATTGTAGGTTAATACTGATTCGATTTTCCATTGAGATAGTTTTGTAATGTTGAGGCTGTCTTGCCCAGAAACAGAATGCACCAATAATGTTGCAATCATTAGCAAAGACAATTTGTTCCAAATTTTCATGCTCTTCATTTTATTGTGCCTTAATCAATTTATGGGACTCTTTGAACCCTTTCGATCTCAAATTCACCTGATATAATCCATTGGTCAAATGGCTTGTGTCAATACTGATCTCGCCTCCGGTACTCCGCTCAACAGAAGCCGCTACTAGTTGACCGATTTCGTTGAATATTTCAATCGTAACCATCTTTACACTCCTGTTGGTGATAGTGATAACCAGGACCTCATTAAAAGGATTGGGATGAATTTTTGCAAATTCCTGAGCATTGAATTCCGATTCACTAACGCCTGTTAGAACTGTAGGCTGCAACACAAAAAGGCCGTTTTGCATATCCGAAATTAAGATCAAACCTGAAGGCAGAAAAGGGTATACCCCCCAAGCCCCTCTATAATTTCCATCTATGTGTGGCTCTGTAGAGGTGCGAAAGTAACCAGCTGTTGTAGGGTTAGCGGGATCTGAAATATCAAAGATGTAAAACCCGTCATTGTAGTAACTTACATATAGGGAATCACCCTTTATTATTAAATTATGTGGCGTAGAGAGGGTATCCACACCTGAATCCATGGTGGATATGACACTCATGTTTGMYGGGTCCSAAACATCCAATAATTTAATYGCCATTCCGAAKGTYTCATMTGCAAGCGCATAGACATTCCCATCGTTTGACAACCAACCTGAGTGGTTATAACCACTGTCAATATAAGAGCTCAACGATCCMAGAGCAAGAGGATTRCCMGGTGTTTCAAAATCAACTAGAAAGATACCGCTGAARCCGTCATTCAAATAAGCCGTATCGTTCCTCACAAAAAKATCATGYCGCCCTCTATTATAAGTTTCAATCARCAYYGGAYTTAYYGGATYAKYRAGYGMGTATATTTCRAGCCGGTTACCWGARGGYCTCACACCACWWACRTAGAGYCTTGCSKTKGCTGAATCGATGAAAATATTATGACTTCTCTCGAAAAGGGYATTTKMGTCATAYACWAYCGGTGCSGARTCTGGCARAAARCTMAGATCSACAATTTGCAGYGTACTYTTTRTMAGTCCYTGATTTTCATCMGAMACGATGTASAGAWAYCCATTATAGTCRTGAAARTCWCGGTGGATTATCAAATCACCGGYSGCCGCTCCRGGAATAAAAKCMGCAGTATCAACATTCTGYGKATTGGTAATGTCAAAAATATGYGTGCCCATGGTTGAGCCAATCACCGCATATTCTCTACCATTTTGGGCCAGGCCCCATATTTCATTGTATTTGTTATCGTGGGCCTGAGTGGCAGGCAAAGTGCTATCGTTCCACTGATAAACTAACGTTACATTTGAACTTACCTGGGCAAAGCCAGGAAGGCAAAATACTAGCGCTATCGCGATAAGGTAAACGCTCTTCATCTCTTATCAAATTGTTGCAATGAGCTCTTTCATAATGAGCGTCATCTTAGGCTCAGCTTCTTCGGCTACTTTTTGAACATCCTCATGGGTGACCTTAACAATTTTTCCTGGAACCCCCAGATCCGTGATGATGGAAATAGCAAAACAAGGAATACCCATATGCCTGGCGGTGATCACTTCGGGAACCGTTGACATACCAACGGCATCGGCGCCTACATTAAAAATGTAACGATACTCAGCAGGTGTTTCCAAACAAGGCCCGGAAACTACCGCATAGGTACCTGTTTGTGTTGCAATACCATTGGTTGACGCAATTTCTTTTGCCTTCGCAATCATGGCCCTATCATAAGGCTCACTCATATCTGGAAACCTTGGTCCAAGCTCATCGTAATTTTGACCGAGAAGTGGATTTCCCGGCAATAAATTCACGTGATCATCGAGGATCATCAAGTCACCAATTTCAAAGTTAGGATTTACACCCCCACTGGCATTCGATACAAACAAGTTTTGGATGCCTAAAAATTTCATCACCCGAATAGGGATGGCCAATTGTTGAAATTCATACCCTTCATAGTAGTGAAATCGTCCTTGCATCGCTACAATATTCTTCGATCCCAACTTTCCGAAAATCAGTTTTCCAGAATGTCCTTCAACGGTAGAAACAGGGAAATTTGGGATATCCCTATAAGGAATTGCCTTTTCAATCTCAATATCTCCAACCAATCCTCCGAGTCCCGTACCTAAGACGATGCCCACCTCAGGCACCAAGTCTACCTCTCCTTGTATGTACTCAACCGCCTCCTTAATTTTTTGTAACATAATCTATAATTTGCTTATTGAACTTCTTACCATCATCATCCTGAAACTTGATCTTAATTGGAAGGTAAAAAATGGGTAAGTTCTCAAACGCCTTTGCTACCCCTGGTATTGCCAATCTCATGGCATCCTTCTCCGTTGTAAGAATGATTTTATTCTCGTTTGCAATATTATCAAAATTTTTCCGAATCTTCTGGATGTCAGCCATGGTGAATTCATGATGGTCGCCAAACTTCATATGTGTTAATTCACCAATATTTTGGCCGTAGTATTCCTGAAGGGGCAGGGAATCAGCAATTCCTGTAACTAACAATATAGCATATCCTCGCTCAAAGTAGAAGGCTTTATTGGCCATGATGTGTTCATCCGTTCCTAAGGCTGGAACAAGGTCATCATAAGCTACAAAGGAGAACAATAAGCTTTGGTCATCCTTGGGTTTGACAATATGCTGGATCCTTCGGCGCTCATGGGGAGACAACATCTTGGGTGAATTGGTAATAATTATAATATCAGCCCTGGCAGAGCCGCTGACGGGCTCCCTCATATCACCTGCCGGTAACAGGGCCATCCTTGAAGACACAGCTTGAAAATCCCTTAACAGAATGGAGAGTCCAGGCTTCACCCTTCGATGTTGGAACGCATCATCAAGCAATACCACATCCAGGCCGGGAACCATGGTCAACAGCTTGTCTATTCCATGCGCCCGATTCTCGTCAACCGCCACAAAAATGTTCTTGAATTTTTGTTTCATCTGACGCGGTTCATCGCCAATCTCTATGGCAGTTGATTCCTCATTTGCCAATGCAAATCCAGTGGTAGCCCGACCATAACCCCGGCTTAGCGTAGCAACCCTATCAAAAAAACCTTGCTCCGATCGAAGCAACAAACGCACAATGTACTCAACATGTGGCGTTTTACCTGTCCCTCCAGTGGTGAGGTTTCCTACAGATATTACAGGTATTTTAAACTTTCGGGAACGTAGAATTCTTTGATTGTAGAGCTCATGATAAATCCAGGTAATAACCCAATATAAAATGGAGAGCGGAAGGAGTAAATATCTGACGTTTTTCATCCCGTTTTGATAATAGGAGCGAAGTTAGGTTTTAAAACTGAAGTACTTTCAGCTGTTGGGTAAAATAGTGTGAACTAGCGGCGAGTTGCGGGTTGCGGGTTGCGGGTTGCGGGTTGCGGGTTGCGGGCTGCGGGCTGCGGGCT
>JAESRW010000052.1 GCA_016764395.1 Flavobacteriales bacterium
AAAGAGCTTAGAATTCGTTCAGAAGAAGCTTTTACTGCAAGAAATAAAAGGTATTGGAGCATACAAAAGGATAAACGAGCAGCTGTTTTGCTCATCGAGGCTTGTAATCCAAAAAATGTTATAAATCAACTACATATGCGATATAGATATCCTTTTTGTTGTATTTCACTTTGTATATCCTATCGATATCAATATTCGTTTCGGTTGATATATGCTGAAACTTTTCAATAGCATGACCGTCAATATTATAGTCAAATCGCAGAAAGTGGTTTACACTTTCAGCAGAGTCTGTTGTTGTTCTTTTAAAAACTCTTTTTCAAGTGATAGCAAACCCTTTCTTCGTTCTTTAAATCGTTTACAAGGGATACCAATATATATTCCCCAAGGCAACAATTCATTTTGAACAAATGTCATTGCTCCGATACTGCATCCCTCTCCAATATTGCATGGTCCCATAATCGTGCAACTACTACCAATTATTACATGTTTTCCTATAACTACTGGACCACCAATATGTGCTGTGTATTTCTGAGGAATAGCCTGTGCTGTAAGATAATCACCACCATAATCATCGGATGCGCTATAAATAACAGTATTTGCAGCCATACTACTAAAGTCATGCATTTCTATTCCTAAAAACCCACTTAAATGTGAATTTCGTGCAATAAAAACATAGTTTCCTATATTGATATACCCATTCACTGCTGATAAAATTGTGAAATCATCTATTCGAACGTTGCTTCCAATCGATATGTTTTCTTGTCCGTATATTCTAGCATCGCTAGAAATCCTAACATTTTTACCAATTGATTTAAACCCATAATCTTTTAAATCCTCTTCGGTGAGATAAGTACTTTTAAGCATATTGTTTTCTTTTTTAATACAAATTAAGATTCGATTATATAGTTGTAGTTGTCATATATTTTAACCTATCCAAACTAGAATAATCAGCTTTACCTGCCTTGTGCATAACGAGGTCAGTGCATTAATCCCAACTAAGATATTGAAAATGAGCAATATTTTCTGTTTTTCGATATTAGGAGAGAAAAAGAGCTTAGAATCCGTTCAGAAGCAGCTCTTCCTCCAAAAAAACAGAAAGCATTGGTGTACAAAAAGGGACAAATGAGCGGCTATTTTGCTCATCAAGGCTTCAAACCCCAAAATAGTCAAGGAGCTTTTACGATTGTAGCTGGTAAAATCTCAGTAGACCTCCCCAAACACTTTTTCCTTTCCCCTGGTAAGCGTATACCCAAAAAGCCATTGCAAGCCTTGGTTTTGCCTGAACCATCCGTACAGTTTTTTGCAGCACGCCAATTATCCTATTTGGCTTTGACATGCCTTTTTGTAACACTCCAGTCAGTGCATTGGATCGCGTCCAGCAATAGGATAGTCCCTTAAGGCCAAAATATCACTCTTACACAATGATTCTGTGATCATTCTGTGATACCCCTATACGTCCTTTGTGAACATCAGCAAATTCAATGAGCCCAATATTGAGGCTTTAGAACTGCAAAAGCATTGTGCTTGAAAAAGAGATTATCGAATAGTTGAATATATATCCTCAGTTATAATTATGTCCGACCCAATCCAAATGTCGCAGCTAAGAAATATCAGTCTCCTTAACGGAATGACCGCTTTTGAAATAAAGCAAATGGAGCACAAGACAATTTTGAAGACTGCCCAAAAAGGTGATTATATTTATATTCCCGAAGATTCGTCTACTTACATTTATTTTCTCATTCGTGGGTATGTAAAACTGGGTACTTATTCTGGTAATGGTAAAGAAAATACCAGAACGATCGTGAGACCAAGCGAAGTGTTTGGCGAATTATCAGTGGCCGACGAACAAAAGCGAACAGAATTTGCCAAAGCAAGTACGGACAATGTTATAATCCGCGCAATGTACAAAGCAGATATGCAATATTTAATGCAGACTGTTCCCGGGCTCTCTCTTAAGATAGCAAAGCTGATGGCTTACCGATTAATAAGAATCGAGAAACGCGTGGAAGAGTTTATGTTTAAGGATGCAAGGACCAGAATTATTGACATGTTAAGGGAAATATCCAATAAAAACAGCGCTAATACAGGAGACAATATCATGGCAAATCATCAATTAACCCATCAGGATATAGGCAACCTAACCGCCACTTCCAGACAAACAGTTACCACAATCTTGAACCAACTTAAGACGGAGAACCTCATCTACTATAAAAGGAACAATTTAGTGATACGAGGTAACCTTGCCGTCAAATAAGTGAGCGGTATTTCGTTTTCAAGGCCTTAGGAAGTCATCCTGAAGTAAGCACTTTATCCCTGTCATATAATTTCACCCTAGGGGTCAAATCGCATCATGCGCGACCAATTTCACTGGATTACAATGAATTACCTGGAATTGTGTGCGACTTGATTTAAATTGAATTTTTACTCTTTCAGAATCATTCCGTGATCTTTTCGTGATAACCTTCATCTTCCTTTGTACCATGCAAATTTTAAAGGTTAATCTCATTCAATACGAACTAAATATGAAAGCAAATTACACAGTGAAAAGAAGATACGGACTTATAAAGTTGGACGCTGGATTTAAACAATTTAATAGAATAAAATACACCTTGGGAATATTAGCAGTCATGGTGTTGACTTTAATTTTTCCCCATTTCACCATTGCGCAAAGCACCTTTGCTACAATTGTAGATGGTTCAGCAGAGGATACGCGCATCAACGCGGTTCAAGAAATCTCCGCCGGAGGATATATTCTTGCTGGAGAACGGGATGTAAGTGGTACACCCTCGTTTTGTGCATACCTGGCTAAAACAGACAACGACGGTGATTTAGCCTGGGCTACTGTAGTGGATGGCTCATCTGAAGACACACGGATAAAAGCTGTATTGTCTACCTCCGATGGTGGTTATATCCTTGCAGGAGAACGGGATGTAAGTGCCACCCCTTCATTTTGCGCATATATTGCCAAGGTTGATGGTAACGGCACGCTAGTTTGGGCCTCCATTATTGATGGCTCCGCCGAGAATACTAAAATCAACTCCATACAGGCAACATCAGATGGCGGATACATTCTTGGTGGAGAAAGAGATGTTGCCGGTACCCCCTCATTCTGTGCCTACCTTGCAAAGGTTGATGCTAATGGAATATTAATCTGGTCTGCAGTTGTAGATGGATCATCTGAAGATACAAGGATCAGCGCAGTCCGAGTAACCTCTGATGGAGGGTATATTCTAGCTGGAGAAAGAGACGTTAGCGGAACGCCTTCTTTTTGTGCCTACTTGGCTAAAACCGATGCCAATGGCACWCTCACTTGGAGTTCAATTATAGACGGCTCCGCAGAGGACACTAGAATCAACTCGGTTCAATTAACCTCAGATGGYGGCTATATATTGGGAGGAGAAAGGAATGTAAGTGGCACTCCCTCATTTTGTGCCTACTTGGCTAAGACAGATGCAAGTGGCACCTTGAGTTGGGCTTCAGTTGTAGATGGGTCGGCAGAGGACACTAGAATCAACTCGATTCAGACAACATCAGGCGGAGGGTATATACTCGCAGGAGAAAGAGATGTTAGCGGAACGCCTTCATTTTGTGCTTACATAGCTAAAACAGATGCAAATGGTACGCTGGCTTGGGCTTCGGTTGTAGATGGATCATCAGAAGACACCAGGATCAACTCTGCTCAAGTTACTTCAGATGGAGGATATATATTGGCCGGAGAGCGAAATGTAAGCGGTACGCCTTCGTTTTGTGCATATCTGGCCAAAACGGACGACGCAGGGATCATTTTGGGATTCGACAATAGTGATCTAAGTCAAAGCACATTTCAAACGACATCATTTCCAAATCCTTTTAACGACCGAACTGAAATCAGTTTTGAAATCAAGCGATCAGGGCCTGTTGCATTGAACATATATAACGGGATCGGTCAGCAAGTTGCAACTTTGGTAAATGAATCTTTATCTGCTGGAAATTATAAAGTAGCTTTTGAAGGGCATGACCTTCCCACTGGTATTTATATCTATCGTTTAGAAGCAGGTGGATTGAACAATATGGGGAAATTAACTTTGGTCAAATAGGCTAGGAAACGTGTGGGCTTGGGAATTGCTCAAGCCCATTCATAATGAGAATATTCCCAAGTCCGACAATTACTGACAACGATGAAGAAATTTAGGCAGATAATTAAAAATAATTAAACGGCTGCCGGGTTCGCCCAACTGAAATTCAAATATATTGAACCTATTTCCACTTACGTTATCATTTAATTCATAATAGGTCGTTAAATACTAAGTAGTTACAACATACTTGAACAATGAAAGAGGTACTAGTTATAGAGGATGACAAAAACATTGTTGAACTAATTGCGATTCATCTCAAAGATCTTGAATGCCAGATAACTAAGCAGCACAATGGAACAGAGGGATTGATAGTGGCGCTGGATCAGCAATTTGATCTAATCATATTAGACATTATGCTGCCAGGAACGGACGGCATGGATATATGCCGCCATATTCGTGCTAAGGGCATTAACACACCCATCTTGTTTCTTACGGCTAAGTCCGAAGAAATAGACAAGGTGCTCGGACTAGAATCAGGGGGTGACGACTATCTAACCAAACCTTTCAGTATAAGGGAGTTTGTTGCCAGGGTCAAGGCTATATTTCGAAGAATTGACATGCAGCAGGAAAGTCTACCAAAAAACCAGTCCACACAGATTACCTTCAATAAACTGCGAATAAATACTGAAAAGAGAAAAGTGACCATACAAGGAGAACGAATAGCATTAACGCCTAAGGAGTTCGATCTACTGGTCTTGTTGGCATCCAACCCAGGACGGAGCTATTCTCGTGAAAGTCTCTTAAGCATTATTTGGGGTTATGAGTTTGCAGGATATGAACATACTGTTAATTCCCACATTAACCGACTGAGAACGAAGATTGAAACAGAATTATCAAATCCAAAATACATTCTCACTACCTGGGGAATTGGATACAGGTTCGCCGATAAGGGTGAAAATTAACAGCTAAAACGAGCCATGATCAAGCATATAACAAGCGAGCAGATGAAACGAGCCATAATCAATTGTGTAACATACAAGGCGATGACCATTGGCGAGTTCCACTGCGCCTTCACGCCGCCGCACGCTGTAGCGCTATGGCGCGCAAGCGCGAAGCTACGGCAGAGCAAGGTGTGACCGCTTAACATAAATTATAGACACATGAAATTCAAAATCCCCAAGCCCCGCAACAGTTTATACTGGAAAATTTCTTCGATGTTGTTTCTATTTCTCGTGATTTTGGCCACGTCATATGTGTTTATAACAACATATTCTTCGAAAATGTACTTTCAAGAAACCAATCAACGGCTCAACGCCTCGGTAGCTGAACACATTGTACATGATGTTTCCCCCTTTATAAATGGAAAGGTTAATCATCAAGCACTAGAAGCGATGTTTCATAATGTTATGGTGATCAATCCGGGTATAGAAGTATACCTGTTAAGTAAAGAAGGGGAAATCCTATCTTATTTTGCTCCAGATAAAAAGATAAAATTAAATCAAATCAATCTTAGCCCATTACGGGAGTTCATTGAATCTGAGGGAAAGGCTTTTGTGTTGGGTGATGATCCAAGAAATCCAAATATTCAAAAGGTTTTTTCTTCTGCCCCTATTATCGACAATCAAGAATTGGTGGGCTATATCTATGTCATCTTAGCCGGTGAAGAATATGATTCAATAACCCAATTTTTATTGGGAAGTTACATTCTAAGGATTGGTGCCAGAACAATGTTCCTCACTTTAATTGCTGCTTTGATCATTGGCCTCCTCTGTATTTGGCTCATCACGAAAAATTTAAACACGATCATAGATACTGTGAATAGGTTTCAACAAGGCGACTTACACGCCAGGATCAATCTGCAGTCGAAAGGAGAATTGACAGAATTGGCAAATACCTTTAATGAAATGGCGGGTACCATTTTAACAAACATGAATAAAATAGAGGATATTGAAAAATTACGCCGTGAGCTCATAGCCAATGTATCGCATGACTTGCGCACGCCATTAACTACCATTCACGGTTACGTTGAGACGCTTATGATGAAGGAGGCCACAATGAGTGACGAAGACAAGAAGCACTGCATGACAATAATCCTCAAAAGTTCTGAGAAACTAACACAAATGGTTGAAGATCTTTTCGAATTATCTAAGCTCGAAGCCAAACAAGTGAAACCCAAGCTTGAACCATTTTTTATTGCGGAGTTAATCCAGGATATCATACAGGAGTATTCCCTCACAGCAAAAGAAAAAGACATAGAAATCAGACCTGTTTTTATTCAGGATTCACCATTGGTTTGTGCTGATGTTGCCTTGATAGATCGAGTTCTCCAAAATCTAGTAGGCAATGCTATAAGATTCACGCCAAAAGGAGGCGTAATCACTATTGAACTGCATAAAAAAAATGACGATTACGTTGTGGTAAAGGTAACTGATACTGGTACTGGTATCCCACAAGCGGAAATATCCCAAATCTTTGATCGCTACCATAAACATGATAATGCGATGAATGAAGGAGACAAAGGCACTGGACTGGGCCTTACGATTGTGAAAAATATTTTAGACCTGCACAAGGTCTCTATTGATGTCCAAAGCAAGGAGAATATTGGAACCTCATTTAATTTTAGCCTTCCTTTCTATTGTGCAAAAAAACAAGAACAGATGAGGTAACTTAAGCTAACGAAGAATTATGAAAATTTCCATAAATAAGAGCATTAAACAGATCATATTAACGCTATTGGTATGCACTTCAGGTGCCTGTAACATTGCCTTTGCAGTGGAAGGTAACGCAAACGGCTTTTTTAACGATGCCAATTCATTCTTTCAAAAAAATATTGTTGACGGTGGAGTGGATTATCAAGCACTACAGAACAATGATGCCGATTTAAAAAAGCTGGTGGCTTCTATGGCCAGCATGGATTTATCCAAGTTTTCAAAAAATGAACAGAAAGCATTTTGGATCAACGCCTATAATCTGACCGTTATCAATTCAATCATTCAAAATTGGCCCATCAATTCACCGATGGATGTCAACGGTTTTTTCGATCAGAAAAAGCACCTAATTGCCAATAAAAAACTGACGATCAATACCATTGAGAATAAAAAATTACGAACCGTTTACAATGACCCAAGAGTGCATTTTGTATTGGTGTGTGCGGCAATGGGTTGCCCTAAAATTATAGCCGGGGCCTATTTCCCGGACAAACTGGAATTGCAACTGGAAGCACAAACAAAATCAACCTTGAATGACCCTTACTTTATCAGAATATATGCTGCTGGTAAGAAGGTATTAATTTCAGAGATATTCAAATGGTACAAAGCAGACTTTACCGGAATGGGTAAAAGCGTGGTGGAATATATTAATCAATATAGAAAAAACAAGATTCCGGTTAGTTATCGAGTTGGTTATTACACCTATGATTGGACCTTGAACAATAAAAAAAAGCCAATCAGCATGAAACCAAAAGTACAAGTTCAGCCGGCTAAAAAATCAAAGGAAGTCGCACCAAAGGTACAGGATCAACCTGCCAAAAAAATGGAGGAAGTCGCACCAAAGGTACAGGATCAACCCGCCAAAAAAATGAAGGAAGTCGCACCAAAGGTACAGGATCAACCCGCCAAAAAAATGAAGGAAATCGTACCAGAAGAACAGGTGGAGCTCCCCCACAAGTCGGAAGCAATACCTGTATTAGTTGAGGAGATCAAGTCGAAAGATGAAAAGCAGCCATTACTGTTGGTGGAGCAAGTCGTTTATCTAGTGGCTGATACCACACCGGAAGTTGAGGACCAGCCTTCTCAAAAGGCAGAAGACCTCATGCCAGAAGGTCCATCTCGACCTCTTCGTTCAGAACAACCAATTAATCTTCAAGAATATACACCCTCTGCATTGCTGAAACCAGGGCAGATAGAAGTGAAACTATTTAACAACCTCTATACGGATAAAGCCAGTTTTGATGAGAACGGTGATATTAGAGAAAGTTCAAGAAGGCAAAATTACTTCAGCAGTTTCCTTCAAACATCTTACGGTCTTGCGCCAAAATTGAACATTGGAATAGATGTCATATTCAAGTCGGTAAGCCTTGATGATGATGTCACCTCTTCACCATTTGCACTTTTCGCCTTTCAAAACACCAGCAATACGAGAACTGCCATAAGTTATATTGGTCCTAAAATTAAATTTAGCCCTTTCAAGAAGCTCAGTGGCCTTTCCGTTCAATCAACGTTCTTCATCCCTTTAGCTTCTGACCAACAAGGGCTGTTTAATGACAAGCCTTATCTCTCTTTTGATGGATATCAATGGTGGGTTCAGTTGTTTTATGATCAGAAGCTAAGTGATAAATTCAGAGCGTTCTTTGAACTAGATGCGATCTCATATATAGATAGAGCGTTTGAGCAAAAGAACAGCTCGCTTGATACACCAGTGAAGGGGTTTTTAAGTTATTTTCTCACTCCTAAAACAACCCTCTATCTCTTAACAGAATGGGCCCCTACTTGGGGTGAAGGTGGAATCCCCTCCTACTATTCCCAAGTGGGTGTTGGCGGTAAATACCAATTGACTTCTAATTTAGAAATTGAACTTTTGTACACTGATTTCCCATTAGGCAAGAATAAAGGGGCGGGTACCACCTATAACCTCGGATTCAGGTTTCTGAGATAATCATAAATCATTAAGCGTTGTATGCTCTTTAGTCGCAATGCCATAGTGTTTTTGCTTGTTTGCTTCTGCTTGCCAATGCAAGCACAAGAAGTCATCCAAGGAATCAATTTTGTTGGACTGAAAAAGGTCAAATCCCATTATATAGAAAGATTTGTAGAAACGGAAGTTGGCTCAACTTTAGATTCTGCCCTGTTACTTGAGGATATTCAATCTTTGAGAAATCTTAGGCTCTTTGGCGAGGTGAGTTATTCGACAGAAGACACTGCCGGGGGAGTCATTGTCAATTTTCACTTTAAAGAGGTATTAACCTTATTGCCAATCTTCAATTTTGGTGGGGTTAAAGGAAATTTCTGGTTGCAGTTCGGTGCGGTAGATTTCAACTTTCAAGGACAAGGTAATCGTGTAGGCGGTTTCTACCGGTATTCTGAGCGCCACTCTTATCAGCTTTTTTTAAAGGCACCGAATATTGGAGGCAGCCGATGGGGGTATTCTKTGGATATTGCYAAACTCTCTACMATTGAACCCCTGTATTTCCAAGATAGCACCACCTTTTACGATTACGACATTCTAATTGCTGAACTCTTGGGGCGATATGAGTTTGTTTATGGCAACTATTTGGAATATGGAGGGGCCTATCTTAATGAGCAATATAACAAAAGTGAAGGTCGCAACGACTTAAATTCCCTTGGCCCTGATCAGGCAGAAAAAAACAAATTGCTTCTCAAGACATCACATACATTAAATCAGTTAGACTATTTCTCTTACATTTTATCCGGCTTCTCCAACAAGCTCCTTTTAGAGACCATACTAACCAGTGGTGACAGCGATTTGTTCTTAAAACTCTCAAATGAGTTGAGCTATTTTTTAAGGCTGAGGAGCAAAGGCAATTTGGCTATTAGGCTTAGATTGGGTACTTCCACTAATAATGAAAGCCCTTTTGCCCCCTTTATTTTGGATAGCTATGTCAATATAAGAGGATCAGGAAATAAAGTGACTCGCGGAACCGCAGAACTTGCTGTAAACACGGAATACAGACATACCTTGTTGGAACAGCGATGGGGTGCAATTCAAGGAGTTCTTTTTACCGATATCGGTTCGTGGCGGCCCGCAGGTGGACGAATCAAAGAAATGTTTAATGCGGAAAACAGCAAACTGTTTTCCGGCATCGGTCTTAGAATGTACTTGCGACCTGTTTATAATCTAACCTTGCGGTTTGATTATGGAGTGAATGTGAGGGATTTCAATGAAACAGGCATTGTCTTCGGTTTGGGACAATATTTTTAATAACGGCTTTAATTTGGAGAAACTGCAGCTCTGCAAATCACGAGAACAGCAAACATCAAAAGCAAATATAAATGGTCAGGGAATATCGTCATCCTATAACTGGGGGTATTGTTGGAATTTCTAGTATCGACAATTTCAGGAGTAAACCCGAAACATTTGTATCTGACCTTTATAGCCTCCTATGGATCTATGAGGGAAGCGGAAGCCTGGATATTGATGAAGCTGAAATAGAATTGCAGGGAAATCAGATCCTATTCATTGGTCCCAATCAAAAAACACAATTCTCTCCAACAGCTACTGCAAAAGGAACCGTCATCAATTTCAATAGGGATTTTTATTGCATCGAAATTCACGATCAAGAATTGTCGTGCAATGGATTCTTATTTAATAACATCTTTCAGAATTTATCCCTTACTCTCAGCAATAAACAAGTTCGGTATTTTAATTCCACAGTCAGACAAATGCAGCAAGAAATGGATGATAGAAATATATCCAAAGATGAAATGCTGCGCATTTTACTGAAGATATTGCTCATTCAATCCAACCGTTTGCTAAGGGCACAAACGAATTTTGAAGAACACGAAGAAGAGTTCATGCGGGAATTCAGTCAATTGGTAGAAAAACACTATAAGAAGATCAAATCTGTAAATGAATATGCCAAAATGTTGGGAATGGCATCTGCCTCTTTAACAAAGAAGCTTAACCTTCTGGGCAAACCCACCCCCTCTTCTATTATTACGGAAAGAAGCCTATTAGAAGCTAAACGCGCCATCTTATATACCAATAAGAGCATTAAGGAAATTGCTTTTGACTTAGGGTATGAGGACCCCTATTACTTAAGCCGGATTTTTAAGCAAAAAACAGGCTTTTCCCCCACTGAATACAAAACAAAAAGTCAAAAAAGGGCTTAATGGAAACTCCGTCCTGTATTTTAGAAAAATCGTCCATTTCCCAGGAGGTCTCCCCCATGTACTTTTGCATTGTAAATAATTACAYAAAATTTAAAAATTGAWATTATGRAKCCTTTAACGGACAATACAWCGGCAMCTTTTGAAGTGCCAACGAGRGAAAATGTTGCTGAGGCAGCACAGCCTATTTTTGACAACYTGAAATCTCAATTCGGAACGGTTCCGAATTTGTTTGCAACTATAGGCTACTCCCCTAACGCACTCTCTTCTTACTTGGCTTTTAGCGGAGCACAAGCAAAGGGAGGCCTAAATATTAAGGAGCGTGAGACGGTGAATTTGGCAACTTCAGAAATAAACAACTGCAATTATTGTAAGGCTGTCCATACAGTAATAGGGCAAAGTTTAGGGTTTTCCGAAGATGAAACGTTGCAATTAAGAGCAGGTACTATTGAAGATCCGAAGTTAAATGCCTTGAGCAATATTGCACGCGAAATTACCGCGCAACGTGGGAATATTTCAGAAGCGACAGCAGGAGCATTTTTTCAAGCAGGTTATTCAAAGGGAGATTTGATAGATGTCATCGCTTTGGTTGCAGATAAAACGTTTACCAACTACGTCTATGCCGCTACAAAAATCCCAGTGGACTTTCCTGAAGCGCAAGCCATTTAGCTCAATGCTGGGATATTAGATCCTTCAAACTTTACGCTTTTAGGATYTTTCGCTTTCAACCTGGAGACGGTCTTTATTTTAGCCCTTCTCCGGGTTTAAAGCACCAAGCATCTGATAATTTTCAAGTCGTAAGCAATACTGACCAGCACATGATTCATAATTTGTTCCATTCCGTTTGTTTGCCAACAGGTAGAAACGTTAAACAAAAAACAATGATCGAATTTGAGTATCCATTGAGCGCTGCTCCACACGGTTTTGGATGAGATACGCAAGCAGCCATTTAAGATTATTATTCTGTAAGAGCGCAGCCTCGTTCATGGCATTGAGTAAAAAACATACCTTCTTAGAAGGTGGCTTTGAGCTGCCCCAACAAGGGGTTTTTGAACATTGGAACAACGGAACATTTGAATGGCGATTTATGAATTTTCATATCCGATTATCTGATAAATTTCTTCATTCTATTGTTCGACAGTTCTACTATTCAACTGTTCATTGAATAGCAAACAACAAACAAGCAGGCGTAACCGCCAGAACATACCCACGCCCAAAGAACTTGGGCTTTTAAATTAAACTAAACTAAAGCCTAAAATAAATTATCCCCATGCATAAAATACTGTTTACATTCATAGCATTGATCCCCGTTTATCAATCATTTTCTCAATCTGCCTGCACAAGATTGGTTACCGATTTTGGGACCAGTTCTGGCAACTATACAATGGTTGGATCCGCAACTTTAACAGACTCTGCTGGAGTTCTTCAACTGAGTTTGTCAAGTGATTTTTCGACAGGTGCAGGACCAGATTTGTATTTACATTTATCAATAAATGACCAGGCACCCACGGTTCCGGGGAATACCAATGTAGAAGTCGCAAAACTGTTAAGTAATACCGGTGCTCAATCCTATATTGTGCCCGGTAACTATGGAATTGACGATTTCGATTATGTAACCGTTCACTGCAAGGCCTTTAACGCCTTTTGGGATGGCGGAGCACTGGGCTCAAAAACCTGCACTAATGTGTCTACCAACAGCTTTGCTACCATCAATCAAACCGTATGCGATAGTTATGTGTCTCCTAGTGGAGCTTACACCTGGACAACAACAGGTACCTTCACGGACACTTTAATCGGTGGCAATATAACCGGAGGTGATTCCATAATCACCATAAACTTGACCGTAARTGTGGTTGACACATCAGTAACCAATACCAATTCAACACTTATTGCCAATGCAACGGGTGCGACGTACCAATGGCTGGATTGCGGAACAATGTTGCCCCTTTCAGGAGCGACCAACCAACTATTTACTGCATCGGATAATGGTTTCTATGCAGTTATCATTACCCAAAATRGCTGTAGYGACACCTCATCTTGYCRSASCATAACMAYWGTTGRTAYSCGAGAAAGCATTCTTATG
>JAESRW010000053.1 GCA_016764395.1 Flavobacteriales bacterium
ACCATCTGACCAATCGAATCTTCAAATTGACACTTTTCGGCTACTTGTGGATAGTGAATCAGGAGAGAAGGATTATGTGAAAGACAAAAAACGCTTGATCAACGGACTTGACGCCATATTTGGAGGCTGTATCCCTTCTGATACCATGAACCGTCTCATGCTACGTCCGGGATTGGGCTGGAATGATGTAGATGTTCTTCGCTCCTACATGCGCTACTCTATACAGATAGGGCCTTTCTTTGACTCTAGTACCGTTGACCGCATTCTCTGCCAGTACCCAGACTTGACGGACTGCCTGGTGGAGTTCTTTCATGCCAAGTTCAATCCGAAACTGGAACTAAAGAAGGGAACTTCACGTGCTGATTACATGAAGAAAAAGAAATCAGTTTTTCTTGCGGGAATGGACAAAGTACGGGATTCAACTGAAGACCGTGTTTTCCGAGTCTTGTTCAACCTTATGGAAGCTACGGTTCGTACGAATGCCTTTCGTCCTGATCGTCGATTTCATTATCTCTCATTCAAATTTGACTGCGCCAAACTGGACCACTGCCCGGAGCCCAGGCCTCTATACGAAATATATGTGCGGCACGCAGAAATGGAAGGGTGCCATCTTCGGTCAGGTCTTTTAGCTAGGGGGGGGCTACGTTGGAGCGATCGGCTGGATGATTACCGAACCGAGATATTCGGACTTATGCGGGCACAAAAAGAAAAGAATGTACTCATCGTACCTCAGGGAGCGAAAGGTGGATTCACCGTACTCGGAAATCCTCAGCCAGGTCAGGACTGGAAAGCGTATGGAGATAAGATGTATAAAGTTTTGATTCGGGGTATGCTTGACATAACCGACAATCAGATTGAGGGAAAAGAAGTCAGGCCTCCGGGAGTCGTGTGTCACGACCCTTTCGATCCTTACTTAGTTGTTGCCGCAGATAAAGGCACKGCTCATCTCTCAGATACKGCYAATGGMTTRGCACTTGAATATGGYTTCTGGCTTGGWGATGCWTTTGCATCCGGYGGRTCTGCYGGYTATGACCATAAGGCAGAAGGCATTACTGCMAAAGGAGCATGGACCTGCGTACGACATCATTTTGGAAAACTAGGCGTTGACCCGGAAAGAGATGTGATACGAGTTGTTGGCATCGGAGATCTCTCAGGAGACGTTTTTGGAAATGGAATGATGCTCTCCAAAACGATAAAACTAGTTGGCGCCTTCAATCACCGTGACATTTTCCTGGACCCAGATCCAGATTGTGCAGTCTCTTTTATCGAAAGACAACGGATGTTTGCACTGCCTCGCTCCGGCTGGACCGATTACGATAAAAAGGTCATCTCGAAAGGGGGTGGAGTATTTCCACGGTCTGAAAAGTCGCTGCCATTGTCACCCCAAATTCAGAAACTTCTTGGTACCGAAGAGAAAGAATTAAGCCCTGAAGAGGTCATTCAAAAATTATTGACACTTGATGTTGACCTTATCTACAACGGAGGGCTCGGCACCTATATAAAGTCATCGCAGGAGGCGCATGCTGACGTCGGAGATAAATCCAACGATTCTGTACGGGTAGATGCTTGTGATATCAGGGCGCGCGTAGTTGGTGAAGGAGGAAATTTAGGTGTTACCCAGAAAGGACGTATAGAATATGCGCTTAATGGTGGGTACATCAACACAGACGCGATCGATAATTCTGCCGGTGTTGATTGCTCTGACCGAGAGGTGAATTTGAAAGTGCTGTTTGGGCCCCTGGTTGCTTCAGGAAAGCTAAACAATAAGGAGCGCGACGAGATTCTGGAAGTACTCACCCCAGAGGTATTGGCAAAAATCCTTAAGGATAATGATGCACATGCCCTCTGTCTTTCTTTGGATGAAATCCGAAGCAAAAAAGACCCGTACCAATATCTCCGAACAATGGATTTTCTTTCCGAAAAAGGGGTGTTTAACCCTAAGAAGGAAGACCTCCCCACGATCGAGGATTTGCAACAGAGAGGTGTACAGAAAGGATATGCCAGGCCAGAGCTAAGTAAACTCATGGCTTTCTTCAAAATGTATGCGAAAGCTGAACTGCTTCGGATGGATGATTTCAGCTTTCCTTTAAAGGATGAATTCCTGAAAAAATACTTCCCACAATTGATCTATGAGAAATATCACGGGGAAATGTCATCTCACATCCTGATTCGGGAATTGTTAGCAACCTTATGGATTGGTGATATTGTCAATGATTGCGGTTCGGCAAATTTTGCTGACCTGATCATTAATTCCGAGCGATCTGTTCTGGATGTGGCCTATGCATACACCGCTTCCAAAAAATGGATGAAAGCAGAAGAGATTAAGCAGAGAATATTGGCTTGTAATGAAGTTCCAATGTCGACTAGGTTTCAAGGTATCGAAGCGGTTGAAGAAGGAGTTAAAACGGCCTCGAGTTGGGCGCTTCATTTCTTCTCGGGAAAAACGCTTTATGAACGCATTGGTGATGGGCAGGAATTCGAAAGCACAGCTAAAGAGTATCATGAAGCTTGTGCATCCGTAATGGGAATCTTGAGTTCAAGTACCTCATCAGTCTCTTCAGAGCTGTTCAAGCGGGACATAAGGAGATATGAATCGATGAAGTTCCCGCATGACCTTGCATGGGACATCGCTGCTTCCACGCGTTGGTCGTTCGTATTTCCAGTTGCCTATCTTGCCAGAAAGATGAAAACATCACCTGATGAAGCAGCCGAGGCCTATCTGCGATGTGGACAAGTTACCGGAATGCATGGAATTTTATTGAGGATGGCAGTACAGTCATCTTCTAACCGATGGGAAGTACAAGCCTTGAGAAGTTTACTGGCCTCATTACGACGCACGATTCTAAATCTTTCAGAGCGTGTTTTGGAAGTTGGAATTGACAAAGTACTCAGCCGTGATCCATCCATCGCACAGGTGGGAGAAGAGATTGCAAAGCTGCATGCCAATCCACTGGATCCGGTGCCGGTCCCCTTCTTGGTGGTCATGGGAGAAAAGCTGCACAAGGCAGTAACCCGGGATTTTGAAAACGGAGTGAATACAGGATGAGCAGCATTCAAGAATTAGCAGGTAACAATCAACTAACAGTGAATTGTAGCTCATTAAGACAACAAGGATCTTGTTAAATAAAAGCAGAGAAAGATGTATGGAAAAGTGAAGACAGCGCTCACTGAGGAGCTAGAAGCGATCAAAAATGCGGGTCTTTTTAAAACGGAACGCATAATTACCACCCCACAGGGAGCTGAAATTGGTGTGCAGGGCGAAACGGCGCTTAACTTCTGCGCCAATAACTATTTGGGCCTTTCTTCGCACCCTAAGGTTATTGAGGCAGCTAAAGACACCTTGGATAAACACGGATACGGCATGTCTAGTGTGCGCTTTATATGCGGAACACAAGATATCCACAAGAACCTTGAAGACAAGATTTCTAAATTCCTGGGTATGGAAGATACCATTCTGTATGCTGCTTGTTTTGATGCCAATGGTGGGGTGTTTGAACCATTACTGGGAGCTGAAGATGCCATAATATCCGATGCACTAAACCACGCTTCTATTATTGATGGCGTCCGTCTGTGCAAGGCGCAACGCTTTCGGTTTGACCATAGCAATATGGAAGACCTGGAGTCAAAACTCAAAGAGGCGGCCGATTGTAGATTTAGAATGATTGTAACCGATGGCGTGTTTTCTATGGATGGGGATATCGCATTACTGGACAAAATTTGTGATTTAGCTGATCAATACGATGCGATGGTCATGGTAGATGACAGCCACTCCACTGGATTTATTGGTGCAACTGGGCGGGGAACACACGAGCATTGTGGCGTTATAGACAGGGTTGACATTATCACCAGCACGCTGGGAAAAGCGCTCGGAGGTTCCATGGGCGGATTCACGTCTGGGAAAAAGGAGATCATCGAAATGCTAAGACAGCGATCAAGGCCCTACTTGTTTTCAAATTCTCTGGCGCCACCAATCGTAGGGGCTGCATCAGCCGTCTTTGATCTTCTCAGTGAAACAACGGAATTGCGGGATAAACTGATGTCTAACATGCGCTATTTTAGGGAGAAGATTACCGCTGCCGGTTTTGATGTCAAGCCTGGCAATTCTCCCATTGTGCCTATCATGCTTTACGATGCCAAGTTAGCCCAAGAATTTGCCAATGCACTTTTGCAAGAGGGTATTTACGTAATAGGATTTTTCTATCCTGTAGTTGCAAAAGGACAGGCGAGAATACGCGTTCAATTGTCAGCTGGGCACACAGAAGAACATTTGGACCGAGCAATTGCAGCATTCACCAGAATTGGCAAATCACTGGATTTATTAAAGTAAATCATTGCGAGAGTCAAAAATAAGGCTTAATTTCGCACCCCTTTTATTAATCAGAGGAGCCAATATAAAGAAAAGATTTAATACGATAACAAGGTGGACACATTAAGTTATAAAACAATATCAGCCAATAAGGCTACGGTCAACAAAGAGTGGTTGATCATTGACGCCAAGGATGCAATATTAGGTCGTTTGGCCTCCAATGCCGCGCGGTTGATCAGAGGAAAACACAAAACCAACTATACTCCCCATGTGGACTGTGGTGACAATGTAATTGTGATCAATGCAGAGTTTATCAAGTTGACTGGCGAAAAATGGGAGCAGAGACTACACTTCAGACACACAGGCTATCCCGGTGGACAAAAAAGAGAGACTCCGACATTCATCCACGGAAAAAACCCAATCAAATTGGTTGAAAAGGCAGTAAAAGGAATGTTACCTAAGACAAAACTAGGGAGAGCCCTTTACAAGAATCTGTATGTATATGCTGGGCCAGAACATGATCAGGAAGCACAGCAGCCCGTAGAATATAAATTATAATTGAGCATGGACGTTATCAACACCTCAGGCAGGAGAAAGAAGGCAGTCGCTAGAATCTACTTCCAAAAAGGAAAAGGAAAAATCACCGTAAACAAGGTCGATCATAAGAAATACTTCGCCAACGAAGTTCTCCTTTACAAAATCCAACAACCATTTGATGTTACCGATAATAAGAACAAGTGGGACATCAAGGTAAACCTCGATGGTGGTGGAGTGGCAGGACAAGCGGAAGCGCTAAGATTGGCCATTTCCAAAGCCTTAGTAGAAGTGGATGAGGAGTACCGACCCCTACTTAGAGAACACGGTCTTTTAACGCGTGACCCTAGAATGGTAGAACGCAAAAAACCAGGTCAAAAGAAAGCAAGGAAGAAATTCCAATTCAGTAAACGATAATCAATGGGCAGAACAACACATAAAGAACTATTGGATGCAGGTGTACACTTTGGACACCTTAAAAGAAAAAGAAATCCAAACATGGCTCCTTACATCTTCATGGAGCGAAATGGCATCCACATCATTGACTTAAACAAAACTGTTGCTAAAATTGATGAAGCCGGCAGTGCACTTAAGCAAATTGCGAAGTCTGGCAGGAAGATACTCTTCGTAGCTACCAAGAAGCAAGCGAAAGACATCGTTGCTGAATTAGTGGCTAAAGTTAAGATGCCTTATGCCACTGAAAGATGGCCCGGCGGAATGCTTACTAACTTTCATACCATCAGAAAAGCAGTAAAGAAGATGAGCACCATCGACAAGATGGCTACTGATGGAACCATGGATAATATGTCCAAAAGAGAGAAGCTTCAAATTGCCCGTCAACGTGCCAAGCTGGAACGCAACCTGGGTAGTTTCGCTGATCTTACCAGGTTACCCGCAGCTCTTTTTGTGGTCGATATCTTAAAAGAGAAAATTGCGGTAACAGAAGCTCAGAAACTCAATATTCCAACTTTTGCAATGGTGGATACCAATTCAGATCCCAATCAAGTGGATTATGTGATTCCATCTAACGACGATTCGTCTAAATCCATTTCACATGTGATTGGATTGATGACCAAGGCAATTGCTGAAGGCCTGGAAGAGCGGGAGAGCGAAAAACTATCTGACAAGGAAGGCAAAGAAGAGGCGAAAGAAGCAGGTACCAAGAAGGCCTCATCCGGAGTAAAAAAGGCAACGGAAGGAAAGGAACCACAACCTAAGGCAGAAGAAAAGGAAGCCGCTCAAAAAGCATCCAGAAAGCCAGGTGACAAGCGCAAACGAATAGGAGGCGAAGAGCCTACCAAGGTGGAGAAGTCTTCTAAGAAGCCTGCAGGTAATGCAACAAAGAAGACCAAAACTTCCGCATAAGGGATTTACCAATTTTAGTTCTAATACAGAGAGATGACAAAGATTACTGCATCAGACGTTAACAGCCTGCGCAAAGAAACCGGCGCCGGCATGATGGATTGCAAAAATGCATTAGTAGAAGCTGAAGGAGACTTCGCAAAAGCTACAGACCTACTTAGAAAAAAAGGACAAAAAATTGCTGCAAAACGAGGTGATCGTGACGCAAATGAAGGTTTTATCATTGCCAAAACCAGTGAAGATGGGAAAACCGGCATTATCATAACCTTAAATTGCGAAACAGACTTTGTAGCCAGAACGGAAGATTTTCAAAACTATGCCAATGAAATTGCCGACCTGGCCGTTGAGAGTCGTACAGACTCACTCGAAGGGTTAAAGTCATCTGAACTCAATGGCGCCAGTATTGAGGAAGGAATTACAACCATGAGTGGAAAGATTGGTGAAAAGATTGAACTTGCGCAATACGAGATTATCGGCGCGGAGCAAGTTGTTGCCTATAACCATCCAGGTAATCGACTGGCGACCATTGTTGGCCTAAGCAAGACTGGCGAAGCGATCGCAGAAGCAGGGAAGAACATTTCTATGCAAATTGCTGCAATGAATCCTGTTGCTTTGGATAAGGATGATGTAGAACAAAGCATTGTAGATCGCGAGATTGCAGTAGGAAAAGAACAGGCTAGAGAAAGCGGAAAGCCCGAAGAAATCCTTGAAAAGATCGCCATGGGGAAACTCAACAAATTCTTCAAGGAGAACACGTTACTCAACCAAGAGTATATCAAGGACAACAAAAAAACGATACGGCAATATCTAAGTGACACCGACCAAGATTTGACGGTAACCACTTTTAACCGTCTCGCACTAAGTTAAAGTGATTTAAGAGAGTTCATGGAACTCTCTTTTTTTTTGCTTTTATTTGTCCCACGAAAATGTCAAAGAAGTATAATCGAATTCTGTTAAAGCTAAGTGGCGAAGCCCTGATGGGTGAGCAGAAATTTGGCATTGACGCGGCCCGCATTTCCCAATACGCATCGGAAATAAAACACATCGCTGAGCAAGGCGTTGAGGTCGCTGTCGTAATTGGTGGTGGTAATTTCGTGCGCGGAGTCAATGTCGCTGACAGGGCTCAAGGAGATTACATGGGTATGCTTGCCACTGTGATTAACAGTATGGCGCTGCAGTCTGCGTTGGAAGAAATGGACGTATACACCAGGCTTCTTTCGGCCATCAAAATGGAAGAAATTTGCGAACCTTATATTCGAAGAAGGGCCATTCGACATCTTGAAAAAGGCCGGGTTGTAATTTTGGGAGCCGGTACAGGTAACCCCTACTTCACAACCGATACGGCTGCATCGTTACGCGCAATTGAAATTGAGGCAGATGTCATTCTTAAAGGAACAAGAGTTGACGGAATCTATTCCGCAGATCCCGAAAAGGACAAAGACGCCACGAGATATGAAACAGTATCTTTTAATGAGGTGTATGAGAAAGGATTGAATGTGATGGATCTTACTGCATTCACTTTGTGCAATGAAAATAAACTTCCGGTCATTGTTTTCGACATGAACAAACCTGGTAATCTCGGCAAAGTGATAGCAGGAGAGCGAGTGGGTACGTTAGTAGAATTTTAGCCCGATACCATGAATGATGAATTAAATATGATCATTTCAATTGCTGAGGAGCAAATGAATAAGACAATTGACCACGCCCAAGACGAGCTTCAAAAGATTAGGGCCGGAAAAGCAAATCCTCAAATGGTGGAAGGCGTAAAGGTTGATTATTATGGTGTGGAAACGCCATTGAGCCAGGTTGCCAACGTGAATACTCCCGACCCGCAGACCATCGCCATTCAGCCATGGGAAAAAGCTATGATAGGGCCGATCGAAACAGCTATTGTCAATGCCAATTTAGGTTTCAACCCTTCCAACGATGGCACCTTTGTAAGAATTAATGTCCCTACCTTAACGGAGGAAAGAAGGATAGATCTTGTTAAGCAAGCAAAAGCAGCCACCGAGCATTGTAAGGTTAGTATCAGAAATTGCCGCCGCGATTCCAATGAAGATATTAAAAAACTGGTGAAAGATGGTTTGGCCGAGGATAACGCAAAAGATGGAGAAGTGAGCGTTCAACAGCTTACAGACAAGTTCATTGCCCAGATGGACGAAACAATGGAGGCGAAGGAAAAAGAAATCCTTACCGTCTAACTAACATCTCTGCTAAAAAGCACGAAAACCCATAATTTCCCGGACTTCACGTACTGTTTTCTCAGCACTGGCACGTGCTTTTTCAGCTCCCATTTTAGCCACTTTTCTAAGGTAGGCATCGTCCTTGGAAAGTTCTTCTATGCGTTCTTTAATGGGTGCCGAAAAGGTGATGATATCCTCGGCTAGCGCCTTCTTGAAATCCCCATATCGGATTTCACATTTGTTGTACAAGTCATCAAAATGCTCAACTGTATCTGTTGAGGAAACGGCTTGCATGATTGTAAATAAATTTTGAATCTCAACCGGCTTTTCCTGGTTCATCTTTTCAGGACCGCTGTCCGTCACCGCACGCATCACCTTTTTCCTGATAATTTCCGGAGCGTCATTTAAAAATACTGCATTCCCTTCTCCCTCAGATTTTCCCATCTTGCCTGATCCATCTAACCCAGGAATTTTGACCAGATTATTGCCAAAATTATAGGCCTGTGGTTCTGGGAAATATTCATTCTTGTACATATTGTTGAACCGCCTTGCGAAGGTCCTTGTCATCTCCAGGTGCTGCTCCTGATCCTTGCCAACCGGAACTTTGTTGGCTCGATGAATTACAATATCCGCAGCCATGAGCACAGGATAGGTCAATAACCCCGCATTGATATTCTCTTTGTTCAATTTGCTCGGGTCAATTTGCTTCATCCTTTCTAATCTAACCTTGTCCTTAAATGAGGTACTGCGCTCCAGTTCGCCCTTATAAGCATGCATATTGAGCAATAGATACAGCTCGGCCACCTCTGGCAAATCACTCTGCACATAGACCGTTGACTTTTCCGGATCAATGCCAGATGCCAAATACTCCACAAGAACCTGCTTCACATTTTGGTGCAGTGTATTGGGATCAGGATGGGTAGTGAGCGAATGATAATCTGCGATAAAGAAAAAACAATGGTTGTCCTCCTGCATCTTGATAAAATTCTTTACCGCACCAAAGTAATTCCCCAAGTGCAAATTTCCTGTTGACCGAATTCCGCTAACTACAATTTCCATAACCTTATCTAAGAATATCTAATGGTTGACTCCCTTCGGCATTGCGCATGCCTACCGACTAAGGACAAGCTTTACACCGCAAGTTTTTGCGAATATACGAATTGAACCCATTTTAAGAACGAATTGGATTTAAGCCAAAATAGGCAATTAATCACACCTGCCTGGGCACCACGCTTCCACAATTTCGCTATTTATAGGGTTTCATTGGTAAAACTATTGGTAACAGGTGCACCGTACAGAATAGCCATATATCTCATTTTCTGACCATTGCATATTTCGTTCAGTGGAATTTGATCATTCAAAGGGCAAAATATCTTACCTTAGTAACCTATGACCACCATCCTTTTCATTTCTAGGGGGTTGTGGAGGATCTATCTCGCTTTTGTCTTCTGCACCACCTTTATCCTTCTGTACCCAGCATTTTTTGTATTGCTGAGTAATGAGAATTGGTACAAATATGCGTTTAAGCTCAAGCGGTTTGTATCGATTGTTACCATAACATTAACGGGCATTCGGGTAGTTGCCGAGAAGAACTTCGAGCTTGAACCCAATACGCCTGTTGTCATCTGCCCCAATCACCAGTCAATGCTGGATATTATGTTGATATACTGCTATTTCCCCCACTATTTTGTATTCATGGGTAAACAACAGCTCAGAAATGTGCCACTCTTCGGAATCTTCTTTAAGGACATGGACATCGGCGTCGACAGAAGCAGTCGAACAGCTTCTCATAAGGCCTGGCTAAGGGCTGCTGAAGACTTAGATAAAAATCGTCCAGTMGTCATGTTTCCWGAAGGYACSATCTCACCAAAAGCCCCGGATTTACTCGCATTCAAAAATGGCCCTTTTAAGCTCGCTATCGAGAAACAGGTACCTATTTTGCCTGTCACTTTTGTCAACAACTTCGAAATATTGCCGGATTCTGACCAATCAGGTGAARCGGGCGGTCCGGGAACTGCTTATATGATTATTCATGAGCCCATTTCGGTGAAGGGAATGAGCAATGAAAATATGGTACATTTGCGCAAGCAGGTATTCAATACGATCAACAGTACCTTGCAAGAATATGAAAGGAGCCTGCCGGATGCACAGGCTGGCCTGACCGCTAAAAATCAATTATAAACAGATGCAAATCGACGAGTCTACAGTTGACAAAATAGCCAACCTGGCTAAGTTAGAGTTTGATGTTGAGGCAAAGAAAGAAATTATCAAGGATCTAACCCGCGTACTTGACTTTGTTGATAAACTCAATGAATTGGATACTGAGCATATTGAACCATTGGTGTACATGACCGATGAAAAGAATGTTCTTAGGAAAGACAAAGTGGTCCAGAAAATCTCACAACAGGATGCACTGCGGAATGCCCCCCAAAAGGACTCCGATTACATCCTTGTGCCAAAGGTGTTGAAGGGGAATTAAGACTTCAAAACAAGAAACCCCTCGAGCCTATCGTAATTGATAGTGATCGTGTACGCCAGTTTTTGCTTAGATGTTAGCCTCACACTAACAATACTCATTGAATGCCCCCACTAGATTGTCAGCTACCATTTCAGCTGAAGCTCCTTCAATATGATGGCGTTCAATGAAGTGCACTAGTTTGCCCTCTTTAAAGAGTGCAATGGAGGGCGAAGAAGGCGGAAAAGGCTCCATGTAAGATCTTGCCTTTGCAGTGGCTTCCGTGTCTACTCCGGCAAATACAGTTGCAATATTATCCGGTAATTTAGCGTTTTGAATCGCCATCTTCACGGCCGGCCTTGCATTGGCAGCAGCGCAACCACATACCGAATTCACCAAAACCAAGGTTGTGCCTTCGGTGTTGTTCATTACCGTCTCAACATCCTCAATACTTTTCAATTCTTTCACCCCTGCAGATGTTAAATCTGTCCGCATAGGCGCTACCATTTCTTCTGGATACATGTTCTAAATATTATTGTTAATCTCTCTAACAAAGTTACAAAAATAGAGCGTTTATTACTCATATAACGTTCTAATGCCTTAAACCTTGCCCTTTCGCTTAGAAGCAAAAAAATGGGTGAGTAATTCCCCGCATTCTAACTTCATTACTCCCCGGGTAACCACCGTTTTAGGATGCAGCATGTCCCCTGCTGTTTCGCGGTATCCCCTCTTGATATCTGAGGCGCCAAAGACCAACTTACCAAGACGAGACCAGTAAGACGCCCCAGCACACATGGTGCAAGGCTCAAGCGTTACGTATAGCGTGCATTCATCCAGGTATTTTCCACCAAGATATTCCATGGCCGAAGTAAATGCTTGCATCTCTGCATGCGCTGTACTATCAGTAAGGGTCTCAACCAAATTATGCCCTCTTCCGATAACCTGATTATCGCACACCACAATTGCTCCAACAGGCACTTCTCCAGCATCCATGCCGGTTATGGCCTCTTGCACTGCTTGCTTCATGAAGTACTCATCTGAAAACTCAATCAAACTCATGCTACAAAGCTAAGAATTATACTCCTGATCAGATAACACCCCCAACTTCCTTCCGCATAGCCACTTAGGCAAAAATAAAATCCGTAAATTACAGTTGTATACGCTTAAGCCTCCATATTCCTATAATGCGATCGTTTTCATATCTGGCAGGATTGCTCTTGCTGTCTATTATTTGCTCAACGGTATATGCCTCACATAATCGTGCTGGAGAAATCACCTATGCTTGGCTCTACGGCTCAACTTACCAAATAACGGTGATCACATACACAAAAGATGACAGCAATGTTAATAGATGCGACCTGGAAGTTTTTTGGGGTGATGGTGGGAGTGATGTGTTGTCGCGCTCAAATGGAAACCTCAGTACCCTTTGCAACGTGAATGTAGGTGAAGGTGTCATGGTGGGCACCAACATAAGGCGAAATGAATATGTAGGCGTCCATACCTACCCCGGGCCTGGACTGTACAGAATCACCATGCTGGACCCCAATCGGAATGCGGAGGTAACCAACATGCATGACTCCTTCAATACTCCTTTTTTTATTTTTCTCACTTTTATGATTGGGACAGATACTACCGGGTTGGATGCCAATGGTGGGCCGATGATCCTGAATCCACCGATTGACGAAGCGTGTTCGGGCAAACTCTTTATCCACAATGCCGGTGCTTATGATATTGAAGGTGACAGCATATCTTATGTAATGAACGATTGTTACGAGGGCCAGGAATCAAATTCACCTTTCAATCTTATAACCGCACTAGGATACGCAACACCTCTTGATGTGAGTATCGATCCCGTAACCGGTGATCTCATTTGGGATACCCCACCACCAATATCCGGGGTAAACGATCCTGCTCAGGGGGGACGTGGGTTTGATGAATACAATATTTGTTTTGAAATTTTGGAATGGAGAAATGGAGTTATCGTCAGTAGGGTCCAAAGAGACATGCAGATTACCGTATGGGCCTGT
>JAESRW010000054.1 GCA_016764395.1 Flavobacteriales bacterium
TATTACCTTTACCTACACTGGAACAACAGGTATCGGATGGACATACGCATGGGATTTAGGAGCGGGTTCAGATCCTCCTACTGCTACGGCGGATTCTATTGTCTCTGTAGCATACACGGGTGCAGGTAACAAAACAGTAACGTTGACAGTAACCAACGATATCTGTTCCCATACGGCAATCGACAATACCATCTTAGTCAATGAGAGTCCGATGGCTTCACTGACTTCTACGGCACCTTCTTGTACCGGAGATTCAGTAGACTTCACCAATACGGGAACAACAGCCGGTTCATGGGCCTACTCTTGGAGTTTTGGCCCAGGCGCTACCCCATCGACTTCATCAGATGAAAATCCGATTGATATCATTTATTCAACCGATGGAACCAAGCTCGTCACACTCATCATTGGTAATACCATGTGTGCCGATACCGTCGTACAACCTATTGACATCAATCTGAGGCCGACGGCTACGTTTAACTCAACTGCCACTCAATGTGCAGGTGTAGGTGTCAGCTTTGGCAATACAGGGTCGAGTGGAACCGTGTGGTCATACCTTTGGGACTTTGGTGGCAATGCAACACCCGCGACCTCAAATGCTGAAAACCCAACAGGAATTGTTTTCGCAACCGGAGGAAATCAAACCATCTCGTTCACCGTATCTGATCAGAACTGTTTTGAGACGCAGACCAATTTAATTACAATTGATACACTCCCATCTGTAAACGCCGGATTGGATACCACTATTTGTGCTGATCAAAGTGTTCAGATTGGAAGTAGCAATGTTGCGCAAATAAGCTATAACTGGTTCCCCTCAGATGCGAGCGTCATAAGCAGTGCTTCCATTTCGGATCCTACTGCAACTCCTATTGCACCGGTTACAACTTATATTCTGACTGTAACTGATACAAACGGATGTATGAACACGGATTCCATTATCGTCACCATGCTTAATTCTGCCATGGTTGACGCGGGGGCAGACGTGGARATYTGTTGGGGAGAYACGGTTCAAATTGGATTGGGATTRATYGAGGGTCAGACYTAYTCTTGGTCCCCTTCTCCAACCTTGGACAATCCATCAATTGCYAATCCMCAGGCTTTTCCGTTGGCYACWACTACGTATACCGTAAGTGTTAGCTTTGAAAATTGCCCTGTYRTAACAGATCARGTGTTGGCCATTGTTCACGCTTTGCCYGATGCRAAAGCAACAGACTTCATGTTGCAAGATACCGCWGCWATTACTTTGGGCGGATCSGTTCAATTGGTSGCKACGGGAGGTATTCAATATGARTGGGCTCCAGAAGCTGGATTGAGCAACCCTGGATTATTCAATCCTATTGCAACACCKGATTCCACCACGAATTATGTAGTTACRGTAACTGATCTMTTTGGTTGTRTAAAYACAGATACYGTCAGAGTGGAAGTTGATTCGCTTAACTTCTTTGTTCCAACGGCCTTCACACCRGAYGGAAACGGATTCAACGATGCATTCTTCATCAGAACCGCGGACTTTGTAGACTTTGAGCTGCTTGTATTCGATCGATGGGGTGAAAAGATTTTTGTGTCCAGAACAGTGTCCAATGGTTGGGACGGCACAAGGCAAGCCGATGGAGAACAAATGCCTCAAGGTGCCTATGTATACTCCTTTCAAGGCACTGACAAGGATGGAACGGTAACAACACAAAGTGGGATTGTTAACTTGATCAGATAACTCAGAGTTTTTAGCTCCAATAATATATTAACAATGCGTTCAAAAACAGAGAATCTCATCAAGATTTTGTTCGGTGCAGCACTCATGTTAATGTTGTGTCTTGACACTGGTTTTGCTCAGACCGCCAATCCTAACGACCCTACCGATTTCCAATACATTTTTTTGGAGGCAGGAACATCACATTCTGTTGCACTTAAATGTGATGGAAGTGTTTGGACTTGGGGGGATAACAGCTTGGGGCAACTTGGAGACAATAACAGTCCGATAGACAGTGACACCCCTGTTCAAGTAGTATCACCGAGCGGAGTAGGTTTTCTATCAAATATTATTGCGATTGCTGCTGGGAACAACCATACGCTTGCCCTCAGGGATGATGGAACCGTATGGACTTGGGGTTCCAATAGTGCAGGACAATTGGGTGAGGGAACAGGCACGGGCCAGAGAAACACACCTACGAAGGTGCTTGCGGTATCAGGTAGTGACAGCTTGGTTAATGTAGTAGCCATCGCCGGGGGTGGCGATCACTCCTTGGCAATACTGACAGATGGCACAGCAGTATCATGGGGTGCAAATGGTGGTGGCCAACTCTGCAATGGAAACAAAACGGACCAGAATACGCCGGTTGTATTAACGGGTATTGATCCAGGCGAAACGGCCTATGCCATTGCTGGAGGTGACTGTCACACAATGCTACTGCAAAGTGATGGAAGAGTCAAGACGTGCGGATGTGATAACGGGGGCCAACTTGGTGATGATCAGAGCTCTAACTTGTCAGGTGCGACTACTCTCATCTATGTAAATGTAGATGCCTCCGGAACCATTCCGCTGACAAATATTGTGGGTATTTCAGCAGGTAGGTTACACGCTCTTGCAGTTGACAACACAGGAACCGTATATTCCTGGGGTTCACAATCGGTTGGTTCTAACGGAAATGAGTTAGGTAGAACCTGTACCGCACCAAATTGTAAATATGCGGCCACCGTAGATATTGTTACTAATGCTATCGCATTGGCATCAGGGGATAATACGAGTTATGCCATGCTTGCTGATAGTACACTTATGGTCTGGGGGGATAATGATCAGGGTGAGTTGGGGTTAGGTGACTTTATTGATCGATCTACCGCAACGCTGAATACTTTAGTTACAGATAAAATAGTAGATATAGCTAGCGGCGGACCACATGCGTTAGCCCTAATGACATCTGACAGTATTAAAGCATGGGGGGATAATGGTCAAGGTCAGGTGGGTAATGCTACATCAGGCACAGATGAGAATACCCCAGATACTGTTGTTGGATGGGATTTAGGTATAATGATAGCCAATGCAGGGCCCAACACTTCGTATTGCTCCGGTGATAGCGTTCAAATTGGAGAGTCACCAGAACTAGGTTTTGCTTACTCATGGTCACCTATAGTCGGGTTAAGTGATCCTAACATTGCAAACCCTTATGTCAATCTGTTTACGTCCAACTCGGTAACAATGCAGTACGTCGTCACAAAAACCGCAAGTTCCGGTTCCTCTATCGCATTTTGCGTTGTTCCAGATACTGTTGAGGTAACAGTTATAGGAGGTTCTGCTGGGATTACCTCTTCAGCACCCGCTTGTGTACGAGATAGTGTCAACTTCTATAGTGTGGCCTCATCACCTGGACTAACTTACAATTGGGACTTTGGCGCAGGTTCTATTGCTACGCTGCTCCAAGATACCTCGGCTAATCCAAAGGGCATCGTCTATGCAACATCTGGAGCAAAGACCGTAACCCTCATTATCGCAAGTCCATCCGGATGCACTGCCTTTGGATCAATCGTAACTTCAATCAATCCCGTACCGTCTGCTGCATTTAGCACGACAGGTTCTACCATATCCAAGTGCTCGGGTGATACTGTTACCTTTACTAATTTAGGTACTGGTGGCCCAGGAGTATCCCATGCATGGGACTTCGGTTTACTAGGTCTTCCTGCTTCCTCTAATATTGAGAATCCTGCCCCTGTAATTTACCTTACAGATGCACCCATAACGGCTACACATACAGTCACCAATCAGTTTGGATGTATTGCAAGTGATACCGTTAATTTCACCATTAACCAGACGCCAACGGCTGACTTCTCAACCAATGCTCCTGGATGTACGGGTATCAACTACGCTGTAGACTTTATCAATACAGGAACTACTGGAGCCACCTATTTCTGGAATTTGGGCGCGGGAGCAACACCGCTCACTTCTACAGCGGTGAACCCTACTGGAGTTACCTATTCCACTCTTGGTGGGGATATCAAAACAGTATACCTCATTACAACACTGGGTGCCTGTTCTGATTCGATGGCACAAACCATCAATGTATTTGAAACGCCTGTTCCTTCGTTCACCGCTTCAGGAACATCTATTTCTAAATGTGAAGGAGATACCGTGAGTTTTAATTACACCGGTACCACCGGAACAGGATGGACCTATGATTGGGATTTTGGCGTGATTGCGCTTCCATCTAGCTCGAATGCAGAAAACCCTTCTGATGTAGTTTACTTTGGTGCCACCACCAAAACGGTTACCCTTACTGTATCAAATGGAACATGTTCAGACACCGCTTCAATGAGTTTTGCTGTAAATCAAATGCCGGTAGCTGATTTTGCTTCCAATTCACCATCATGTACTGGTGATTCTGTCTTTTTCATCAATACCGGTACTACGGGTGCTACTGCCTATGCATGGGACTTCGGTGGCGGCGCTACCCCTGGATTTTCTACATTGGAGAATCCTGCAGTAGTCCTTTACGATACCACCGGTGGTGACATTAAAACCGTTCAACTCATTACCACCCTTGGTGGATGTGTAGACAGTATTAGCAAAACAATGAATATAACTGAAACTCCTGCCCCATCCTTCGTTCATGATGCAACACCAGATGCTTGTGAGGGTGCAACGGTATTGTTCCGATATACTGGAACAACAGATCCGGGTTGGACCTATTCATGGGATTTTGGTAACGGAGCTACTCCGGCTACTTCAACTTCTGCGGATTCAATTGAGGTCACTTATATGGGTACGGGAACAAAAACTGTGACTTTAACCGTTACGGGAACTTGCTCTTTCACTACTGCCAGCAGTTCGGTACTTATTGTACCTACGCCTACTGCCAATTTCAGTAGCACTGCCCCATCTTGTACCGGTGACTCWGTTGATTTCATGAATACGGGAACTACMGGAGCAGCCTATGCMTGGACATTCGGAACAGGRTCTTTTCCTACCAGTTCTGSCKTAGAGGTTCCAACCAATATTGTCTATTCATCTGGAGGTATCAAAACTGTTTCGCTGGTTACTACCATTGGCTYATGTACGGCAACAAGTACTCAGACGATCAATCTAACAGAAACACCTRCACCCATGTTTACCAATAATTCACCMCAATGTGAGGGTGAYCTGATTACCTTCCTTTAYAGCGGTACKTCAGGYTTGGGATGGACCTATAATTGGGATTTTGGATCAGGAGCGTCTCCWGCCAATTCTTCTGCTGATTCAGCAGCCACCACCATGTACACAGGTGCYGGYAATAAAACGGTCAACCTAACGGTGACCAATGATATGTGTTCYAGCACTTTCATTGACAATGCTGTTTCAGTCAATGCTGCGCCGGTTGCTTCATTCACCTCAACKGCRCCTTCTTGTACTGACGATACAGTCAATTTTGCAAATACAGGAACAAGTGGTRYCACCTAYGCRTGGACCTTTGGAACAGGAGCAACGCCTGCAWYCTCAAYTGCAGATAGCCCAAGCGGGATTACCTATACTGGTGCTGGATTGATTCAGGTACAGYTGGTAACTTCAATTGGTACTTGTTCYGACACYAGTKCRATGACCATCAAYATCWCTGAAACACCAGCGGCTTTATTTACCAATGATGGGCCCAAGTGTGARGGTGAYCCTATTACCTTTACCTACACTGGAACAACAGGTATCGGATGGACATACGCATGGGATTTAGGAGCGGGTTCAGATCCTCCTACTGCTACGGCGGATTCTATAGTCTCTGTTTTATACACCGGTGCAGGAAATAAAACAGTAACGTTGACAGTAACCAACGATATCTGTTCCCATACGGCAATCGACAATACCATCTTAATCAATGAGAGTCCGATGGCTTCACTGACTTCTACGGCACCCTCTTGTACCGGTGATTCAGTAGACTTCACCAACACGGGAACCACAGCCGGTTCTTGGGCCTACTCTTGGAGTTTTGGCCCAGGCGCTACCCCATTGACTTCGTCAGATGAAAATCCAATTGATATCATTTATTCAACCGATGGAACCAAGCTCGTTACACTCATCATTGGCAATACCATGTGTGCAGATACTGTCGTACAACCTATTGACATCAATCTGAGGCCGACAGCGACATTTATTTCAAATGCCACGGTATGCACTGGGGCAGATGTGAATTTCATCAATACGGGCAGTAGTGGTCCTCCATGGGCATATGCCTGGGATTTTGGTGCAGGTGCCACCCCAGGAAATTCCAATGCGGAAAACCCAACTGAAATCACCTATGAGTACGGTGGCTCCAAATATGTTACCCTCACCATATCTGACCAGTTTTGCACAGAGACTAAAGTACTTCCTATAAGTATTGATTCTTTACCAATTGTTGCCGCTGGTCCTGATACGACTATTTGTGCTGACGCAAGCATTCAAATTGGCGGGTCCAGTCTTACAGGTGCCTCATATACGTGGTTCCCATCTGTTACGCTTGACAATCCGCTAATATCCAATCCCACGGCCAGTCCAGAGGCGGCCGTCACCACCTATCTTGTTACAGTTACAGATGCCAATGGGTGTATGAATGAGGATTCGGTAAGCATAACAATGTTAGGGTCGGCTCTTGTCAATGCCGGAGATGATGTTGAAATCTGCTGGGGAGATTCCGTGCAACTGGGACTGGGCATGTTGGAAGGCCAGGTTTATTCGTGGAGTCCAATTTCAGAACTTGATAATGCATCAATTGCCAATCCAATAAGTACGGCGAAGAGCACGACATTATATACGGTAAGCGTGAGTTTCCAGAATTGCCCTACGATTACAGATGATGTACTCGTACTGGTGCACCAATTACCTGAAGCAAAAGCCACAGATAACTTTTTGCAAGATACTACTTCCATAACCCTTGGGTCTTCAGTTCAACTTATTGCATCAGGTGGCATGCAATATCTATGGTCACCTGAAACTGGTTTGAGTAACCCTGGATTATTCAATCCAATTGCGACACCTGATTCTAGTACTAATTATATTGTTACTGTAACGGATATCTTCGGCTGCGTAAATACAGATACGGTCAGGGTTGAAGTTGACTCTCTTGACATCTTTGTGCCCACTGCTTTTACCCCAGATGGAAATGGCTTTAACGATGTATTTTACATCAGAACGGCAGATGTGGATGAGTTTGAGCTGCTTGTTTTTGATCGCTGGGGTGAACAGATATTTCTTTCAAGATCTGTAGAAAGAGGATGGGATGGAAACAACCAAACACAAAATAAGAAAATGCCTCCAGGCGCCTATGTTTATTCATTCAAAGCAACCACCGAGGATGGAACGACAATTAGCAGGAGCGGACTTATTAATTTAATTAGATAACACCTATACAAGACTTTTAGAATTCATTAACTAAATTCAACGCCATGAAGAAATCATCAATTTTCAAACAACTAGTCATTATGACTGCAATCACAGCAGTAAGCGCTGGTACGTATGCTCAGGACACTAGATACACCCAGACGCACAACGCCCCTCTTAGAGTAAACCCTGCTTTGATGGCAAACAACAAGGTGTTAAAAGGAATTCTCAATTACAGAACACAATGGGCGACTATTGACGATGGATTTACGACGTTCAGATTCACGGGTATGTATCCTTTGATCAAAGATGAACAAGGTAAACTGGATGTAGGATTGGACATCAACAATGATGTGGCAGGTGCATTTACCACCCTCAACGTATCTGGGGCGGTATCTTATTCGCTAAAAATATCTGACGCTCATAGACTAGGGGCAGGATTGATTCTTGGCTTCGGGCAGAAAACGGTTGACCTATCAGGCCAGACATTTGATGAACAGTATGTTCTCGGAAGTTATGATGCAACCAATCCGAGCAATGAAATGCTCTTCAACGAGCAGGTTATGTACCCGGATCTTGGTGGAGGGCTAATGTGGTTCTACGGCGAAGACGATGATCCAGTCAATGCGTATTTTGGTGTTGCTGCATACCATCAGAACACGCCGGATGAGTCCATTCAATCGACTGATTCCAAGTTGCCTGTTTTAACCAATATCCATGGTGGTGTAAAAATCATTGGTGACAAGCTGGACTTTACCCCTAACATGAGGTACAGTAAACAAGGCGGAGCAGAAGAATATTCCATTGGAACCTATATCGATTACAAACTGAATGAGACGATGAAAATTCCTTTTGGCTTATGGTACCGATATAAGAATCAAGATGCTTTGGCCTTCATGTTGGGCTTTGAACACGAGTATTTTAATGTTGCCTATAGCTATGACTTGGGTAGTTTTGATCTCATCAACTCTATCTCCGGATTAACTACGCATGAGGTGACCCTGGGATTCACCATTGCTGTGGGTGGAAGTAGAGGAGCAGCACCTTTGACTGACTGATAGCTCCTTCGGTTCCTTTACGGTCAAGTGATCGGTATTCGTTGCGCTGGTGATTGGCCCGTGGGTGTTCTCGTGGTTTATTCACTGACTTTCACCAGTTTGGGTCGCTCAGAAGTCAAAGGTATTTTTTGACTATACGCTTACAAGGGGAAAGGAAAAAGTACTTGGGGAGGTCTACTTAGTTTTTACCGCCTTCTGTTATATCAACCATACTTTAGCGGGATCAAGTTTCGATCTTTTCCATTTTTTACGGGATAAAAACTTCCCGTAGCAAAGGCTAGGCTCAGTTTTTTTGCCTCCAATAAAAGAAAATTCCCTTCAACTTAACCCACACAGTACGCTTGACACGATACTAAGATCTTAAAAGATCCTTGACTATTTTGGGGTTTGAATCCTTGATGCGCAAATTAGTTGCTCATTTATTCCTTTTTGTATCCCAATACCTTTTATTTCTTGCTGGAAGAGCTACTTCTGAACGGATTCTAAGCTCTTTTTTCTCTCAGTATCGAAAAAAGGTAAATATTGCTCATTTTCAATATCTTAGCTGAAGTTAATTTATAAACTCCCGTTTGGAACGATTAAAGAAATGACGGATAAAACAGCTAGGTTAAAGGCGCTCTCCACTAAGAAACTAATGGATGTCGTCAAAAACTATCGGCAATACGGGTATGACGACCAGTTGCGCAACACGGCCTTAGCACTTTTAGAAGGTAGAGGAATTGATAAAGAATATCTTGAACTGACCGGTAATTTCGAGAACCATACTTATGGTCTAGCTAAGGAATTTTATACTGCCTTTATTCGTAATTCTAAAATTGCTTTTATTCTCTATGGGTTGTTGCTCGTTACGCTCTTTCTTGTACCCATTCTGACTAGTTTATCTCAATTTCCGCCGCTTCTGCAAGCAATCATGTTATGGGGGTTCGTAATTGCCTATGTCTTCTTTCTTGTCATATCATTTATTAACCAAATTCAGTTTTTCAAAGCAATCGGGAAGGATAATGGTGCTGAAGGAGCATTGGTTTTTTTCCTAATGGGAATGCCCTTTTATGCCCTACTCTATTTCTACTTCAGGCGCCAAATGAAAGAGCAAATGAACATGATTGAATGAAACAGTGCCTAATAGTTAGCACACAAAATCACGTGGGCGCTGGTCGCTCCCACTAATTTTTCTATTGTTGAACTGAACCGCTCCTCCCCTCCTGTCAGATACAGATCAGCAAAGAAACTGCTTCACCTATGCCCCTGCCGGTTCTTCGGTGTACACCGGTATACTTTCAATCCTTTGAGTTGTGTTGATGAGCAGCTTGAGCGATAGCCGCTAGCGCTTGAATAATCTCTTGGTGGTTTACATTCTGTCATTTCTGGCTAGAGGAACCGCTTCTCAAACGGATTAGAAACTCTTTTTCCTTTCAATATCAAAAAAGGGAAATATCACTCATTTTCAATATCTTAGTCGGAGTTAATACACAGACTCACGTAAAATGTAATCGTAAAAATGAATATAAATACAGAAAAAGAAATTCGATTTCAATCTGAGAGAATTGCGTCAATAAACATTCATAAAGGGGAGTCCTTATTTGGTTATGTATACAGACAAATTCTTGATTTTTTTGATAATGGCAGCGTAACGATTGTGAATAAACTTGAAGATAATCAAGGTGCTCTATCAGATTGGGAAGATTACAAAAAGAATGAAAACCGGGAAAGCACTCATACGTTAGATTCGGAGGAAAAATTACATAATTTTCTCCTTCAATTTTTCTACAAAAGGCGAATCTGTTTGTTCATCCTCTGGCTGCTATGCTTCTTTTTTCAGCCTGCAATAATCGCAACTGCCCAATCCTGGCGCTGGGCCAAAAGCGCCGGGGGGAATTTTAGTGAAAAGGCGTATAGCGTTGCCACCGATGCAAGCGGAAATATTTATGTAACTGGTGCTTTCGGAAGCTCCTCCATAAACTTTGACACCGTTGCCATTGCCAATTACAATACTAATGGTAGCGATGATATCTTTATTGCCAAATACGATTCTAGCGGAAATATATTATGGGCGAAAAGCGCAGGTGGAAGTTCGTTTGATATGGGCTACAGCATTGCTACCGATGTAAGCGGCAACTTTTTTGTGATCGGTTCTTTTCAAAGTCCCACACTTACCTTCGACTCGATTACATTGGTAAATTCCAATGCGGGCAGCTCTGATATTTTCATCGTAAAATACAATACGAATGGTAATGTGATCTGGGCGCAAAGCATAATGGGCAGTGCATGGGATCATGGCAGGAGCATTTCCACAGATTCAAACGGAAATATTTTTGTCACTGGTAGCTTTGGTAGCCCAACCCTCACCGTTGGCTCCACTTCTTTAGTGAATACAGGCGTTCTTGATCTTTTCATTGTAAAATATGATTCGGGCGGCAATGTTCTCTGGGTTAAAAGTGAAGGAGGTAGCGCTGCAGATGGTGGCAGCAGCGTTTCCGCCGATACCAGCGGAAATATTTATATGACAGGTGGTTTTTCGAGTCCCACGATCACCTTCGGATCCACTACTTTAACGAATACCGATACCAGTTTCACCAGTGATGTTTTCCTTGTAAAATACAATACGGACGGCAATGTACTCTGGGCAAAAAGCGCAGGAGGAAGCTATGGGGATGCTGGTGCTAGTGTTAGCGTCGATTTAAGCGGAAACGCCCTTGTTACAGGTTATTTCGGGAGCTCCTCCATAAACTTTGACACCATTGCCATTGCGAATTCTAATACTGATAACAGCAATGATATCTTTATTACAAAATACGATTCAAGCGGGAATGTACTATGGGCAAAAAGCGCAGTTGGAAGTGCTGATGAACAAAGCTTCGGCATATCTACTGATAGCAGCGGAAATGTTTTTGTTACAGGTAATTTTCGCAGTCCAACCCTCACCTTTGGAACCATTTCATTAACCAATGCTGGCGGTGGTGATATTTTCTTTGTGAAATACGATGCCTTGGGCAATATTATCCTCGCTCAGAGCATAAGTGCAAGTTCAAATGAACTGGGTAGTAGCATCTCCGTCGATGAAAGTGGAAATGTTTTTGTAACAGGTTACTTCTGGAGTTCCACCATCACCTTTGGCTCCACCTCTTTAGGCAATGCAGGTACCAATGATATTTTCATTGCCAAGTTTGGAGCATGTTCTGCTGCCAGTTCTACTCTGACGGTTATTAGTTGCGGCAGTTATACCCTGAATGCACAGACTTACACTACAAGCGGGACTTACACACAAAACCTCATTGGTTGCCAGGGTTACGATTCAACAATTACCTTGAATTTGACCATAAATCCCATTCCAACGATCCAGCTCATACTCAGCCCTGATACAGTTTACGTGAATGCGGCGGGATACCCGCTTACAGGAGGAGTCCCATCAGGCGGTGTTTATTCAGGAACAGGAGTAAGTGGAGGAAATTTCAATCCGGGTAATGCAGGTGCTGGCTTACATAATATCATCTATACCTATACAGATGGAAATAACTGCACGAACAGTGATACCTCACAACTTTTTGTCGATCAACCTACAGGCATTCTCGGAAGCTCCGGTACATCTTCAGTTTTTGTGATTCCCAATCCTTCGTCTGGCCTATTTACCGTTCAGTCAGTTCACAAAATGTCATCTTTAAGTATTTTCAATATTCTGGGAGAAAAGATTTATTCAACAACCAGGTCCTTCACTAAGTCAACAATTATTGATCTATCAAACCAACCCACAGGGATTTATTTTTATGAAGTCACAACAGTCAAAGGAGACGTAATTGGCAAAGGGAAGCTTATGATAAATAAGTGATGGACAAAATAAAACATATAATCATGTCTTGTTCAAAATAGATATTGTGATAGCTAGGGCAACGCAACTATGTATAAAACTGAGTGTGTAGTTGTGAATCATCGGATTATCTTTAATTTGGTGTTACAGCCAAATGAAATCACCTGCCTCCTCCGAAGAAGACGGCTACTGGAGCCTGAGAGGTGGGCGCGCCAGCCACTAACAATGTTAAGCCTATTTGCCCGGAACCTCAGTTCATTACGTTTTGTAAATTAGCACATTAAGTTTGGGTTGGTACGTGAGGCGCCATTAGCTTATTCCTGATCGTTCCTCATTTTGAAACCTTAGGAATATTATTATTTCAAAAAAATATGAGCATCCAGTGCAAGTTCTGCAAATCCTACAATGCCAACGAAAATATATTGTGTATCAATTGTTCAAAATCTCTATGGAATAAAGATGAGGTTACAGAAAAACTGCTCAATCGCCTTCACCAATTAGAGCAAAAATATCAGCAAGAGCTTGCAGCCATAAGAAAAGACATTTCCAATTTTAATAACGTTGAAGATTCACCCCTCGAATCGATTGAAGTTCCTAAAAAGGAATATACACC
>JAESRW010000055.1 GCA_016764395.1 Flavobacteriales bacterium
GGGGGCATCTTTTATCACCACAGGAAGCTACGGGATTTCTTTGCGACTTCAAGGGTTCGTAGTTGCCGATGGTGTAACCATTGATATTGACGAAAAATTGACCGTGTATTGACCACCAATCTCTTTATCGCCATAACCATCGTGCTGCTGACCACCCTCATCGGCCTGATGAGCTACTGGCTTAAAATAGTCTACAAGGAAATCAAGCAAATGCTCAAAGAACTGACCTCTTACATCAATGAACTCAAGCAACTGGTTGTTAGCATGCAGACCCAAATTGAAAGGGGCATCGAGGTAGATATTGAAAAGTTAAAATCTGATGTACAAATCCTCTACGATCACACCAACAAACTGCAAAACAAACTATCGGAATTGAATCCAAAAGGCAGGGCTGAAAAGTGATTGAGACTACCGACATATCGACTGCATTCCCTAGCCTTGATTTAGGCAAGATCCACGGCAAAGTAGAGATAACTGGCTTTGATGGCTTCCGCAAGACCCTGATMAAAAACGCRAACCTGGACGACACCCTTGCCAAYATGAAGCGCATCGCCYTGCGWGACGTGAGCCARGTAAAGGACWTAGCCGAGAAATTACARGGAGCTACAGTGGCACRGACAGCCGAAAAYATTTGGGACTTCATCCGAGATAACATTGCCTATAAACTGGATCAAAAAGGCATTGAAGAACTGCGAACCCCTGCAAGAACCTGGCACGACCGATTTATCGGAGTTGATTCTGATGATTACACCATTCATTGTTTTTCGTAGAGCGCGTTAGATCAGGTTATACGGGGATTACAGACGATTAGGGGCTTTTGGGACTCTTTTTTTTGGTGGAGGTAGAACATTTCCTTCGCAAGCTATAATCTCTGGCCTTACCTCCAAAGTCTCCCAATTACAATTGTCATTTCGAACATCGCAACGCGAGTGAGAAATCTCCTTAAGAGAGCACCATTGTAATTTMGAAYGTGTTATTAACYGGCAWMYSNGCAASYKSSRRSMGRYMWCYSSCRRYSGKCRASMGRYRACMRKYWTATCKRMWRGYWYKGGKRGATSTTTCGATTAAGCATGGCGCTTCGTTCAATTTCAAGGAACCCAATAATACGTAGTGAGCGCACTAATTTGTGCGTTTAACTCGTTGGACAGACAAGAACCACATAGGACTACTCCATTGTTTCCCAGTTTGTTATAGTTGATTTAGAATGCTGCGTCAATTTGGATTTATTTCGCTACTAACTGTATTGTTTGGTGGATTATATATGTGGTTACAATGTTGGGATTACCTTGATATTCATGGTAGCGTCTACTTAAGCCTTCAATCTCTTGAAGAATCGACAGCAAACAAGACGATTGTCGCCACATATCAACCTGCTACTGATCATGTTAAGAATAATTCCAAGACTGATCCTCAAGTCAAATTGTTTCTTCAAGTGGGATTGTTTCATAATAGAGGTGCTCAGTTCTACGGGCAAGGTTTTTACATTGGTCAAAAAGGTTTGCTTCCTCGAGAAGCTCGTAAAATAAACTTGGGAGATAACACAGGCCCTGTATCAGAAGGACAGATTGATCTTGCTGTTGGAACTGACCATGTTCCAAAGGAAATCATGGTTCTTGATGCAGCTAATGAACCAATCCTTACATTTGAGTTGGTTGAGGAGTACACGGACCATCAAAACTTACCAAGACACAAAAGCTATTTAAAAGAGTGGAAATTGATTCTACTGACTAAGTAATKGCWRTTAACGCTGATCCTGAAATGAAGATATCTGCCACAATAATAACCGTTTTCTTAGCCCTGACCGCGTGTTCCAATGGSAAWCAAAACSATGTARACAAYMCTGCGGATCCCYATGAATTACACAGTGGGGATATTATTTTCCAGGTTTCCCAATCGAGTCAAAGTAAAGCCATTCAATTAGCCACCCATTCCAAATACAGTCATATGGGAATTGTGTATAAACAAGACGAGCAGTTYTTTGTTTATGARGCMGTTCAGCCYGTYARGCTTACGCCRTTRGRGAGTTGGATTGATAGRGGAGAAGACGGACRCTACGTGGTAAAACGATTGATAAATGCAGAGCAACTTCTGACTGCTGAAAAACTGGAGCAGATGAAAGAAGCAGGAGCGAAGTATCAAGGAAAAAACTACGATATCTACTTTGAATGGTCTGACGAGCGCATTTACTGTTCAGAATTGGTTTGGAAGATATTCAAAGAGGCGACCGGTATTGAAATTGGAGCGCTTGAGCAACTCAGAGACTTTGATTTAACAGATGAGATAGTCCGACAAAAATTAGTTGAACGTTACGGAGATGCTATTCCCTTGGATGAACAAGTAATTTCTCCGGCGGTGATGTTCAACTCTGATCAGCTGGTGACGATATGGAATAACTGATGAAGAGGGTGAAAAAGCCTGCTTCGGGATATAGGTTTAATTTGGTTTCATTCACACTGATTCGTTGCAAAAACTCCGATTCCCGGCAGTTTGTGTAACTCAAATAGCACATCTTCCGTTTGTTAAGATATATGCAAGACAAAGAGCAATTATATGAAACATTGGGCGAGCTCTTGTTCGTGGTGGCTATGGCCGATGGTGTAATTCAGCATACAGAAAGGGAAAGCTTGAATAAGTTGCTGAAGGATCACCCTTGGGCCCATGAAATCAAATGGTCATTTGACTATGAGGTGTCACATCATGCCAAGTTAGAGGAGGTCTACACAAAAGTCATTGACTTTTGTCATCACTATGGCCCTGCAGCCGAGTACTATGAGTTCATCGATGCCATGAAGGTAATTGCAGATGCGGCTGAAGGAGTTAATAAAGACGAGGATGAAATCATTACCTCCTTTTCCAAGGATCTTACCGAACGGTTTATGAAAGACATTGAGAAACAGTTGGCGCTTGAAAGGCAATAAAGGTTCAAAACGCCAGGTTCTTTTTCAAGAGGGAGTGTTCAGGATAAAGCATACTTAATCAGAGGAAGGATGAATAATGCTGTGGGCCTGAGCCGTTCTGTTACTGCTTGACAATTTTCTTTATAATGACCCATGCATCGGATTTAGTGCTCAAAAAATAATATCCGGCCTTGTAACCGGAAAGATCAAACTCCTTTGAAATATTGCCAGATACTTGTGTATAAACTTCCCGGAAGACGTCCTTTCCCGAAATAGCTGTCAATAGCTATTCAATGCCATTATTTTGGAATAAGCTGAACGCTCCTGTCGTTCAATTGGCCGCTTCTGAATTGGTAAGGATATATTTTGAAGGTGTCATCTATCTGTTTAATAATCCAGAAGCAGTATCAGAAGGTATTCGTCTCTTCAAATTAAAAGAGATCATCCTGCTGTTGCACCAAACTAAAGATGCTCCTATGGTTACTCAAATTAGGAGTAGCTTATCTTCTGAGAGAACTTTTGGCTTCAAGGAAGTTGTAGAAGCTTATGGTAACTCCCCGATTACCATAGAGCAATTGGCCCAACTCACCAATAACAGCCGTTCCTCTTTCAAGCGAAAATTCAAGAAAATTTACCATACAACACCTGGAGCTTATCTAATAGACAAAAGACTGTAAAAAGTTGCAGAACTATTGAGGATATCCGATGAAAGTATCGGTCGTATTGGCTATGAATGTGGGTTTATAAGTCCCGCTCATTTATCAGGAGTTTTTAAATCCAAATACGGGGTCGCACCTTCGCGCTATCGACAGGGCTTGACAGATAAGTAATGGGACTTCTCAGGCATTTATTTCATATGCGATATTCACCTCTTTGTATCCTAGAACCTTCAGGACGGATTGGTTGCTCAATGATCCTATTCAATTTGTTAGGCATGATACACTTTAAACCTCTTGACGCCGTTAAATGCTGAGCTGTTTGCAACTAAAAGACTATAAAAAAATGAAAAAAGTATTAAAACTTACCGCAGTGATTATCGGTACAATTTTATTGAATTTAGGTAACGTGTCATATTCACAGGTAGGTATTGGCACTGCCACACCAGACCCCTCGGCAATCCTGGATCTTACCAGTACCACCAAGGGAATGTTAATCTCACGGGTAACCCAGGTACAGCGGAATGCCATCGTCTCGCCGGCTACCGGACTGTTGGTCTATCAAATCGACAATACCCCTGCCTATTACTACAACGCAGGAACACCGGGCGTGCCCAGCTGGGCACGGATATTTTCTGGAACGAGCGCCGGTCTGTGGGATCTTTCAGGTAACGCAGGTACCACTGTGGGCACCAACTTCTTGGGAACTACTGATGCTCAGGATTTTGCCATTTATACCAACAATGCAGAAAAATTGCGGGTTACATCTGGCGGCAACATTGGAATCGGGACGGTAACGCCCACAAGCCAGTTGCACATCGATGAAGATGATGCAGCTACAGCGCTCTATGTAACCGGCGGAAACACCGGGTCCATAATGGCCATGTTTGAACGAGATATTGGGTCATCAGAAAAATTTTCAATACATACCTCTAACAGTGATGTTTGGACACGATATGAGGTGAATCCTGGTGTTGGTACCGATTGGAACGTGGGGGTAGACGAAACAAATGATAATTTTTCGATTTGGACAGGACTTGTTGCACCGGGCACTACCGATAAACTATCCATTACACCTGCTGGCAACGTCGGCATCGGCACCACCGCCCCGGCTGAAATACTCCATTTAAAAAGTGGTACCGCCAACAAAACAATCATTAGGCTCGATGATAGCGGCGCGCTGCATCAAATGGTGATGAAAGCGGGCCAGTCCGGAGTCGCTAATCCCGCTATCGGCATGCAAACCAATCAAAGTTTCGATTTAATCTCGAATAATACTGCGGTGATGCAGATCCAAAATAATGGAAACGTAGCGGTAAGCAATGGTAACGTTGGAATTGGAACGCTATCCCCCCTGGAAGACCTCCATATTGAGGGAGCAACGCGGGTGGATATGAGATTCCATGATGCCGATGAGCTTCTAGACGAAAAAATATGGGACTATTCAACGGGCGTTGTGGGCACCAATACCTTCGCTTTTGTTACACGTGACGATGCAGGGGTCTTTGGCCAAACGGTATGGCAGGCTGTACGCTCCGGAACAAATGTTACTTCAGTTTCAATACCGAACGGTAACGTCGGCATCGGCACCACGAATCCTGAGGGTGCTTTGCATATTGCCGGGGTTGGTACAGGTTCACAAACGGTAAGGGGCATAGTAATGGGGTCGAGTCTTGATTTCGAGTCTATTGAATTAAAAGGGACCTCATCAACACTTGGAGGGGGGTTTATTGATTTTGGATACCCAGGCAATGATTTTCAGGGCAGAATAATTTATTCCAATTCCAATAATGCAATGAGCTTCCATACGGCTGCGGTGGAGCGAGTCCGTATCACAAGTGCCGGCAACGTTGGAATCGGCACCACCAGTCCCATTGCCCGGCTGCACTTGGCCGGTACAGTTACCGAGAATATCGCATTTAACAATGCTGTGACGCTCAACTCAACAAATATATCCCAACAAACAGGGCTTGATAATTCATTTAATATTAACCCTGCCGGTGCATCTCTAAGCACCATTATGGGTACGATCAATCTCCCGATACTCAGCGGAAGCGCCCTTACCATTGGGAATGTGCACGCCGCCTTTGCCCGTGTGGATTTGGCGGCAGGTTTTACGGGTACACTTTCCAATGTTAGGCTATTTTCTGCATCAAACGCCACAGTGTCCGGAGGTAGTATCACAAATCAATACGGTATTTATGTCGCTAATTTAACCACTGCAACCAACAATTGGGCGGTGTTTGCAGACGGAACAACAAAGAGTTATTTCGGTGGCAACGTCGGCATCGGGACCACAGCCCCTGGCGAAAAATTGGAAGTAGCAGGCAACGTAGAGTTTTCAGGCGCCTTGATGCCCGGGGGCGGGGCCGGCACCAGTGGACAGGTACTTACCAGCCAGGGTCCTGGTACCCCTCCTGTATGGCAGGCAGCGAGCGGTGGTGGCTACCCTACAGAAATCACCAACGAATTAAACGGCGCTACCCCCTGTGTAGGTACAGGCTGTGGTACTATAAGACTCTTACGAACATGCGCTATAGATTGTGCCAACCTTACCTTCAATGCCCAAAGCGATTGGCGTGTGCCCAGTGTTGAAGAGATCATCAACTTGATCCCAGTCGCTCCCGGTAATACCAGTACGAATTTTAGTTGGACGGTATCCACACACACAACAAACTGGGGGATTGTTAGATTTTCCGATGGGGGGCGTTCCGCAGCTTCTCATACAAACCTCTACCACTGTCGCTGTGTGCGCTAGTTCTTGTGATATTGGAGTTATCCGGAAAATCGGGCCCTTGAAAATTTGCCCTTTTTTATTTAAAACAAGCATGATCAAGGGTGGGTTAGTAAAACACGAATAAAACCTCATTTGACAATTTATAAAAGACCTGCTAATGTTTATTTTCAAGCAACTTTTTATTTTGTTATGCTTTACCAACATGATTTGCGCCCAGGATCCGGGTCATGAAGCAGCCAAGGTGTCACCACTTGATGTGCCGGTTATACGCCAACCGCATCCTGTTACCTGTGTGCCTGCTTCAGCAACGGCTGTAATGCAATACTGGGGCTCAACGATTACTTATGGAGAGGTCTCTACTAAGCCATTCATTGGTTCAGGTGGTGTTACTTACTTTGAAATGCAGGAATGGCTTTCCGTTTTCGGATTTACCAGTATTGTTTGCTCCCTGCAAACCAAACAAATACCCATTTTGTTGGAAATCGGGATACCGCCTGTAATCGCGCTTTATTCAAGCGTAAAACATACGGTGGTCTGTGTGGCGTTTAATCCTGGTGACAGCGCTTTTACGATCATGGACCCCTTGAAAGGGGAAACAATTGTTTCCTATGCGGCACTTCTGAAGGAGCAATCCAAATCCAGCTACCAGGCAATGCTCATTTTCCCGGATAGTATCAACTGGCAGAAAACACTCATCCTTGCTGATTTTCAGGTGAATGAGTGGCTACTTCAAAATAGCCGCTACCGGAGCGAAGCGCTGGTGATACAAGGACTTTCCCAAAAAGACAGCCTGTTGCAACTCGCCTATTTTGCCCGTGCCTGTACTGAGGACCACCGGTACTTGAAGGCCTGTTTTCATTATAGCAGGCTATTAGCCCTAACAGGCCGAAAAGAGGAGGCGTGGAGAGAGCTTAGGAAAATATTACTCAAAAACCCATCCTATGCTCCTGCCTTAGAATTGAAGCAAAAACTGGAGATATGAAAAAAGAAGACGATTGACCGACACATTCATTTTGGGTGCTAGCTTTGAAGCTAATGAACGTCCTTCTAGTCGGCGATATACCGAGTCAAGGTGGTGTCGCGCGCGAGTTTGAGTTGTATCACCCGGGAATCAACATTGTCGCTGGGTATGGCATCCAGGAGCAAGAATTTGGGTCTAATGGCAATTTTGTATTGCCAAAGTACACCACGGCGATTTGCGGATACATTAACCTGAATTGACACAGTATCTTTCGATATTGACCAATTACCATAATAGGTCGCATTATTAAATTCGACTAAATCTTGCAAAGAATCCCTGTTGTCAGTGTAATTCAGATTGGTTGAAATTTGGTACCATACACTGTCACTCACGAAAACCCACCTTGCATTAATTCCTGTAATCCCTGCAGGATATTTGGAATGTATATTCCACACACCTTCAAGGTTGGCCCGCTTTTGAACTTGTATGGTGCCTTCTTGGGCGTACGATGTGATTGCGAGTAGGACTAAAACTAGGCTCGCAAKATGGAKCCTATTAAAGATGWTTGACKCCAAGTNNKSAASTWKRRAKCTTTAAATACGCATCACTTCTTAGCGAAGAGATCGCCTTGCCGAAATCAAATAGCTTAGAGGAAAGAAGGCGAACCTTTTTGCACTTTTTCCTGGCCGAAATCTACACCCAGGATAATTTCATGTGACCCGCCACTATAGCTCTGCAATTCAGAGAAGTTCAAGTCATAAGCATAACCTAAATGAAAGCGCTTCTGTATGCGTATGCCGGCAAGCATTACTACAGCTTCACGGGATTTGTAGGAAACGCCAAACCAATAAGTTTGATTGATATGAGCTTTCATGTTGATATCGAGCTGCATAGGCGCGCCTTTCACACCCCTTATCAATCCCGAAGGTTCCAATGAAAGTTTGTCGCTGATAAAGAAATATAAGCCTCCAAAGAAGTAATAATGCTGCTTTACACGCCCGACGGTCACCCTGTCCACATCGTTAAACTTTACCTTGGTTTCCAGAAGCTGAGGGATCGAGAAACCGATGTAGTATTTCTTAGAATAGCTATAAATGCCAAACCCTGCATCTGGAACGATTACAGATTCATTGTTGAGCGGCACCGCGGCATCGTCTGGTTCATCAGTGGTCATACGGGTTCCGTCGAGGGTATACTGAAAGGCCCCACCCTGTATTCCAAAGGCCAAAATGTTCCCGGACCATTTATTCCCTTTGGATGTTCCACCTAAAGAGATGCGATACGAATAGGCCAGGTTTAACCCTGTTCTCTTCGTGGGCCCTGTGGCGTCATTATAAAGAAAGCCCCCTATAGAATTCGCAGATTCATTCAAATTCCCATGAACACTCAAGACTCCGGTTTCCGGTGCCCCATCAAACCCTGTCCATTGATTGCGGTAGCCAAGCCGGGCTACAAAACGGTCCTTATTACCGGCTGCCGCCGGATTGATGGCAAGATGATTTAACATATATTGGCTGAATCCTGGTAATTGCTGAGAAAAAGCTTCTCCTGCCTGAATCAAAACGAATAGTATAAGGATAGTTCTACACATCATCATGGTTATTCATTTATACGTTATCTAATGATCGTAATCGTGCCCCTAAACGCTGGGGTACCATCTCCTAGGTCAACGATGTAATAATAAGTTGCATCTGGCAGCTGTTTGCCCAAACTAGAGCCGTCCCATTCGTTCAAATAAGGATTGGCACTGAAAACCTTGTCTCCCCAACGGTTATATACGTTCACAACATTTGTAGGAAACTGTTCAATAGTTCTTATTACCCACATTTCATTCTTGCCATCTCCGTTCGGTGTAAAAGTGTTGGGAATAGAGAGAACACTTGCAACAGGGCTGTCTTCAATAATTGTGATCGTCACTGAGTCTAAAGCCGAGCAACCATTGATATCCGTTACGGTTACATAGAAAACGCTGGTTTCACCGGGACAGGCCGTTGGACTTTGCGTATTGGGATCAGTTAAATTGGTGGATGGTGACCATACGTATCCGATTCCGCCAGTTGCGTTCAACACCACACAGGAGTCTTGCGTCGTACTTTCATCAGGTCCTGCGTCGGCTACAGGAAGGGCATTAACTGAAACAAGGATGTTGTCGGTCCCAAAACAGGAGCCGCTGCTGTCTGATACAAGAACGGCATATGTTCCCGAAGCAGATACAGTGATTGACTGGGTCGTATCACCACCTGGCGTCCACAAATAATTATCGGCTGTATTGGCGGTTAATACCACCGAACCTCCTTGGCAAAAGTTAGTTGAGCCACTCGCTGTGATGGCTGCTGTCGGAGATGCCCCTATTGTGACTGATTCTGGTGAGGAGGTACTGCTACATCCTGTCGCTGTATCGGTCAATGTAACAAAGTAACTACCCGCCGTTTTTACCGTGATGGCCTGTGTCGTTTCACCTCCTGGAGACCATAAGTAGCTATCTGCTGGATTCGCTGTTAATACCACGGAATCACCCTGGCAGAAGCTCGTTGCCCCACTTGGGGTAATGGACGCGGTTGGCGCTGTTCCTACAGTGACTGCTTCAGGAGCCGAGGTAACGCTGCATGTTGTCGCTGTATCTGTTAGTGTAACAAAATAACTACCAGATGTAGATACCGTTATAGATTGGGTCGTCTCTCCACCGGGAGACCATGTGTAATTATCTGCCGGCCCGGCTGTTAACATGACTGAATCACCCTGACAAAAGGCCGTTGTACCGCTTGGTGTAATGGTTGCCGTTGGTACAGAACCTACCGTTATTGTCTCAGGAGCAGAAGTGGCACTGCAGCCAGTGGCGGTATCCGTCGCGGTAACAAAATAACTTCCAGCAGCTGATACGGTAATGGCTTGTGTTGTGTCACCACCTGGTGACCAGGTATAGTTATTCGCAGGTCCAGCCGTCAATATGACTGAATCACCTTGGCAAAAGCTCATAGGGCCGCTTGTAGTAATGGACGCTGTTGGCGCTGCTCCTACCGTTACCGTAAGGGGTGCCGATGTGGCGCTGCATCCCGAAGCGGTATCCGTCAATGTAACAAAATAACTTCCGGTGGTTGTTACTGTAATTGTCTGAGACGTATCACCCCCAGGTGACCAGGAATAGTTATCTGCCGGTCCGGCTGTTAGTAAGATAGAATCGCCTTGGCAAAAGCTTGTTGGGCCACTTGCTGTGATGGCCACGGTTGGTGCTGCTCCAACAGTTACCGTTTCCGGAGCGGAGGTGGCGCTACATCCAGAGGCTGTGTCTGTCGAGGTGACAAAATAACTACCAGCCGTAGATACGATAATCGCTTGTGTTGTGTCACCACCAGGTAACCAAGTGTATTCATCTGCAGGACTGGCTGTCAATACGACGGAATCACCCTGGCAAAAGCTTGTAGGGCCACTGGGAGTAATGGACGCAGTAGGGGCTGCTCCTACTGTTATTGTCACAGGAGCGGATGTTGCGTTGCATCCGGACGCTGTATCTGTCAATGTAACAACATAGCTGCCTGCCGTTGATACCGTGACGACTTGGGTCGTATCTCCCCCTGGTGACCAGGAGTAGATATCGGAAATGCTTGCTGTTAATACCACTGAGTCACCCAGACAAAAATTGGTGGAGCCACTTGGAGTAATGGTGGCAACTGGCGCTGCTCCGACGGTAACGGTTTCCGGCGCGGAAGTAACACTACACCCGGTGCTTGTATCTGTCAGGGTGACAAAATAACTTCCGGCGGTTGATACGGAAATGGTTTGCGTCGTATCTCCTCCCGGTGACCAGGAATAGCTATTTGCAGGGCTAGAAGTTAGCAATACAGAATCACCTTGGCAAAAGCTTGTTGGTCCGCCTGGTGTAATGGACGCAATGGGTGCTGCTCCTACTGATACTGTTACGGGAGCCGAGGTTGCGCTGCATCCGGAAGCGGTATCTGTCAGTGTCACTAAATAGCTACCAGCTGTTGATACCGTGATGGCCTGCGTCGTATCGCCTCCCGGTGACCAAGCGTAGTTATCCGCAAGGCTTGCGGTTAATATCACTGAATCGCCCTGGCATATAGTTGTAGAACCACTTGGTGTAATAACGGCTGTTGGAGCTGACGTAACTGTAATTGTTTCCGGTGCAGAGGTGGCACTGCAACCCGTCGAAGTGTCCATAAGCGTAGCAAAGTAACTGCCCGATGCGGTCACCGTGATCGCCTGAGTTGTATCACCGCCGGGTGACCAGGAATAGCTATCAGCCGGACTGGCTGTAAGCACTATAGAGTCGCCCTGACAGAAAGTTGTGGGGCCACTTGGGGTAATACTTGCAATTGGAGCCGCCCCCACTATTATCGTTTCCGGCGAAGACGTGGCATTGCAACCTGTCGAAGTGTCCGTAAGCGTAGCAAAGTAACTGCCCGATGCGGTCACCGTGATAGCCTGGGTCGTATCACCGCCTGGTGACCAGGAATAGGTATCCGCCGGGCCGGCTGTCAATATTACGGAATCGCCCTGGCAGAAGGTAGTGGGCCCACCAGGTGTTATCACAGCTGTTGGAGGAGCACCAACTATTACCGTTTCTGGTGCAGAGGTCGCGCTGCACCCGGTTAAAGTATCAGTGAGCGTTACAAAATAACTGCCTGATGCTGTTACCGTGATCGCCTGGGTCGTATCACTACCCGGTGACCATGAATAAATATCAGCAGGATTGGCAGTTAAAATCACCGTGTCCCCTATACAGTATGGACCAATTGGACTTGGAGTAATGAACGCGGGTGGCGAGGGTATCACTGTAACTGTATCAGGTGTTGATGTTCCGTTGCAAGAATTTACATCCGTAACCGTAACCATATAGTTTCCGGAAATTTTTATTGTCGTAGTCTGAGTGGTATCTCCATTTGACCATAAGTAACCCGTAAAGCCAGCCCCTGCATCCAATACGGCGCTGTCTCCCTGGCAAAAAATGGTGGTATCAGCAGTGACTATTACTGGAGTTGGAAGCGTATTTACAGTAACAAAACCTACTTGCGTTACACTGTCAGTTCCAAGACCGTTGGTGGCTACCAGCTTCACATCATAAGTGCCAGGTGTGCTATACACTATCATAGGGTTTTGCGCTGTTGAAGATGCGGGAGTTCCTCCAACAAAAGTCCATGACCATATAAAGGGGCCGTCTGTTGTGAGGTCTGTAAAAAAGACGGTGTCTCCCGGACATACGGATAAGGGTGAGCCGGTAAAATTGACTCCTGAGCCACAAGAGGGTGTTGCAAAAACACCTGAAAAACCATCCTCAATGCCACCAAGATACATGGCAGGCACCACCGGGGCGGGGCAGGTTATCAGCGTTAAACTGTCGGTTCCGTGCCCGTCTTCAATGCCTCCAAAATACATGGCAGGAACAATAGGAGCCGGACAGGTCATCAGCGTTAAACTGTCGGTTGCGTGCCCGTC
>JAESRW010000056.1 GCA_016764395.1 Flavobacteriales bacterium
CACCACCAGCTACTGCTGCCGGAGCTGCCGCTGCTGCAGGCTCAATACCATACTCGTCTTTGAGTATTTGAGCCAGTTCATTCACTTCTTTCACAGTTAGTCCAACCAACTGATCTGCAAAGTCTTTCAAATCTGCCATTATGATAATTTTAATTGTTTACTTAGTTATTATTGAAATGATCTCTTTGTACTATATAATTAGTCTTTTTTGTCTGTGTCTTCACCTTCCGATGAGGCCGCAGATCCTTCTGTCGGAGCTTCTGATTTCTCCTCTGTCTTTTCTCCCCCTGCAGCTTCCTCTTTCGCCGATGCCCCAACAGGCGTCACGACCGAACCCTCAGGCCTTTCAGCCAAAGTTTTGAGAATACCAGAGAGGTTACTTCCTCCAGACTGCAACGCAGAAATAACGTTCTTGGCTGGTGACTGCAATAAGCCGATAATCTCGCCTATCAACTCGTCCTTGGACTTGATCGCTGCGAGTGCATCAACCTGATCATCACCCACATAGAATGACTCCTCAACATAGGCCCCTTTGAGCAGCGGTTTATCGCTCTTCTTTCTAAACTCTTTTATCACCTTTGCCGGTAAGCTCCCTGATTCAGAGAACATCAAGGCCGTATTGCCCACTAAGATGTCATACGACTCTTCGTAGTTACCTTCCACCTTCTCCATTGCTTTTTTAAGAAGTGTGTTTTTCACAACCCTAAGTTGCACACCTTTCTTAAAACACAATCTTCTTAGATCATTTGAAGCACCGACAGTCATACCTGAAACATCTGCCAAGTATAAATTCTTATTGGCGTCTAATTGTTCCGCTATGCTATCAATGAACTGGTCTTTTTCTTGCCTTGTCATTATTCCAAAATTTAATCAATCGACTTAGGATCTATCTTAATTCCAGGACTCATGGTACTAGATAGCGTAATACTTTTGATATATGTTCCCTTAGTAGAGCTAGGCTTCAACTTCACTACTGTTTGAATTAATTCCCTAGCATTCTCCACAATTTTTTGCTCGTCAAAGGATACTTTCGCCACTTGCGCGTGAATGATTCCTCCTTTGTCCACTTTGAAATCAATTTTACCTTTCTTGACTTCTTCAATGGCTTTGCCAATGTTTGGCGTTACCGTTCCCGACTTAGGATTTGGCATCAACCCCCTTGGCCCCAAGATCTTTCCTAATGCACCAATTTTGGGCATCACGGCTGGCATCGTAACGATCACATCAATATCGGTCCAGCCACCTTTGATCTTAGTAATATATTCCTCCAAACCCACGTAATCAGCACCCGCTGCTTTGGCCTCTTCCTCTTTGTCAGCTGGGCATAGCGCAAGCACCTTGAGGTCCTTACCAGTACCGTGTGGCAAGGTTGTTACGCCTCGAACCATCTCATTTGCATTTCTTGGATCCACACCCAATCGCATATCCACATCAACCGATGAGTCGAAATTGGTGCTTGTAATTTCCTTTAGCAATTGAGCTGCTGCGTGTAATTCATACAACTTATCAGCATCGATTTTTTCGACTGCTACTTTTCTCTTCTTAGATAACTTTGCCATCTCAAATATTTATTCGGGTGGATTACCACCTTTAACACGAATTCCCATACTTCTAGCGGTTCCAGCCATCATTCTCATGCCAGACTCCACAGAAAAAGCATTGAGATCCGCCATTTTATCTTCGGCTATGGTTCTGAGTTGATCCCAGGATACGTTACCCACTTTGTGCCTATTCGGCTCACCTGACCCAGACTTTAGCTTCAACGCTTCAAGAATTTGTACCGCCGCGGGAGGAGTTTTAATTACGAAGTCAAAAGACTTATCAGCGTACACCGTTATAACCGTAGGAAGTACCCTTCCCTTTCTGTCCTCAGTTCGTCCATTGAATTGCTTGCAAAACTCCATAATATTCACCCCTTTAGCACCCAATGCAGGGCCTACCGGTGGTGCTGGATTTGCAGCTCCCCCTCTGATCTGAAGTTTAATTAATCCTATTATCTCTTTAGCCATGGCTATTTGTCTTATATATTATAAGCGTCAATTAAGACTCTTTTTCTACTTGCATATAATTGAGCTCCAAAGGAGTTTTTCTTCCGAAGATCTTTACCATCACTTTCAATTTCTTCTTCTCCTTGTGTACTTCTTCAATAATACCGGTGAAGCTATTGAACGGCCCGTCTATTACTTTGACTGACTCTCCAACTATGAAAGGGATTGTGAGTTCTTCATCACTGTCCTCCAGTTCATCAACCTGACCCAATATCCTGTTTACTTCAGATTGTCTCAGTGGTACCGGATCTCCACTTTTGGTACCCAAAAAACCAATTACCCCATTGACAGATTTAATAACATGCGGTACTTCTCCAGTTAAGTTGGCCTCAATTAATACATAACCAGGAAAATAGTTACGTTCCTTGCTRACCTTCTTACCYTGTTTGATTTGATATACCTTTTCAGTWGGWATSARCACYTGAGCKAGATGACGGTCCAATTTCATCCTRTTGATCTCAAGTTCRATCATTTCYTTGATYTTGCGYTCCTTGCCACTGATGGCSCGGACCACATACCATTTCTTACTTGTATCTGTWGAAACTGTCAANTTGWAATTGMTTTTATTGGTTTANKTHWGGTTGAGTTGGYCSAGAATMYACTATACACTRTAYAGTARWYCCATWATTKYCGAAAACGACTTATCCATGRCATATATCACYRCTGCTATCATCAAGGAAGCRATGGCAACAACAATKGCACTACTYTGAAGYTCACTCCAHGTAGGCCAAGAAACCTTATGCAACAACTCATTAACRGTTTCYTCTATATATCCTTTTACACTCACCACTCAGCTNTTTTTGCACGGGTGAAGGGACTCGAACCCCCAACCAATGGTTTTGGAGACCACTACTCTACCAATTGAGCTACACCCGTGTAGTGACCAATCCTTTACCTWAYDHWWTWHNNNTTAATAATYTCYGTAACYTGTCCWGCACCAACAGTTCTWCCMCCTTCTCTCATYGCRAAWCGMARTCCTTTRYTRATTGCRACAGGMGMAATWAGATKYACMGTGATRCTYACRTTRYCACCAGGCATAACCATTTCTCTACCYTCWTCYAAAATAATCTCACCAGTHACATCWGTWGTYCTTARGAARAAYTGWGGWCKGTAYTTATTRTGRAAAGGHGTRTGWCGDCCACCYTCDTYCTTYTTCARAATATADACYTCWGCTTTGAAYTCAGTATGYGGBGTAACAGAYCCMRTYTTBGCDATWACCATTCCKCGGCTGATYTSRTCTTTATCAAYACCYCKWAGSAGWAGRCCAACRTTRTCACCWGCYTCWCCTCTGTCCAAWATYTTTCTGAACATCTCAACRCCWGTWATKGTRGTYTTWKYRYNNNCTTCAGCACYCATACCCACAATCATCACCTCATCAGAAGTATTTACTACTCCAGACTCAATTCGACCTGTTGCTACCGTTCCTCTACCAGTAATTGAGAATACATCCTCAACAGGCATCAAGAAATCTTTATCAACCATTCGTTCTGGTATGGCAATGTACTCATCAACTTGCTTCATCAGCTCCATAATTTGAGCTTCTGCCTCGGCATCTCCATTCAGTGCGTTCAACGCAGAACCTTGAACGACAGGAATGTTGTCACCGTCAAATTCGTAGAAAGAAAGCAATTCGCGAATCTCCATCTCTACCAATTCAAGAAGCTCAGGATCATCAACCTGGTCAACTTTATTCATAAAAACAACGATACCAGGAACTCCTACCTGACGAGCAAGTAGAATATGCTCTCTAGTTTGAGGCATAGGGCCGTCAGTTGCGGCAACAACGAGAATCGCACCGTCCATTTGAGCAGCACCTGTAACCATGTTCTTCACATAGTCGGCGTGACCTGGACAGTCAACGTGAGCATAGTGACGAGTTGCCGTTGTATACTCAACGTGCGAAGTATTAATGGTAATACCTCTTTCCTTCTCTTCAGGAGCATTATCGATCGAATCAAACGATCGCACTTCCGATAATCCTTCTTTTGCAAGTACGGTTGTGATTGCTGCTGTCAAAGTTGTTTTTCCGTGATCTACGTGTCCAATCGTACCTACATTAAGGTGTGGTTTGGACCTGTCAAATTTCTCTTTACTCATTTTCCTTTTTTTTACTCGTTGTTGTTGTCAATAATTAATTAAACCTTTTATAAATACTCGGACTCAAAACTAGAGCCGATGATGGGAATTGAACCCATGACCTCTTCCTTACCAAGGAAGTGCTCTACCGCTGAGCTACAACGGCTTGCGTAATAAAAGCCGAAATTTTATTGAGCGGGAAAAGGGATTCGAACCCTCGACCCTCAGCTTGGAAGGCTGATGCTCTAGCCAGCTGAGCTACTCCCGCAAATCTCTTTTCAATATATAAAGAACTCTTTCCATAACATCGAGAAGTGTGTTCTGGCACTCCCTCCCAACTTTTAACGCCTCCACCTCAATGTCAGCACACTCTGGACACCACCGCCGAAGCTAAGGTTCCCTCGGACACCGCCGCTAACGCTAAGGTGCCCTCGTGGGGAGAGCAGGGCTCGAACCTGCGAAGGCGTAAGCCAGCAGATTTACAGTCTGCCCCGTTTGACCACTTCGGTATCTCCCCTAAAAATCAATCATTGTTGAAAATCATTGATTTTTAATTGCCTTTTTGCTGAAGAGATCTTTTCTCGTGTGCGTTGTGAGCCAATGGAGGGACTCGAACCCCCGACCAGCTGATTACAAATCAGCGGCTCTAGCCAGCTGAGCTACATTGGCAAGAAAAGACGATTTTCATCCTGAACAAAGTTCAAAAATCAAGGATCACCTCTCTAAATTTCCTGCATAAACTCATCCTTAAAAAGAAACACCCTCTGCAAAAAGGAATGCAAAGGTATAAAACTATATAGTTTATTGCAAACTATTCAGGATAGTTTTTTCTGGAGTGCGGGAGCACAAGATTTTAGCTAAAAATAAGCCCCGAAAACTAAAGTAACGGCACTGACTTTTTGGATTGCGCCTTTTGTTTTTGCTTTTGCAACTGCCGCTTGAGTGCTTCAACTGCTAAGTCGATAGCCTCTTCAAAAGACTTGCCCTGTTTTTTAGCGAAAAGCTCTTTACCAGGGATCATCATTTTGATCTCAGCTACCTTATCATCTGTTTTACTAACGCCATCTATTCGAAGGAAYACTTCACTTCCAACGATTCTATCATAGAATAACTCTAGTTTATCAACCCTTTCTTGAACGAAATCATTTAAATAATCATCCGCATCAATTCCGACTGTGTGTAACTTAATATTCATAATACATGTGTTAAATTAAGCCTTAGGATGTGCTTGCTTGTAAATATTCGTTAGCTTCTTGATCGTATTGTGTGTGTAGACCTGAGTTGCTGATAAGCTTACATGTCCCAAAAATTCCTTTATTGCATTTAAATCCGCACCATTATTCAACATGTGAGTTGCAAACGTGTGGCGTAATACATGCGGACTCTTTTTACTAATGGTGGTCACCTTGCTAAGGTAAGAATTTACCAGTCTATACACTAATTTTGCATAGAGTTTTTTACCCTTATCTGTGACGAACAACCACTCAATGGGTTGCACCTCATTGATGTACTTTTCAATATCACTTTTCAATGATTCAGAGAACGGTAAAATCCGTTCTTTATTCCCTTTTCCCAGTATTTTAAGCGTGCAGTTATAGAAATCTATATCCAATACTTTTATGTTGATAAGTTCTGAAAGGCGAATACCGGTTGAATAAAGCAAAAGAATGATGAGCTTGTCTCGCATTCCCTTTGCATCTTCCTCAAACACGACCCCATCCAACAATTCATCCATGCTAGATTGGTCAACAAAGACTGGCAATTTTTTAGCTGTTTTAGGTGAGAGAATCTTCAACATTGGATTCTTTTCGACGATCCCCTCCCGCAACAAAAACCTATAGTATGATTTCAGTGTTGTAATCTTCCGATTAACCGATCTTGTGGAGATATCAGCATCAATCATATTCACAATCCAGGACCTGATAATTCCGTGGCTTATTCCTTCAATTTCAGAAAGCTCGTACTGCGCTTTAACAAAGTTGTAAAACTGGGTGAGATCCGTATTATAAGCAGATAGGGTTAGTGGCGAATAGCGCTTTTCATTCTTCAGAAAGCTTATAAACTTATTCCTTGACATAGCGGTAAAACATTTCCCATGAAGCGACTTAACTCATCACGAACTTCCGCTAATATACGTATGTGGAACTGGGAATGTTTGAAAATAATTGCCCTATTTGTATTTCAAGAATAGGGAAGGGATGGCCGAAGGCAGAGGGGTGTTTTAATAAAGAGTTAATTGACAGGGAGGTATTCCGTAAGTGCTGAATATGGAGTGATCAAGCCGGCCCTAAGGCGAGTAGAGGAATAAAAGACAGAGCTCCCTGACTGCAGGTATCAGCAAATTACGCTCATCTAAGTCAAAGGAAGAATGGGAAACTTACGTGGATATAAAAGGGAATGCCTGTCAACCAATAAATAGGTTACACGGCACCCAAGCATATAGCTTGTGTGCTAAACTCAACATGTGAACCCGTATCGACAGGTATAAATCGGTAAAAAAAGACGTTTGGATCCAGGCTAGAGCCCGGCTTCTTCGTCTCTTAAGCCCTGGACATATGCGGCTTTTTGAAGCAGCTCGCGACGTACAACAGAAGGCTTGGTGAATTGCTTGCGTGCACGCAATGCCCTGATTACACCAGTCTTTTCGAACTTCTTTTTGAACTTCTTCAGAGCTCTTTCGATTGGCTCTTTTTCTTTTACGGGTACAATGATCATTCTAAATCGTTTTTCTCTATTGAGGCTGCAAAGGTAGATATGCTTGATTAATTATGCAAATGTTTGTTGAACTGTTGATTTATTCTGTGTCAGCATCCGCATGCCCGGTTACTGCCTACCACCAACATGATTTACTCAACTCAGAATCTGGCCTCCTATGACTATCTTCTGAATCTCCGAGGTACCCTCACCAATGGTACAAAGTTTAGAATCACGGTAAAACTTCTCAACCGGAAAATCCTTAGTATATCCATATCCCCCGAAAATCTGTACCGCATCATTGGCAACGCTTACTGCCACCTCCGAAGAGTAATATTTAGCCATCGCAGATTCTTTGGTAACCTTCTCTCCCCTATCCTTTAGGTCAGCAGCCTGGTAAGTAAGTAGTTCAGCAACCTCTAACTCAGTAGCCATGTCGGCTAGCTTGAACGAGATTCCTTGAAATGAAGCTATCGGCTTTCCGAATTGCTCCCGCTCTTGCGCGTATTGAAGGGCCGCTTCATAGGCTCCCTTTGCAATGCCGACCCCCAAAGAGGCAATGGATATTCGTCCACCATCCAGTACCTTCATCGCCTGGATAAAACCTTCGCCCACATCACCCAATACATTCTCTTTCGGTATCCTGCAATTGTCGAAGAGGAGCTCAGTCGTTTCAGAAGCCCTCATACCTAATTTATTCTCCTTGCGCCCGGATTGSWRYMMKRSTGKTMYSWTYWYKAYKAYRRMKGYSGTRMYWMYRWGRGRGKMWCRAWYKWCWYYMKTTYTRASCAKCAMMAYSKYWWMAKCCSYGYARRCTCCGTTCGTAATCCAACATTTTGCTCCATTGATCACCCAGTCGTCTCCGTCCTGAACAGCTGTACATTGCATATTCATGGCATCTGAGCCTGTATTTGGCTCCGTCAAGCCCCATGCTCCAATCCATTCGCCGGTTGACAGCTTGGTAAGCCATCTTTGTTTTTGATCTTCCGAACCAAATTGCAATATGTGCCCCGTGCACAAAGAGTTGTGTGCGGCCATAGACARGCCAATCGATCCGCATACTTTTGAAAGTTCTACTATGGCAGTAACATAATCTGTATAAGTGAACCCGGAGCCTCCATATTCGGTTGGCACCAGTACGCCCAACAAGCCAATCTCTCCCATTTTCTTGAAGACATCCACCGGAAATTCCTGGGACTCATCCCATTCCATCATTTTGGGCCGGATATGCTTTTCCGCAAATTTTCTAACCATCTCACCGATGGCTTTTTGATCTTCTGTTTCTGCGAAATTCATATGCTAGCGTTATCTGGTAGTTGTAGAATTATTGACGAAAAAATAGGGTGCAATTTTACGATATAATTCCGCACTTACCAAATCAGTTTTCTTGATATCTGCTATCGATTTATAGGGTCCATGCTGATCTCGGTAATTGACAATTGCTGTGGCCACATGCCATTTTATATAAGGATGTTTCTGCAGCTCAGCGATCATTACCTTGTTGATATTGATTCTGTCAACCCGTGCGGTATCCAAGGTTAGAAAAGGGATGATTTTCCTGTAAAGAGAATCCTCTAAACCATATACTTCAAGTAATTGCTCAAAGTTGAGAAATCCGCCTAGCCAATTCCTGTATTTTACGATYCTATTGGARTACGCAGGACCAATTCCCTTGAGATCCGTCAACATGTGGGCGGTTGCTGAATTGAGCTCAATKGAGAGCGCAACCGCTTCTTCCAGTTCCTCGCCCKCTTCCTGCTGCTCCCCGTTTTCCGGAGATTGAGGAGCGCTTGTGTTCAAGTTAAAGACCAAATAGGGTTGTACTTGCTCAAAGAACGCCTCCGTAACGACATTCAGCTTGGCGAATTGCTTGGGAGATTTAAAGTCGCCCGCTTTTTTCCGGTAGTTTCTGATCCCCTTAATTTGCCATGGCTTTAATCCCATTTCTTTCCATTCATCATCGCTCACAAAGTTGGGATCAAATTGATGGAATACATAAGGGGCCGACTTCCTATCGGTTACCCCCTTCTCATCGCCTGGATCATCGTATTGAGACCTATATTTTTTAGTAGGCCTCCTGGACGCTTCAGAAAGCGCAGCCAAGTCACTTTCAAACTCAACCATATCCGTATTGTCATCGAGCTCGTGATGGAAATCGATATTGAGGTATACTACAACTAGAAGGATTAACGTGAGCAGCAGGAGCAGACCGTTGCGCTCCTTTTTGCTGAAGGCCAGGTACTCTTTAAAGAAGTTGGACATATTGATGTCAGATGAGAAACTGTAAATCCCAACATCTTCAGAGAAAAACGAAGAGCATTTCGCTGCTTACTCGTATCTCTTTATCTCGCCACTCTTAATGCGATTAAAAAATGAGTTCATGTCATTTCTAATTCCGGGTGCCAGTATGTACAGCCCCAATATATTGGGAAAGCACATCGCGAATATCATGGCATCCGAAAATCCTATCACTGGATCCAATGCCATGATGGCTCCGATAAATACAAATACGCAGAACAACACCTTGTAAATCGCTTGAACCATTTTGGATTCCCCAAAAAGATAACCCCAGGCCTTTAATCCATAATACGACCAGGAAATCATGGTTGAAAAAGCGAAGAGTACAACGGCCAAAGTCAATATGACAGCTGCGACGTTTCCAAAGACACTCTCAAAAGCCACCGAGGTCATTTCAACACCTGCGACCGATGTATCTGTGTAAACTCCAGTGATAACAAGAACCAGGGCAGTCATTGTACAAACGACGACCGTGTCAATAAACGGTTCCAAAAGCGCTACGAGGCCCTCAGTGATTGGCTCTTTAGTTCTTACCGCGGAGTGGGCGATTGCTGCTGAACCTATCCCAGCTTCATTCGAAAATGCCGCTCTTCTGAATCCCTGAATCAAGACTCCGATGATTCCTCCATACATTGCTGCTGGGCTAAAGGCACCGGCGAAAATTTGCCCAAATGCCCCTGGAATATCAGCAACATGATAACCCAAAACAGCCAAGGCTGAAACGACATAAATTCCACACATAAACGGTACGATCTTATCTGTCACATTCGCAATGCTCTTGATTCCTCCTATAATCACAATAGCAACTGCAATGGCCATGATAATTCCAAAGAGCACAGCACCACCATTCCCTGCCATGAAGGTACCCTCAAACCATGAAAGGTTGGTAAATTGAGCACTTGCCTGATTGGCCTGAAACATATTTCCACCTCCGAAAGATCCCCCAATACACATGACTGCAAAAAACCCAGCCAGTACTTTACCCAAGGGTCCTTTGCCCTTTTCTTTTAATCCCTTACTGAGGTAATACATGGGGCCACCTGAAACAGAGCCGTCAGGATTCTCATTCCTAAATTTTACACCTAAAGTACACTCCACAAATTTGGTAGACATGCCGAGAATTCCGGCCAGAATCATCCAGAAGGTGGCTCCAGGACCGCCAACTGCGACAGCAACAGCTACTCCCGCAATATTACCGAGCCCAACTGTACCTGATAAAGCGGTAGTCAACGCCTGAAAGTGAGAAACTTGTCCCGGTTCATCAGGATTCGTGTATTTGCCTCTAACGATATCCAAAGACAATCTAAACCCCTTGATGTTCACGAACTTCATATAAATCGTGAAGAATATCGCACCGGCAATCAACCAAACAAGTACCAATGGCACTTCTTGTTTAAAAAGCTTTCCTCCGTCCGTGTAGAAGGTCTCACCTTGCACTTTGATATGATTCTCTGCAATCCATGCGTCAAATTCCGCTTTGGTCATGGTCTTCTCACCATCATCTGAGACCAGCGTAATGGTGGCATCACTTGCTAACTGACCATGAACTTCATGATCATAATCCTTAATATGTCCCTGTTCATCAAGCTTGAGCGAATAAAATACCGCATTTACAACATGATCAGAAGGCGTTTTGAGCGCACTGTTAATATTGTCGCTCAGTGTTTGTACCCAATCCGATTCAGCTTTGGGCGTCTCATCATTTTGAGCGACGGCAAGAAAAGGGAGGCACAATGCAAGAACAATGGTTTTGAAGTATCTCATAGAAAGCTGCTTGAATTTGAAAGTTGCAAATGTATGCATTTTGCCCGAGGGAACAATCAGGGCAACTTTAAATGAAACTGAACATCCTCATTCCAAGAATGCTACTCCAAATCCCAAATGGAAGGGCGCTTTTTACGGATCTTAAAGAACTTCTTATGTTCTAGAATGAAGGCCATAATCAGGTAAATGATCAGAGGCGAACCAAAAGTAAGAAAGGAAAGATAGATGAAGAACATGCGAATGCTGGAAGATTTAATCCCAAGCTTATCACCCCACCAGGCACAGACGCCAAATGCGAACCTCTCGAAATAACATATAATATCATTTATCATCGCTATCAAAAACTACTTTAATATGGCCGCACCGATGGCACAAGATAGGCATTTTTTATGATCGCAATACTCCTTTTTCAGATGGATCAGGGCTTGAGACTCCATGGCAGAACCGGTCGATAACCCCAGTTCCTTCCAACTGGAAAGGATGGTATTGGACTCCGTCTTAATAGCTCCCATCAGCGAAATCGCCCTCTCTTCTAAATCCAATCGATCCACTTTTCTGCCGTACGCAAAAAGTATCGGTAGTACTGCATTGATCAAGATTGAATCAACCGATTGTTGCCCCAATTTGATCGGCCTGTGTGAAGCCGCTCGGCCGAATTTTGAATGTGTGGACCAGTAGTTAGCTGCCTTCAACTTGAAGCATTGGTATAGCACGTTTATATTTTCCATTTCAACCACCTGCTGTAGCCCGGCGCTTTTCGCATGCACTAAAGCCGCAAATTGGGCGATTCTCAGGGTTGGGAAATTGCCGGGCCGCAGGCGGGAAAATTTCCAAAGATGTGCATCTAAAGGTTCCAACTCGTATTTACAGCGTAGGGACCTGTAACGGCCCTGTAGCTGAGCTGTGTATGGGTCTTCTGCCTTATCAAAAAGGAATCCCGCCTGCCCAAAGAACAACGCTTCAAGTTGCTCCAATTTATAACCTTCTTTTTCAAGAATTGAAAGCGGAACGGAACGCGCCAACAACTCAAACGGTAGCCGATTTTTACCCAAGCCAAAACTCCTTGCAAGCCATTGATAATAGGTCTCATTCCAGTCTCCATTATTGACCTTCAACAACTTGGTAATTAACGCTACTTTAAATTCCAGCTTCTCTACAAACAGGCGCTCCATATAACTACTGATCAATGCCTTATTGTCTAAAATGCCACTTATAGCTGAAGCACAAGGAACGAAGCTCTCGTTGCGCTTTAAGGCCTCATATTTATCCATGACCGAGACGTCCACACAACCTTTTAAAGCCAGGGTTGGAAAGTGCACATCACGGAGCTTTTCCGGTTGGTCATCCTCATAAACTACGTGAAGAATCACACTGTCATAGGCACGGTCGCTGGAATGGCCATGGGTGACCCAATCAGAAGATTTCACATGCAGCTCAACATTGCCCGCCCATTCCAATCCGTCGATGCGGATACGCGCATTAAAGAAGTCCGGTCCTGCGTCACGGTTGTGCCAGCCCGGATGAATAATCTCAATGCGCTGACCTTTACTGGAGAATTGAATTTGAGAAGTAAGATTGCGGTATTTCCAGAGATGGTGCAGAAAGTCTTCTTTCATTGGTGGGGTGCTGGATGCTGGATGCTTGGTGCTGGATGCTGGGTACTAGATGCTGGGTACTAGATGCTGGGTGCTGGGTACTGGATACTGGGTACTAGATGCTGGGTGTTGGGTACTGGGTACTGGGTACTGGGTACTGGGTACTGGGTACTGGATACTGGGTA